>JACRID010000075.1 GCA_016220145.1 Candidatus Peregrinibacteria bacterium
CGTATTCTTTGCCGATCCGTACAGCCCATGGCAAAAACCACTTATCGAAAATACGATCGGACTTCTGCGACGCTGGTTTTTCAAAAAAGGCACCGACTGGTCGACGGTGAACGAAAAACAGTTGCAGCATGCACTATCAATACTCAACAACAAATACCGAAAATCCCTAAACTACGCCAGTGCTTTGGAGGTCGCCATGGCTCATGGTATTATTACTTCCGACCCTAACATCAAAAGTTACATTTGAGGTCAGAATTCACCGATTTTAGGGAAGGATTATTCGAAAACAGACTTAATAACAGACAAATTTTAAGATTGCTAAAAGAATTAGAAGCAGAGGATAAAATTTATTTTGATGGTAAACAACGATCCCCTATTGCATATTGGTGTGTAAAAAAACATTGACCTAGCTCCGTCCTAGAATAAGCCTAGAACATGTAAGTTGCAGTGCCTTAAATAAGCCGAAAACCTCTATATTTCTAAAAAATCTATTTGATAGAGAATTGATACAGTGACAAGTAATTAAAAACACATGAAATCAAACCCTACAAAACCGACAAAAACATTCACCGAGCTATTTGACGTTATTTTGAACGGAGATAAAGAGGAGAGTCGCAAAGCGGCAAGAGGGGTAGGGAAACTTTTGCATGACTCTAAAAACAGCGGACAATATCACGAGATCAAATCAATCATAGAAAATGCACCGAATGAATATGTAAACATTATTGAGGACTGGCGGATGGAAAATTTTGTTGTGGCCGTGTCAGTCTTATATTTTCTGCATGGCAGAGAAAAGCAGCCAGATTTTTTGTTTCCCTGGCTTTTGTATTTACTTAAAAATCAAAATGGCAATATCAGAAATGCGGCTAGGCGTATGATGGAAAATGAACTTGGACCGCTGACCGTTCATATACGTTGTCCCGACTATGAGCAAAGTGAATCAAAATCAGAAAAATCAAATCATATTTTGTTGAGTTTATATGTATCCTTGAATGAGTTGTTGGGCGATCTGTGGGAACCTAAATATAAAAGATATAAGTATGTAGATTCTTTACCGACCAGTTCGTACAAAACGATTCAACTGATTTTATTCAGCATGCATGAGAGTTGCGGCGAAATATATATGGAGCAATTAAAAAGTAAGTTAAGGGGATAAGGGAAATATAGTTAAACCCACCCAGCCCACCCTGATTCCGCTCCGAAAAAGCAGGAGATTTAAGAGTGTTTTTTCCTGCGCCGCCCGAAAGGGGGCGGGCGGCGCATTTTTCACATTTCTCAGGCGCGCGGTGGCCGGCCGCACCGCGCGCCTGCCAATACCATTCGCAAATTTTCTCTGGAGGCTAGCCTCCAGAACCTTTAAAATAGGTTCGAGCTTCGTTCAGTATTTGCGACCATAGAAATCAAGTGAGCCCTGCTGCAAGCCATTGGCGCTCACTGTCATGGAAGACAATAGCTTGCAGCAGAGGCGAACGTAGATTTCTTTTAAAATTCCGTAAAGCGGAATTGCGCTTCGTTCTCCCGTCCCCGTCAGGGCGGCACAAATACTCCCTCACCTTTGAAATCGCCTTCCCTCTGTGGCTGATGCCGTTTTTTTCCGCGACCGTCAGGGCGGCGTAAACTTTTGAGAATCCGGACGGCCGGAAACAAGATGAGATTGGAATTCCCGGTTTTAGCGGCGCCTCCATTATTTTTGTTATTATACCGCGCGTTTCGCCTATAAATATGCGCGGGAATCTGTACGTTTCGTCATCTAAAATCAACGCGGCGCAGCAAATAAATTTTGCGCCGCGGTCATCCGCCGAAATCGCACTCATCTTTCCCAGAAAACATTTTATCCATTTGGCATCAGTGGCCGCCCCAAGCCCCGCCCACCTGCGGGTTTGAACTCCAAGTTCGCCCGGAAACGCATCCACATGAACACCGGAATCTTCGCCCAAAGTCGGCAAACCGGTTTTGTTGAAAAAATAACGCGCCTTTAAAATTGCGTTTTCTTCATGAGTCACGCCATGTTCCTCAACTTCGTCCTTGATTTTCAAATCCGCCAAAGACAAAAATTCGTAGTCGGCCAACGGTTCGTCCTGCGATTTTAAAACTTCCAAAATTTCCGCAAATTTTCCGGGGTTTTTGGTGGCAATTAAAAGTTTTTTCATAATGCGATTGGGATTTGCATGCTTGAACCGTACTGGGCTGCAAATTTTACAAATTCCGCAAACCAAATTTTATCAAACTCCACTTTCTCGGTTTTCATGTCCAGAAATCCATAAAGTTGCGACGCATAAGTTGGGTTGTCCGTAAGAATGGTGACGTGCCTGTTGCTCTTAAGCGCTTCCGTATACCCGAAGAGTAGCGCCCGCGTTCGTGAAGCCATTTTTTCGACTATCGGCTCGGCTTGCGAACGGCGAACCGACAGTAATTGGTAATAATAACGAAGCCTGTTTTGAGGGTCCGAATTAAGCGCTTTTTCAAAAAGCTTCTCGGCATCGGCAAAACGCTTATCTTCCGCATAAAGTTCGCCGAGACGCGACAAAATCGCCGCGTCCGCGGTTTTTGGCGCCAAACTTTCCAGCAATTTCACTTCTTTTTCGCGCCACTCCGGCTTGCCGGTTTGTTTATATTGAACGCGGTATGCAATCGCAAGGTGGTTTTCCAAATCGCGCCGCCAAAAAAGGTTTTGTGATTTTTCCAAATTCACAACCGCCGCGTCATATTGTTTGTTCGCCAATTGTTCGCGTCCTTTTTTGAAATAAATATTGTAATAACCATCGTGGAGACCGATAAAAACAAGGCAGAGGCTTATAACCGCCATCACACCGAGCGGGATTTTAGCATCAATAAGCCGTTTTTGACCCTTTGTAAAAGACAGGCCGATGGCAATAAAAACCATCGCAAAAATGAAATTCGCAACGATAAAATTGTAATCCACGAGGTTGTGGCCAAACGCACCGACCGCTCCCGCCATAAAAAACACGCCGATATGCCCGGTATTTTTATATAGAAAAGGCAAAATCGCCGCGGCCGTAAAAATCAAAAACAGCGCAAACAAAACTGCCGCAAAAACTCCATTTTCAACTCCGATTTTCAGAAAAATATTGTGAGGATGATCCCAGTTTGCGCCAAAATCCGGCTGATATTTCGGATACAAAAATTTAAAACTCAAAATGCCTCCGCCAAAGATCGGCCTATCTTTAATTATTTGAATTGCGCCCTTCCAAAAGTCCAAGCGTTCGTCGGCGGATGCGAAACCTTCGTCCGCCTGCATGGTGGCCTTAAGCAAAAACGAATTGGTTTGAAATTTCTGACTGCGCACGAACTGCAGTCCGATGACCAGTAGAATGGCCAACACGATGGAAATGGCCATGCGAAGCCACGAGCCCTTCGCCATTTCCGGCTTTCTCGCACGTTTTATTCTCCTGACTATCCACAAAATTCCAGCCAAAATAATAACCGCCAGCAGGTTAAGCCACGCTCCGCGCGAGAATGTCAGCAAAAATCCGGCGAACAAAATCGAGGTTGCAAGAATCGCTAAGATGCGCGTCGTAACGCGTTCATGGCGATGTAGAAGTTGAAACAAGGCAAGCGGCAAAATCAGCAATAAAAAGTTGGCGAAATCGTTTCCAAAAGAAGTGTACGGCGCCGAAAGATCGATGAAAGTTCCGGCTAGTCGCGGAAACGGCGTGCGGGTGTAAATAAAAAAACCTATCAATGTATCGGCGGTCGCAATGCAAATAAGCGCCCATGAAAAATAATTTAAAACTTTTTCGCCAAAATTCAGGTTGCTGAAAACCGCCAGCAAAATTCCGGCATTGATAAAAAGCAGCAGCTCCGCAAGACCGAATTCCGGCGTCAACGAAAAGAACATCGATATCACAAAAATGGCTGCAAATAAGGCATACGCCGTCTCCGCGAATGTAAATTTAAAGCGAATTTTCTTGCGTTGAAATACGCAAACCGCAATACAAACGAATGTCGCGCCCGTCAAAACAAGATGCGACAAAAGCGGCCCGCCGCCGCGATTATAAAGTGCAAAGATTTCCGTAACCGCAACCAGACCGAGCAAAATCAAGTTCATAAGTTCAGTTTAGCATAGTGTGTTATAATCGGCTCCAATGAAAGCCAATAAATCCGCCGCCAAAAAAGCGCCCGTGAAGGCAAAATCCGACCTGTTCAGGCGCATTTCAAAATGCATCGCTGAAAAGGTGCGCCCTTTTATTCAAATGGACGGCGGCGAAATCGAGCTGATAGAACTTACCAAAGACAAGATTTTAAAGGTGCGTTTGCAGGGCGCGTGCCAAGGCTGTCCGATGGCGAGCATCACCTTAAGTCAGGGTGTTCAAAGCGCGATCGATGAGGAGTTCCCGGACGAGGATATTCAAATTTTATTGGTAGAATAGATGGGAAGCCCTGTTTATTTTAGATTCCGCCTAAGCTTTTTTCCGCTAGTCGTGTCTGCACGCGCATTCAAATTTATAACGTAATTTGGATCATACGCAAATTACTTTGAATAAAAGATTGACAGATATTTTAAGCATAGAAAGTTGAAACCCTGAAAAGGAAGAAGTTGATGTCACGAACACCCCTAACCAAAGCCCTAAACCCTTTCAGCTTGGCATTAAAAC
>JACRID010000076.1 GCA_016220145.1 Candidatus Peregrinibacteria bacterium
GACAGACCCGAAAAAATATGAGCAAAAGGGCGCGACGGGGTTTGGTGTAAGATTGCTGGCGAGATTCATGGAGAACCTAAAATAACACTCCTCTCTCAATAGCAGGCGTAGTCGGTCTTTTGCTGAAGGGCGCGTAATTTCAGGAAGAGGGCCTCCGAATCATGCATGAGGAGGCCCGACTCCAAGCGCCCGAAAGCAAATGCCGACTATGCCCTTATGCTAAAATATCCTCATGCGCATCGGCATCGACGCCAGACTTTACAGCTCGGCATTCACGGGTATTGGGCGTTACGTTTACGAACTCATAAACCACGTTACCAAATTGGACACAAAATCCGAGTACGTGATTTTTCTCAACAGTCCGAGTTTTGAAAGTTTTGTGCCGCCGCGAAAAGGCGTCGAGAAAATTCTTGCGGACGCGCCGCATTACTCATTCAAAGAGCAGTGGAATCTTTGCCGCGCACTTTGGAAGGCAAAATTAGACCTGATGCATTTTACGCATTTTAATGCGCCGATTTTGTATAGAAAACCGAGCGTTGTCACAATTCATGACCTCACGATTAACCTTTATCCCGGCCGCAAATTCAATAATTGGCGGAGCCGCTTTGGCTATCATTTAACCATTAATTCGATCGTAAATCGTTCGCGGCGCGTGATAGCGGTTTCCGAGCACACAAAGCGCGATGTAGTGAAATTTTTAAAAACCGATCCTGCAAAAATCGGCGTAATTCACGAGGGCGTAAATCCGCAATTCCACCACATTGCAAATACAGTGATTATTGAGAATTTTCGCAACAAAAACGGCCTCACTAAGCCATATATTCTATATACCGGCGTCTGGCGCAGCCACAAAAATCTGGTGAATTTGATTAAAGCTTTTGCGGTCTTGAAGCACAAATATAAATTTGAGGGATGGCTTGTGATAACCGGGAAAGAAGACCCTTGGTATCCGGAGGTTAAACAAACCGTCGCGGAAGAACGGCTTGAAGGCGAAGTGCGTTTTACCGGACTCGTGCCGGATGAAGATTTGGTACTTTTGTATAATGCGGCGCTTTTATATGTTCTTCCTTCTTTTTATGAAGGTTTCGGACTGCCGGCGTTGGAAGCTTTCGCATGCGGAATTCCCGTGTGCGCCGCGCAAAGCTCAAGCTTGCCGGAGGTTTGCGGAGAGGGGAATGCGGTATTTTTTAATCCGCATGACGCGTCCGATATGGCGCAGAAAATGGCTTCGGTATACACTGACCGCGCCAAGAGGGAGGAACTGGTCACTCGCGGATACGCCCGCTTAAAAGATTTTTCCTGGGATAAAATGGCCATTGAAACTCTGGAGATTTATAAGAGGGCCCTTCACAAAAATTAACTTTCAGGCAAGCCCAAAGGGCTTGCTACTGGATAACATTTTGCGCCAGCAAAATAACAACTTTCTTTTATTTTCACTCCAATTCAAAAAATTCTACCTAGGGCAATTGCCTCAATTGGAATGACTCGCGAGGCGCGCGCCGCTTTGGTTTGCGAAAAATACAAGAAGCTCGCGCCTAAATTTGTGCATCCGGAAGCGCTAAACTACACTTCTCCGAAATTTTATAAAAATAAAGTACTGACAATTGGCGTTGAAAATTCCGCGTGGGCATCGCAAGTGATGGCTAAACAAATCGAACTTATTAGTGAAATCAACAAGTCTCTCGGTCAAAAACTCGTCGAAAAAATCCAGACGAGGACGGGCGAAACTTTATCGTCACCGACTTAATCCTGTCGTCGCCGATTTAATCGGCGATCCGGTAGATCCCCGCTTAAAGCGGGGATGACATCCCACGCAACGCCTCCTGCATGCGCTTTTGCCATTCCAAGCGCGTTTGTGCGTCATCTTCAAACGGTTCAAACGGCGGCAGAACCGTGTATTTTGTGTCAAAACGCAGGGCCTCGGCATCCACAGCTACCAATTGTCCCAAAACCGGAACTATTCTTGCTCTAACCTCCCTGGCAATAACGGCAAAACCGCGATGGGGACGAGGAATGTCTGTTAATGGCGCAAACTGCGCGTCTTCAGGCGCAGCGGGAGCAATAAAAAGCGCCGCATTGCCATTGCCGCGAAGCAGAGTTATTGATTTGCCAAGGATCTCGTCTTTGTTGACTACCTTGCTTCCGCGCCGATCAACCGAAATCATGTGCTTGGCAAAACCACCGTCAGCAACCAATTCCGGACAATTTCTGGCAAGATTAAAAAATTGGGCCACCATGGCCCACGGTCTTTGCGGCGACACGGAACTTATCCTCTCCATTAACACAGTCGAATCTACGACGCTCGACGGATGACCAAAAGCTATCACTATATTTTCGTCGGCGGGAATACGATCCCAGCCATCAATCTCGGCATGTGATATAAAACATTCAACTCCAAGCTTCAAAACCTCCCCAAAACCATCGGCAGCCGACATTATTTTTTCCCTATTGGCTCCAATCATCCGAGCCAAAGCAATGCTTATGCGCCTATTGATATCTCTTACTCTCGCAACTTCCGGAGAAATTACTTCTCCTTGGGCGGCCAGTTGAATCTGCAATTCTTCCATTCCGTTACCCATGCGCACCATAACATAAAGAAGCGGTGCTAACCTGTCAAGGATGCGCCATCTTGTAAATATATTGCTATTCCCTTATATTTAGGCCTTCTTTTGCTATTTTTTGACTGCCGGTTTGCGCGATTGCGTAATGCTTGCCGTCTGCGGCGAAGGAACATTCTTTTCTAGAAGCAATTGCTTACTCGGAAAGATCTGATCATTGACAAGCAGTTAGAAAATTTTAAACCTCAGGGGATCGCGAAAAATTATTAAATTCGCCGGGCGAGTTCGATGACTTTTTGCGATCCCTTGAGAGACACTAGCGTTCTTCCCCGATTGGCGGGGCAAGTTGATGGTCGGAAAGGAGGAATCCTTCGACCACTCTTGGCTCGCGGCTGCACATTGGGTGCGGTCCGGGGCGGAACAAAAATCTCTGTTGCCAACATTGGGTTGGCGACGCAAAAAGGGAAAAGGCAAACAACGAAACAAGAAAAACAGGAGTACACATGGCGTGACAAAAAACAGAAAAACGGATTGAAGGAAAAGACGGCGAAAGAAATTTGGCGCAAGAAGAAAGGCGCGGAGAGACACATGGAAACGGTGGAAACGAAACCCAAGGCGAAAGGCGCATGGGCGCACATCCGCGAGTACTTCGCGAACTTCAAGGTTCTGAAGGAGTGCCCCCCGCGCTACTGGGGGGTGCAGGCTATCAACCTGCTACACTGCTTCGCGTACTTCGCGTTTCTGAATATCGCCACCATGTTTCTCGGTGTCGACATGGGTCTCTCTCACGAAAACGTCGGATACTTCTACGGCGCCTTCGGCGTAGTGTCCGGCGTCTGCCTCATCTTCGTGAGCGGGCCCGTAACGGATCGCTTCGGCGTTCGAGTGTCGATGGGGATTTCGATCATCGGCAAGGTTCTGAGCGGGCTCGCCATCATCGGAGTGCTAATGAGCGGCATGGGCAAGTCGCTCGTCGGCCTGTGCATCCTCGCTCTTTCGCTCATCGTGATGGGAATCGGCAATGCGGTGGTGAAGACGGGATTCCAGGTGGCGAATCGGCGCTTCTCGACCAAGCGGTCGGAGGCTGCTGCATTCAACGTCTGGTACCTCGTGATGAACGTCGGCGCAGCGTTGGGTGCGTACTCGATCGACAAGCTGGTGCCGGACAAGTCCATGAGCTTCCTGCCCATCATCGTGCTGTACGCAATCGTGAACCTTCTGGCTCTCGTCCCTCTCTTCTTGATGCGTT
Source organism: Candidatus Peregrinibacteria bacterium (assembly GCA_016220145.1). Classification (GTDB taxonomy): domain Bacteria; phylum Patescibacteriota; class Gracilibacteria; order UBA1369; family UM-FILTER-53-11; genus JACRID01. The sequence goes on from JACRID010000076.1 coordinate 3,808, forward strand.
CTGAGGCGCCGGTGCGCGCCGAGGACGTGAAGAAGAAGGAGGAGGAGAGCTTCGTCGAGATATTTATCTCCGTCATCAAGGAGGTGAAGTTCTGGAAGTTGACGACGCTCGTAACGTTATACGTACCGGTGCAGATGGCGTTCATCTACATCAGCGCGATCTCGCCGGACTACTGGAAGAACGTGATGGGAAACAAGGCCCCACAGGGCATGTTCCAGGCCATCAATCCGATAATCATCTTCACGGGGCTGATCCTGATCATCCCGCTCCTCGAGAAGATGAACATCGTTACGATGCTGGTCGTCGGCGCCATCGTGTCCTCCTGCAGCATGATGGTTCTAAGCCTGCCCTGGCAGTGGTTCGGTGCGACTGTGTACCAGGGCGTCTACTGGCTCACTATCATCTCGATGGCGGTTTTGGCCTTTGGTGAGCTGACTTGGTCTCCCAAGCTCAATCAGATCACGGCGCAGATGGCTCCGGAGAATCGCATTGCGAGCTACCTCGGAATCAGCTCGTCCACGTTCTTCCTCGCGAAGATGGCCGCCGGCGCTCTGTCGGGACACATGATTGAGCGTTGGTGCCCCGAGGGAATCGGTGAGAAGATGGCGTCCGGGAATCTGGCGTTCGCGGACTCTCCCGGCTTCATGTGGCTGATTCTCGGCCTCATGGCGCTCAGCGGCCCCATCATCACGTTCTTCCTCCGTGGTTGGCTCTTCAGCGACCTGCGGAAGAAGCCGCAGGAGGAAGCGGCCAGCTAGCCGAAACAGAAAGGTGTCCCTTGCCCGCATCCCATGCGAGCACCGACCGGTATCGGAAGCCAACGCTTCTAACCGGTAGGCAGTCGAATTTCTAACTGCTTGTCACCTTTCTTATGTTTTTATTTGGCGCCACAAAAAGTGCATACATAAAGGCGTAAGAAAGGTTGCTTGACTTAAGTCCCCTAATTTATATATAATTAGGCGAGTTAGGTTTCTTAATTTAAGCTACTATGTTGGAACGAGCAATTCTCCCCGAGATAGAAAAAAGACTATTTAAAGGCAAAATAATCATTATTTATGGTCCAAGAAGAGTAGGCAAGACTACTCTGGCAAAAGAGATCCTGCGCAATCATGATAGTCAGGATGGATATTTTAATTGCGAAGAACCGGATATCAATCGGGCCCTGACTAATAAAACTTCGACCGAACTGAAAAAAATGATCGGCGAACGTAAACTGGTCGTATTGGATGAGGCGCAGAAGGTTAAAAATATCGGCCTGACGCTTAAGCTTTTGGTTGATAATTTTCCCGAAATTCAGGTTATTGCAACTGGATCTTCCAGTTTCGACCTGGCAAACGAAACCGCCGAACCGCTCACGGGGAGGACATTTGAGTTTAAACTTTTTCCGTTTTCGCTTAATGAGCTTAAACAAAAATACAGCCAATTGGAGATAGATAGGCTTTTGGAAACATTTTTGCGATTTGGCACTTATCCTGAAGCTGTTCAGGCCGATTCAGGTTTTGCGGCCGAACTTATTTCCGATATAACCAGAAATTATTTATATAAGGATATTTTAGAGTTTGAACGGCTTAAAAATCCGGATTTAATATTGAAACTGTTGCAGGCCTTGGCCTTGCAGCTGGGCTCGGAGGTTGCTTATACGGAACTGGCGAATTTGCTGGGCGTAGATAAAATTACCGTGGAAAGATATATTCAGATATTGGAGAAAGCTTTTGTGATTTTCAGATTAACCCCTCTTAGCAGAAATTTGCGCAGGGAATTAACAAAAACACGCAAGATTTATTTTTGCGATTTGGGTATTCGCAACAGTTTAATCAACAATTTCAATGAGTTGAATTTACGCACCGATATTGGAGCAATCTGGGAGAATTTTTGTATTTTGGAAAGATTGAAGTTTAATTCAGCTGAAAAACGACTTCCGAATATCTATTTTTGGCGAACCTATGACCAAAAAGAAATTGATTATCTTGAAGAAGAAGGCGGAATTTTCAGGGCTTTTGAATTTAAATGGGAAAAGGGTAAATATAAATTTCCCGTGGAATTTGGCGAGAATTATCCCCGTTCCGAATTTAAGCTGATTTATCGCGATAATTTTTGGGAATTATTCGCTTAAATAAAGGGTTGACGCCGGCGCGTCCTTCAGCTAAAATCCCCCCGTATTATGTTGCGAATCAGATTTTCACGAACCGGAAAGGTTGGACAGCCAAGCTACAGAGTCGTAGTCGCCGAGAACAGGTCTCCTGTTAAAGGCCGCTATCTTGAAATGCTCGGTAACTACATGCCGGCCCGCAAACCAAAGGTTGTCGCCATCAGGCAAGACCGTGTCACTTATTGGATCAGCAAAGGCGCAATCCCAACGGATTCCGTCGCCGCTTTGCTGAAAAAAGAGGGAATGGCGGAAATGGACAAATACCTGGAACCTCGCAATAAACAGAGGAAACCGAAGGGAGAGGAAGAGGCTAAGCCAAAACCCGCCACAGTCGGTGAGCCAAAGGCCACCGAGGCCGCCGCCGCTCCAGCTAAATAATCCAACCTATTAAAACTTAACTTCCACACCCATGAGTCAGAATGATCCAACGCAGGGCCCGGACAGGGATTTTGTTGAATACATCATTAAACAAATGGTTTCGAACCCCGACGAAGTTGAAGTAACAAGGACTGTCGACGAAATGGGAGTTCTAATCACATTAAAAGTTTCAAAAGATGATATGGGCCGCATTATCGGCAAAAGCGGGCAGACGGCAAAAGCGATTCGCGTGCTTTTGCGAGTAGTCGGTTCACGCAATAACGCCCGCGTGAATTTAAAAATAATTGAGCCGGATGGCAAGGAGGTTTCGGTTGCCGATTCCAGCTTCGCAGGATAATTCGCAATCTTTCATTGCGGATACATTTTACATTTCACCTTTGTCATTTTTTGGGTGTATCATGCAAACACTATGGCACCAAACACAGGCACATTAATTTCCGACACGCAAAACATCGAGCTCGGCGAGCTCATTAACAAAGGAATCGCATACGCCATAATTGTGGCGGGCTTTCTTTCCGTGGTTTTTATTTTCATCGGCGGAATTTCTTTCATCTTATCCGGCGGGCAGGAAGAAAAAATCAAACAGGCGGTTTCCACCATCCGCTATGCGATTATCGGCTTGATCATAACGATTTTGGCCGTTGTCATAGTAAACGCGCTCGGCAAAATTATCGGCATCAGCACGACCGACTACATCAGCTTTTCCAAGATCGTGGAAATGATTCAGGACATCTCGAAAAGCCTGAAGGGCGGCGCCGGCGGACAGGATAGCTTACGTTAATTCTTGCCGATTATTTCCCGAATCAAATTTTCCCAGTCATATGGGAATTGGTATGTTTCCAGCGCGCGGACGATCGCGGCGAACATTTCCCATTTTGTCGAATTTTTAAAATAAAACCCGTTTCCTTTTTCTTGAAGCGGGTTGTAGTTGGTGGTTGTTTCGCCATCCAGTTTTGAGATTGGAACACAGCCGTTTTTAAGGACGGAGGCGATATCGCCATTCATCACGACCGCGAAATCGGCGGCTTGATAGGCATCCGCTTTTTCTTTTGGTTCTACAAAATGTATGTGTGCACCCTTTGGCGAAACTTTCTTTTCGTACTCAGTGGAAATTACCAGGGTGGTTAAGCCGATTGCCTCAAGTCCGGCGATAAAATCTTCGCACGGCACTGTTTTTTTGGCTTCGGAAAAATCCAAAACAAGCACCGGAGTTCTGGGAAAAAACATCGTGCCCAGAAACTTACGCTTCTTCTTTGCCTTCTCTTGAATGAATTTCTGATATCGATCCATCTGAAAATTATATCATTTCCAGATGAGTTTAGCCAGATACGTAGTGTTGACGGCAACATGAGATAGTTGTAAAACGGATCATACGTTTTTTCCTTTGAAAAAGTTTTTAAGATAGAATTTGGGGGTAAAATATATTTAACCCCAAATTTCAATGAAAGATGATTTTTTCTGGGCATTTCTGCCCGAAGGTCTGGAGCAGTATTTTGACGTGGA
>JACRID010000077.1 GCA_016220145.1 Candidatus Peregrinibacteria bacterium
GTTCTCATTCCCGGTCTGCCATTAGTCAAGGTAATGTTGTTGTCGCAAGATGTTAACGGAATTTTACTGCCGATTATTTTAATTTTTGTTTTGAAGATTATTAATAATAAAAATATCATGGGCGAGCATGTCAACAAGCCGGTTGGGAATATTATCGCGTGGCTGACGGTGATTGGCATTATCGCGGCAACTGTGGTGTTGGTTGCTTCCACTTTCTTTTATAGGGTTTAATTAAAAATTTAATTTGTATGACCCCATTAAAAATTTTTGATCAAGTAGTTATTTGCCTGGGCAAAAAACCATTTGAATTCTGGCCGGATTTAGGAAAGGCGAATTTTGTTAAAGGTTTAAAATCCGCGATTTACAAATTAAAAACAAGTTTGGAGTCAAAAAATTTAAAAGACACGCACGCTTACAAAGTAATTTTGAGTTTAGAAAAAGATGTTTTAGAAAAGATGGTTGATGAGGTTCCATTCATTCAACACCTCTCTAATTTGGTTGAGGTGTATGGATTAGCACCTTTGGGTGAGGCGTTGCAGGAATTTATAGGGAAATTGGAGTCAAGCATCAATGTTGCGAAGACAAAACTTTTGGAACACCATTTGTCAATTGAAAATTTAGAAAAGAAAAAGAAAAAGTTAAATGAGGACCAGCAACACAAAAGCGATTTAGACACAATTCAAAAAGTCGGCATTTTCTATGTGCTTGAATATACTTTGCAGGTCTTGTGGGAGTTTCAGGCACTGTCTGACGAAGACAAAATGAAGTTGTTAAAAGATGGTCTAAAAACAAAAGCTGGCAACCTGCCCGCCTACTTGCCACTTGAAGATACTTTTAGAAAAGAGTTGTGTTACAAGATTTTTGATGATAAAACAAGAAGCGCGCTTCTTTGGGCTTTCTATGATTTGGAGAAAGAAGTTGATCAGAATCCGATTAATCTTCTCAAATTTGTTGCTACCTTAAAAAAATTCAATTTGGACATTCTTAACGCGTTTAAAAATAGTGGTTATGAAAAATTCGCAGCCTCTATATACACTTCATTTGGAACCAATCTGCCGATTGATGAGATAATCGCGGCAGTTACCAGATTCTGATTTTATTCTAATGCCTGCCAAGAGGCAAAAGTTTCTGGATATTGTCTTTGAATCTCCAGTAGTCTTTTTTTGAATCTGGCGCCGTCACTGTCATTATTAAATTCCTGCAAAGCCGCGTCCACTTGTTCGGTGCTTGGACAATACTGTCCGTCTGGCCTTCGATTTTGAGCGGTAGTTGTTGGGGGCGGATAGTCATGGCTAGTTCCGATCTGAATATTTAATTTTTTGTCTAAGCCCTCGGCGCATAGCCTTTCGACGATTTCCGCTGTTGTAAAAGTCCATGGTGTTTCATATTTGCCTTGCTGGTGTAAGAAATCCAGGAAACCGCCGTCTTGGATAAAAGCTTGCTCCAGTTTGAAAGTCATTTCAAAATCGTTTCTGTTTGTTTTCTCTCTAGTTTTGTCAGCTATGTCGGTCAAATATTTGGCGGTCTTGACAGAGTCTTCTTTGGCCTGTTTTTCTGACAGCAAAGCTGGTTTAATAATTGAATAAACTTGGGCATCCACACCACTGGTAGCTAACATTTCAATTGCTTTTTCAAATTCAGACAAAGTGTATCCTTTATTAATAATGACTTCGCGGATGATGTTATTCGCGGTCTCCAAACCAATAGCGACCTGCAGTTTTTGGTCTGGACGCAGAAGGCCCTTTAATCTGATTATTTCCTCTTCGTCCAAGTACTCAATTCGACTCTCGAACATTATTTGGGTGAACGGTAGCTGGGCTAATTTTTTAAATATTTCTGTACGAGCATCCTTGGGCATTTCGTTGTCATTAAGAAACGACCCTGGAGTCAAGATGTCAAATTTATAAACGTCTTTTTTATCTCCCGCCCACAGGGATCTGCCGTCCGGACCTTGCTCAACTGATAAAGATGAATCCCGCAGAGCGGCGTTAAATTGCTTGGATATATGGCTGGTTTTGACATTTTCATCTGTGGCGTTATCTGTCGCAAAACAGCAGTTGGAACAACGGCCAAATTCACATCCTTTGCGGCCCCTAAACTCAATCATTAGTCTTCGGCCATCCTTAGCCGTCGCTTCTTGACAAGAGACGTATTTGTTTAGATTAGCTCGGTTTTCTTTTTTACTTACAACCGCTTTGGCATCGCCCTCTCTCGCCTTCAAATATTGAACGTAGAGATCGGTCATTTTGATTGATAGTTCATTGTATTCGTCAAAGTTCATTATGTCTCTCATTTTACCTGCCAACAACTCCGGCACGCCTTGCAGATTTTCCATGTGACGGTTTAGTTCTTGTTGCAGATTGTGCATCATTTTTTCAAATTCTTCTCCGACTTCTATATGTTGCCCGACTATTATTTTTTGCAAAGCGGCGTGGTAAATTTGCAATTTTTCCACGTAGATATAGAATTCATCAATTCTAAAAGTTCCACCGACTTTATAATCAAACAAAACTTTGGCGCTTTTTATGATTTTGGCGGTGCAGATTGGTGCGTCTCTTTTTATTTTTTCTAAATCAATGTTTTCATCAGCTGGATTCAAATCTCTTATGCTTTCAATCGTGTCGTCAAAAAAAGCTTCAATCTCCCGTTGTTTTTTTTCCAATTCTAGTATTTCCGCCACTTTGTTCATACACTCTTCAATTCCCTCCACACGACCGAGAGGTAATCGGCCGAATCGGTCAAATAGTTTTTCCAACCTGTCGTAAAAGTTTGACAGTTCAAAAAGTTCAAACAGCCCCTTAACTTTGGCTTGTCGCAAAGATTCGGCTGTGGTTTCGATTCGGCTCAAGATTTTTTTTAATTGTTCGTCAGCTGACGGTATCAAACCTGGATCAACGTCTAAAATACTGCTTTCAATAGCAGCCAGAGCGGTTTCAAATTCAACCCTTTTTTTATCCTCTTCCTTTTTGGTTTTTTCTGGAACAGCGGCATCCAGTCGCAATTTTTTTGCCGGCTCAATTTTTATTTTTATATCCTTGGGTTTGCATCCAACTGCGTACTCAATCTCTGCTTGATAAAGTTCGCCGGCTTTGAGCGATATCGGAGTTGCCAACCTAACCAATTCGTCCTGTCCCAAGAAGTCGCAAGTATTGCTATGGATTCTGGTTTGGGACGTCAAGTCAATAACACTGGAAACATTAATGGCTTCAATTGTCGCGTCACTGGTCGCCTTGATAATGACAATACCTTGTCGGCTGACTTCTCTGTCATGATCAAAATTTATAACATCAAACTGGGCGCGGGTAGTAGCGGGTTTTAGCGGTATTTTAGCTTCGTTCCTGACAACAGATTTTTTTGTTAGTCCCGGCACTTCAACCAGTTCCAGGTAAGAAAAAAATTTTTCCGGAATAATTTTGCCGTCGGGTTTTAAAAAGCGACGCAGGTTATTGATGATTTGCATTTGTGGTTCAGCAAAAAGTCCGGTGTACATGTTTTCACTCACAATCATGTCCGCTTGTTCGGGCAGATCGCATTTTGTGGCGTCGCCTTCAATCACCTCAACCACATTTTGGTCAAAACCGCAGTATTCTAAAAAAGCTCGACAGGTTTTTACGGTTTGAGGATTAATTTCAACCGCGTAAACTTTGCGGGCGCCCATGGCCGCGGCCATCATGGCCAAAATACCAGTTCCGGCGCCTGCTTCCACGATGGTTTTACCTGTGTTAGCGTTGGCTTCCACAACAGTATCACCGGCCATGATAGTTTCTTTTAAAGCTTGACGGAATTTTTCAGTTCTGACAGTATCAGTAAGACAGCGTTCAGCGTCCGCGGTTGATAGACCCCATTCGGTTTGTGGCGCCAATTCTTTATTACCAAGGTCGAGTTTTTTGGTCGCAGCCAAAAAGAGATTTTGCATTTCTGGGGCGAAACTAGCAAAATCGGAATTGACAATTAGTTCTTGGACATGATGTCTTCGTTCTTCTGGTGTCATTGTCTCAAAATCAATCTCCGCGTTAACAAGACAGATGGCAGCTTGTTTTTCTTGTTCTGCTGATTTGCTTTTACTGCCCGGCTTGAGTTTAGGTTTCTCTTTCTGAATGATTTTATCTTTAGCGTCTCTTTCTTCTTTGGTCATAACTAAGTTAGTATTGAATCAATTACATTGTAGTATATTTACGTATTTTTGGCAATGTTTTTCTGTTCTATTGCAAGATTATCAAAAATATCCTAATATTACTTATACTAGACGTCTTATGTTATCAATCGTGCTCTCCCGTCGCGACTTCCGCGAGTTTGACCAAATTATCAGTTGTTATACTAAAGAAAAAGGCAAAGCGGAGTTGCTGGCGCGGGGAGTTAAAAAAATCACTTCTAAGAATTCGGCTCATTTGGAGCCGTTTTCTTTCGTTGACATTGAAATCGCGCCCGGAAAGGGGATTGACCACCTGACAAAAGTCCAGCCGATAAATTACTTTGTTAATATCAGACAAGATTTGCAAAAAAGTTTATCCGCCGGCTACGTCGTTTCGTTTTTAGATAAAATACTGCATGTTGGTGAGAAAGATGAGAGAATATTTTTTTTAACTCTGGGTTGGTTAGAGAATCTTAACTTACAACTTACAACTTACAACTTATGGCTGACGGATGGCTTCATTGTCAAATTATTAAATTGTTTAGGATACGACATCACGCAGGTGAGCGGA
>JACRID010000078.1 GCA_016220145.1 Candidatus Peregrinibacteria bacterium
TCAGGGCATATTTTGCCAACCCCGATCCCTTCTATTCTTACAGGTTCTATTCGGGCCGATTCCGGAAAAACCTCTGCCGCTCAACAAAAAATCAACTTCAAATTTTTAACCCAAGAAAAATATGGTGAAGCTCCAAAAAAAGCAGTTGCCAATTCCTTGAATTTTGTTATACTGCACTCGCAGGATAGATAAGATCCTGTCTTTTCTATAACCCAATTCATATGCAGTCACCATTTCTTGCGGCGATCAACCAGCTTTGCGATGAAAAAAATCTTCCACGGGAAGTTGTAATGGAAACCATCAAGGCGGCTCTTCGCGCCGCGTACCGCAAGGATTACGGCACACGCGACCAAAACATTGACGTCGATCTGGACGACAAATCCGGCAACATCGCGGTATTTTTGGTAAAAGAAGTTGTAAGAAAAGTTGAGAATAAGGATTTGCAAATGACCGTTGCCGAAGCCAAAAAGTACAAAAAAGACCCAAAGGCCGGCGATGTCATTAGAATCGACGTGACGCCGGTTGGTTACGGCCGAATTGCCGCGCAATCCGCAAAACAGGTCATCATCCAAAGGCTACAAGAAGCCGAGCGCGAACTCATGTATCAGACCTTCAAGGATCGCGAAAATGAATTGCTGAATGCGTTGGTTCATCGCGTCGAACGCAGTCAGGTTTATGTGGATTTGGATAAGGTGACGACGGTGCTTCCGCCGGATCAGCAGATCCCGGGCGAACGATATTTTGGCGGTCAAAGAATTAAAATCTATTTGGATAAGGTTATTAAAACCACAAAGGGTCCGCAACTTTTGATTTCAAGAACTCATCCTAATTTGGTCCGCAAACTTTTTGAGCTGGAAATCCCGGAAATCAAAGCCGGAGTTGTTGAACTAAAGGCAATTGCCCGCGCTCCCGGAGTTCGCTGCAAGATTGCGGTTGCTTCAAATGATCCGAAGGTTGATCCGATCGGTTCGTGCGTCGGCCAAAAAGGCGTGCGCGTGCAAAACATTACCGAGGAGTTAAATGGCGAAAGAGTCGACGTTATTCAGTGGAATTCGGATTCTCAAAAATTCATTCAATCCGCGCTTTCACCGGCCAAAATTTTTCTCATTAAGCTTGATGAAAATATCAAACGCGCATCTGTCTACGTCAATCCGGATCAGCGTCCGCTTGCCATCGGCAAACAGGGCCAAAACGTTAGACTTGCCTCAACTCTAACGGGTTACGAAATCGATATTCTTGATGTTAAGGATTTGCCTGCAGGTTCGGTTTCAGCGGAAGGCACGCCGGCGCCGGTCGCTCCGCCAAAAGAAAAGGAGCACGTCATCAAGATCGAAAACCTGGAAGGCATGACGAAGGAATTGGCTCAAAAATTGGCTACCGCCAACCTTACCGACGTCGAACAACTCAAGGGACTTTCCGCCAAAGATTTGGCTTCGATCGAGGGCATGGACGAAGTTTCAGCGCAACTTGTCGCCGAGGCGGTGAAAAAGGTGAAGTGATATTTTCCGAGTTGCCGGATTTTTCCACTTTAGGGCTTCCTAAAAGCCGGTTTTTGTGGTAAAATATACGGATAAATTTATAAACTATGGCGGATCAAAATATACAACAAGATGATCAGGCGCAAAGTCAGGCGCGCAGGAAAGCTCTTTCGAATATAAATCGCGAGATGGAAGAGAAGTCCGTCATGGCGCGCGCAGCCGAACTTAAATTGCAATATGTTGATGTGGATGTTTTTCCGGTAAATCCGGATATTTTGGTTATTTTAAAGCCTGAAGATGCCAAACGCGGCCTTGCGATGCCCTTTTTCAAGGTCGGCAAAAATTTGCGCGTTGCGGTGGCGGATCCGTCAAAGCCTGAAACAAAAGAAATTCTGGCTAATCTTGAGAAAGCCGGTTTCGTTTTACAGATACATTTGGCCTCTGCAAATGGGATTTTGGGAGCATTGCGTCATTACGAATCGGACCAATATAAAATGAAAGTGGAAACCAAGAATGTGGTGGCGGAAGAGGAAATTCATTATGAAAAGGAGCTCGAAAATTTGGCTCTGGTAAAGGAAAAACTTGCTACGATGCCGGCTGAGGAAGCGCTGAACATGCTTCACGTTTCGGCAATTAAAGCGGGTGCGTCCGACATCCACTATCAACCGGAAGAGAATTTTTTTGTGCTGCGTTTTAGAATTGACGGCGTGTTGCACAAGGCTTTTGAGCTTGGCAAGGACGTTTATGCAAGGCTTTCCGGCCAGCTGAAATACAAGGCGAACATGAAGCTGAATGTGACGAATGTGCCGCAGGACGGGCGGTTTAGATTCATCGTCAACGAGCGCAAAATCGATGTTCGCGTTTCTTCCATTCCGACGGAATACGGCGAGTCTTTTGTATGCCGCATTTTGGACAGCGGCAAGAATTTCGGTTCGTTCGAAGAACTTGGGTTCAATGCCAGATCGCTGGAGATTTTGAAGAATGCTTCGGAATTAAATCAAGGAATGGTTCTTGTGACGGGCCCCACGAGTTCCGGTAAAACGACAACTCTTTATGTTTTGCTGAATAATTTCAACACGCCGGAAGTCAAAATAATCACCCTTGAGGACCCGATTGAATATCATCTCGCGGGTATTACGCAAAGCCAAATAGAAGAAAAAAGCGGATACAATTTCGCGGATGGATTGCGCTCGATTTTGAGGCAGGATCCGGACGTGGTTATGATAGGCGAAATCCGCGATAAAGAAACGGCGGAGGTTGCGGCGCAGGCGGCTTTAACCGGCCACGTTTTGCTTTCCACATTGCATACAAATAGCGCGGTGGAGACTATTCCACGCTTGATAACGATAGGTTTGCCGCAATTCGTTCTGGCTCCCGCTCTTTCCGTTGTGGTGGCGCAAAGGCTTTTGCGCCGTCTTTGCACGTGCGCCGTTGATAGACAAGTGACCGCAAAAGAAAAAGAAATTATTGAGAAAGCTCTGGTTGAAATTAAAGCGGCGGATCAATCGATTGCGGCGCAGACGCCGGAAAAAATCAAACAAGCGAAAGGATGCGCGGAATGCAACATGACCGGTTTCCGCGGTCAGATGGTGGTTTCCGAGGTGCTGGCCGTTGACGATAAGTTGAAGGCGGCGATTTTGGAGGGCAAGCCCGCAGCGGAATTATTTGCGATTGCTCGCACGAGTGGAATGTTAAGCATGATGGAAGACGCAATTTTGAAGGTGATTGCGGGAAGTACGACGCTTGAGGAAGTTCATCGGGTTATAAACGCGTAAGAGCCGGACATTTCGATCAATCCCTTGAGTTCCAAAAGTGAAAGAACGGTATTTATTCGCGAGGTTTGAAGGCCGGTTTCGGCGACAAGATCGTCTATGGACATGTGGGAATTTTTCAGTAGTGAGTAGACAGCTTCTTCGTCGGTGGACAGCGCGTGTTCTTGGCTTCCAGCTGCGGCGTTTTGCGGTGGACTCGACAGCTCCAAATAATCGAAAATATCCTGAACACAGGTGGTCGGAAACGCCTTTCCGTCTCTGATGAATTTGTTTGTGCCTTTGCTGGTTTCTTGCGTAATGTTTCCGGGTATTACAAAAACGTCGCGGTTATATTCCAGTGCCAGTCGGGCGGTGATGAGAGCTCCGGAACGCTCCGGCGCCTCAACCACCAAAGTCGCAACCGACATTCCGGCAATGATCCGATTGCGCTGCGGAAAAGTACCCTTAAAAGGCCCGAAATCGTCTTCGTATTCGCTGATTATCGAGCCGTTTTTCTGAATTTCCTTTGCAAGCCCCAAGTTGCATGGCGGGGTTATATTATTTAATCCTGATCCAAGCACGGCGACAGTTTTTCCGCCCGCATCAAGCGCAGCCCGATGGGCAACGGCGTCAATTCCATATGCCAGCCCGCTCACAATAACGAACTTTTTGGCCAACGCATGCGAAAACTCATACGCAACCTTTTTGCCGTACGGAGTCATGTGGCGCGTGCCGACAATCGCAAAGTAATCTGCTTTTGGGTCGGGCTTTTGCCCAAGATATTTCAGCCTTTTGGGAGCATCGTTAATTTGCCTTAGTAAGGGCGGGAAATCACTATCTGTTAGCCAGATTTTGGTTGATTTTTGCGAATTTTGAGTGGTACAATACATACGACGGTCTCAGAACATCACGTATCACATAGAGAAGGCCAATCGGCCTTCTTTTTGTAGTTGTGGAGGTGGCGGGAATCGAACCCGCGTTTCGAAATTGACAGTCTCAAAACATAACCATATCACCCCCACGATCTACATTCCCCTTATACCAAATCTTCATGAAATTTCCGTTAAATCTTTATTAAAAAAATATGAACGTGATAGGTTTTAGGTGGTAGGTATTTAGGCGTTGGAGCACTAAGAGCCTACCCCTACAACCTATTGCATTTAACTTTTTACGTTATCTCTGCGATAATGCAGTCGTGACATCAAAGCTCGACAGAGTTGACTATCATGCGCTGGATAAGGCAAAAAACGCCTTCATTGAGGCTGGCAAGAAGACCCTTGGTTTTGCGAAAAAGTACGGTTTTATCCCTGGTGGCAAATTTGGCGCCAGTGCAAACGTGTTCAGCTTGGATTTGAAAAAGTATTTTAAAAAGAAGCATAACCGGCTTTTTGTAACGCTTTTGCCGGAAGGTCTTGGCACGGCCGACGATGCGCGCCCGGACGATTTGTCGCCAATCGAACTTGTGAAATTCTGGCATAACATAGGCATAAAAACAGTTGCGGTGATGACAAACGACGCTGCCGCTACCGGCATGCAAACGGTTTTGATTTCGCTTTATTTGCCTTCGAGCAATCCGGAATTGGTATTTAACGAACAATTCATGAAAGGATTTTTGGGTGGCTTTGTTGAAGGCTGCAAGCGCGTTGGCTGCGTTTATTTTTCCGGTGAAACGCCGCAACTAAAAACCAAGATTATAGAAAATAGAATTGATATTGCCGGTGCGCTTTTTGGCGTCATGCCGCCGGGAATTAAGCCTATTGATAGCGGAGAAATCAAGGCGGGGGATTACATCGTGTTCGTTGAAAGTTCAGGGCCGCACGAAAACGGTTTCACCACACTGCGTCATTTGGCCGAAAAGCTGCCGGAGGGTTACAGAACCAAGCTTCCAAGCGGAAAAGAGTATTGGGAGGGGATGAATGCGCCTTCCATGCTTTACACGCCGTTTGTGCAGAGCGTTTTGGCGGCTGGTTTGCACCCAACCAATATTGAGCCGATTACAGGTCACGGTTGGCAAAAATTAATGAGGCCAAAGAAGAATTTTGCATATGTTATTGAACGAACACTGCCGATTCCTGAAATCTTTGAATTTTTTGAAGAAAAGTCCGGAATGTCCAAGCAGGAAATGATCAGCACCTTCAACTATGGCGTTGGTTACGCGGTTTTTATGAAGTCTGAGAAGGATGCAAAACGCGTGGTTGAAATTGCTCACAAAAACAAACTTCAGGCCGTCGTTGCCGGCCGCGTGGAAAACTCTAATAAGCGCGAGGTTATCGTGAATCCGTTTAACGTCGTTCTGGATGGCGGGAACTTTGCCCTAACTAAATAGCACCACCGGAAGACGTATTTTAATCTGTTAATTACGTTTTTATTTGACAAAAGTAGTGGATAGGAGTTTAATTTGAACCTTTATAAATAACCTTCAAAAATATGCCTACAGAAAATATAAATGAACTTTTGGCCGGACTTGACGAAGCGGCCAACGAATCGATTGGGGAACATAATATAGATGCTGCTAAAGAGGCTGCAGTTAAACTGGAACGGATTTTAGCGGAA
>JACRID010000083.1 GCA_016220145.1 Candidatus Peregrinibacteria bacterium
CTCGACGGCAGTCTCGGCATTTCGCTTTGCGAAACATGATCCCGCGCCCCAGCAGGCCAAGAATGGTCTAAAAAATACATCCGCTTCCACCCTATCCGTTTTATTCATTCAATCTTTTTCAAACCAAAAATCGCATGAGCCCCATCTATTCCTTTCCTTTCTCCTTATTATTCAATCCTCATTATAATTCTAAGGAACCTCTGAAAAACATCTTTTCTGCTGCACTTTGCAAATTTTCGCTTTTAAACATAGTTTTTCAGAGGTTCCTTAGTAATCAGGTTAATATAGTACTGACACTAGAATTACAACACAACAAGCCCAATCCCGCAACCCCAACTGATTGAGGCTCGATTTCCACTAAAATGCCGCATACTTCAAAAAAGCGCCACTCAATGGAGCCCTACCGCTCTAACTCCCTACGGTCCCTACTTTCCTAGAAATAATTCGCCGGATTCTTCTTCACACCATTGTCGTAAACCTCAAAATGCAAGTGAATACCTGTTACCCCATATGCGCGTCCGGTGTTGCCCATCTTGCCGATAGCCTGCCCTCTTGAAACCTGTTGGCCGTCGCTCACATAAATGGTTTCAAGATGAGCGTAAAGAGTCTGCAACCCATTTCCATGATCCACAACTATATAATTCCCATACCCACCTCCGCATCTGCGATCGACTTTAACGTCTCTTGGCAAACAACCGCCTTCCGCCTTGATAATAGTACCTCCGGCGGCAGCCCAAACATCGGGCTTGCTTGGATTGGCGATATCGTCGGCATAATGGCCGGAATGATAACCCTGTGTCAGCGTACCATCCGTCGGATAAATTAACTCTTTGCCTTCATCCGGAGTTTCATCCGTACTCATAACCAACTTTGAGTTAAAAGTGTTAGCCACCACAACCCTTCCGCCGCTTCGGCTACCGGACCTTACTATAACAATAGGAGTTTCCTTCTTCTTCCCTCCTGGAACAAAAACCTTCTGGCCCTTTGCAAGAATGTCACCGGACAGGTTATTGTGGTCCTTAATCAATTTTGGGTCTACATTGAAAGATTTAGCAATGTTGGCAAGTGTCTCGGATTTTGCATTTACGGTGTAACTTACCCCATCAAGCGCCGGAATAACCAGCGTCTGACCTATCTTAAGCGTTGACTCTTCGGATATATTGTTCTCCCACACCAATGTTTTGACGCCGATGCCATAAAGCGCCGCGATGGAAGAGAGCGTATCGCCGGATACAACCGTGTGCTTCACGGAATCCGTAAACCCTATTCTATTAACATCCTCACTAACAGGAGCGGTCTTTAGCACAAATCCCTCATCATTCATCATAAACGGAGGAGGCATCAATTCATCTTCGCTCATTATGTAATCGGTATCGCCCTCATAAGCTTCGGCCGTGAAACCCGTTTCAAGAAGATGTGTCGGCGCAATTGAAGTAACTATAAGTAGTGCCACGCCTATAACAACCGTTTGTCTGGCAAACTTCTTAAAAGGATCGCTCACAACCATCGGCGTATTAAAGAATACGTTACTTGCGCGCTTCCTAAAAAAGCGTGCTTGTATATTTTTTACCAATACCTTTGCATCCAAGATGAATCTAAATAGGCCACGTGAAAAAAATAGAGACCTTAGAAACACCCTGCTATGCCTGATGGTCTGGGCAGCCAGGTTTGGGACGCCCGGTTTTTGTTCGTTTGTGTTAAACTCCATAGAAAAGCCTCAAGACATGCTTGGGCGGGGTTTTAACTAAGAACGAGGCCAGTTTAGCCCACCTGTAAACGAAGGCAAGCACCTCTATTTGACTTTCGCGGCAATTGTTGCAGCTCAGTACGGCTTGGGCTTACAGATCGAAAATCCCCGCCCGACAGATGCATTCACCTGCTCACAAAGTCAAGTTGTGTCAATACCGTAGCGGTTGCGAGATTCCTGTTTTATTGGCTCATTGCGCACTTTCAAGCGCCCTCAAAAAGCGCACTTTGGACAAAAACACAAAAATCCAAAACCAAGGAAAGCGCACGTACCTGGCAAATTCCCGAATGGAAAAATTGTAGTCGTTTATGGCAATTTCAATCTGTTCCAGCGCCTCCAGATATTCCTTTTTAACAGACAAGAACTGAGCATCCGTCATTAAAGATTTGTTCGCCTCGACCTTGTGCAATAAATCCCCAATACGGTGCGAGAGCTTTTTTTCAATGTCTATTTGCTCCTGCAGGGTCAACTTCTCGGTGGAAACCTCGGCCCTCAACCTTATAATTTCCTCCTTGGCGCCCATCACATCCTTATTGTCACTTCCACTCTCAATAAGGAGAGGCATCAGATGGCGCCTTTTCCACAAGGCCTCGCTTAAAAAATGCTGCCTCTTTTTTATCTCATTGGCCTTAAAAGAAAGTATTGCCTCACAAGCCACCAGGAAAAGAACCAAAACTGTCGCGGAGATATAAAGTATTAACATACGGGTTCAATTTATACCGTAACCTCCTCCTCCGGCAAACCCTTCTGGAGCCTTCTTACCGTTATATATTCGCGCTTCGTCTTATTTATCTTCCTGAAGTGATATTCGGGGTGAGGCAAATGATGGAACGTTTTGGGCGCATCTCCAGATGAAATCGTTATGGTCAGTTCGCCATAATTGAATATTGTTTTAAAGATTCCATCTTGATTAAATTCCAAATCCTGAATCTCTTGAAGATCTATCGAGTCGCGGCTGTCGTGAAAATATAAGGTTTGGTTGAGCTGTACCACCCTGTAATTCGTAATAATGAAAGTTTGCAGGTAATAATCAAAAATGCGCAGAAAAAAATAATGGTGAAAATAAGTGATCCCGATAATACCGATGCTAATCAGTAAATTGTATATGGGCGCCGTTATAAAATCCTTTAAATAATTAAGATAAGGCGAAAACAAAGAAATCACGATGATGCCCACCATCAAAATGAGCCCCATAAAATAAGGAACAAGAACAACCCAATGCTTGCGGCAAAAAGAGTGCACGGTTTCGTTAGGCTGCTGGCCCTTAAAGTTGCGGTTTATGTTATTTATAAGCCCTTCATCCATAAAAATGCCTATTGAACGGTTAAAACTAAAAAGCTGACCAAAACCCAAAAACCCGTAAGCGCAAAATAAGACAACGCAATCCACTTTAAATGCACGAACCCGAAAAGCAGCGTGTATTTGGATTCGTCAAATCTGTAACGCCGTATGTATCTGTATAGGCGCCAGAGCGTTAGGAGTGCAAATCCTATGGAGACCGTGTGCAAAACTGTAAACAGTATCCACGTGGTCATAAAAGCGCCTTAAGTAATATGCCGACTTTTAAAGTAACTCTATTTGGTTTATAAATTATAGGCGTAATGAGGGTGATTTCCAAATCTCGCGCGCCACATTCTGTTGTCAAAACATGACTTATCTTCCAAAAATTCGATGGTGGCTCATGGCTTTATTGATCGCATTTGCGCCGTTTCATGCCTTTTTGATCACATGGGCGAAAAGTCTGTTTGCGGGAGCGCCTGTTTTAATCGAAATTCTGGCTGTATGGCGCGAGGTTATCGTGCTTCTGATAGGCATCATTATTGCCGTTGAATTCTTTTCAAAAAAGGCTGGCGAGAAAAAATTTAGTCCGTTAAATTGGGACATTTTGGATCTGCTTATAGTTTTATTTACGACGCTGGCATTGGCGGGACTCGCCTTTAGACGGGGAAACATGGCGCAGTGGCTGCTGGGATTCAGGTACGATGTCGTGCCTCTTTTGTTTTTTCTTTTTGTCAGGCATTCAAATTGGGAATCGAAAAACAGACTTACTAAATTTGCGCTGGTCAGCGCGACGATTGTAATTCTATTCGGGCTTGCGCATGCGCTTTTGCTTCCAAAAGATTTTTTAACGCATTTTGGCTATTCGACTTCGCAAGGAGAATATCAAGCCGGATCGGCGATTTCCGCCTGCCAATATTTGGAACACACAGATAAGGTTTGCCGTGCAACTTCAACTTTTGGCGGACCGACAAGATATGGGACTTATTTATTGCTGATTTTGGGCTTGCTGTTGCCGTTTTTGTTTGAAAAAACGAAGTTTAGGAAATATGCGATTACGCTTTTTGCGCTGGCGTTGGCAAGCATTGTTTTAACTTATTCCCGCTCGATTTGGGTCGGGACATTGGCTGCGGGAATTTTTACGGCTTTCCGGCTGACGCCGCGAAAGATAGTGCTGAAAGCCATTTTAGCGCTTTTGATTTTCGTCGGGCTTTGGTTTTTCTATTCCAAGCTCGGCAACATGTGGCACTTCAAAGGAGCGGAATTTCCTCCTCCATTTGTAAAGACCATTTTTGTGCGCACGGGGTCGACCGGCGAACATATGAAACTTTTAAAAGCCGGCTTGGAAGTGGCGACTGAAAACCCGTTTGGAGTTGGCCTTGGAAAAGCGGGACCGGCCTCCGTGCGATTCTCTAAATTTTTAACGGAAAATTGGTTTTTGCAAATTGCGGTGGAAATGGGCGTGCTCGGCCTGGCGATTTTCCTTGGAATTTTGTGGACATTTGCGAAAAAACTTCTGGCAAAGAAGAAAGATATGGTTAAATTTGGGCTATTTTTGGCGCTTTTAGGTATAGCCGTAGCGGGGTTATTTACCCATTCCTTCGAAGAGACCAGCGCATACCTGATATTGATGGCGGTGATTGGGTTGAGGTATTGAAAATCTATAAAATCGCCCCTTGCGCAACCCCTGAAACCTGTTAAAATTCGGACGTTTTATGAAATTGAGAGAGGCGATTTTGATTGGCGCATTGGCTGCGTCTCCGTCCGGCATTACAAGTTCGGCAACCAATGAAGAACTGCCAAATCCGTCTCTCAGGTTTTGCAGAAGCCTTGAAAAACATGCAGGCAATCCTAAGATTCTCGAAGCGGAATATGGCCATTGGAATCCGGGCCGTCCGACATACGTTGCACTCACCGTCGGACACAGAATTAAGTTGGCGCTGGAAGACGGATTAATCGTCGAAGCCGAGTGTTCCCGCCATGTGGATGTGTACGCAAAAGCCAGGACAAGCAATCCCGCGGAATTGGTGGAACCGCTAAAAGCCAAATTTGAGAGAAAATTACCAAAAACCACGGACGATTTGGCATGTCTGAAAATGGAAGAAGCAGTCTCTGATTTCCCCGGCAGATCCGTGATTTATGCCGACTGCAAAGCCGGCGCCATGGAGGAAGATGACGGCGAAAGTGAAAGCACCCGATTTGATGAATCCAACGATGAAGAAGCCTACATCGATCCGGCGGACGAAGTTGACGGAGCGGTGGATAACGTTATAGATATGAGATTGGGAGACGACGGCGTTCCCGAAGAGGTAAGTTCTTGGGACGATATTCCCCCGAGCAAAAAACAGGCGGCCGCCGCTCAAAGACGCTTTGAAACCTTATTGAGGCAAGCTGGGAACAAGCTGAAATAATAATGTCATCCTGTCCCGCTTAGCGGGATCAGGATCTGGCCCCTGAGAGATTCTGAACCAAGTTCAGAATGCCCGTTAAAGGGAAAGATCAAGAATTTTGACATAAATATTGTAGATTAAATGGTCTATTGTTTTTTAGAACAGAGAAAGCGATGCGTAATATTTTTCTGGAAATAATTATTAAGGCTTCCGTATGGTGACGCC
>JACRID010000080.1 GCA_016220145.1 Candidatus Peregrinibacteria bacterium
TGCTTCGAAAAGCAGAATATCCCATCATCATCACACGTCAATTTTTTTGGCACTACATTTTTTACGCAATCCCCATTTTTCCCATTCAAAAAGCCAATCCAATCCCGGCTTCAGGGGCTAAGTGGTGAAGATGAGTTCAAATTCTGCCCGACTCAAAGAGCCGCCTTTTGCGCGGCGGAATGGGGTGGGTGGGCGGGTTTTACTCGCCTACCCTCGCCTAAAGGCAAGGGGTTTGCTCCCAAAGATGGATACAAACATCGCCGTAAGCATTAGCTTTTGGCGCAAGTTTAAATCCCGATTTAGCTATAAGGTAAATCACCTCGTAGGTTGGCAAGAAATAACCGGGGTTAAAATTTAGGCCCCCTTTTCGCCTCCAAATAATAATTTGACGCACAGGAAAACCGCTCACTATATCCTGACGATCTTGTAACAAACCGCCTTGAACACGCCATTTGTGGTTATAAAAAATGCTCCATCTTCAGAAATGATGCGCATCATTTCATTCAAGCATTGTCTTTGCCATTTCACATATTCTTCGCGGGGCATGCAGTCGTTGTGGTGAGTGTAACCATTCTGCGGAGCTGCGTTAGCCCATTTTACCGCCTCTGCCATCCTTCATGCCATTTCCCGTAAAGTTTTTTAAATTATAAGGCGGCGAAGTAATGATTAAATTAACCATTTTATCAGGTATTCGTTTCATCACATCTACAGCACTTCCACAAATGATCTTATTCAAAAAACTTTTGCAAAATTTATCTCCGTCACGGAGTGATGACTCTGTTCCCTTTATTGCTACAAGGCGTTTAAACGGTCTTAAACCGGCTGCAACACTCATAAATTATTATGGAAAATTCATCGCGATTTTATCACTCATTCCTCGTTTTCCATAATTGCAATTTGTAAGCAATCGGAAGGTATCGTTTGCCGCAGGGCGCGTAAAAATTTTTCTGTAGGCCAAGCATGCCGACGTGTCTTTTCGCAAACAATCAAATAACTTCAAAAGGCTGGTTGTGGGACATTTTCTGAAAACAGTTTTTAAGGAAGCAGAGCGAGCCGCATGCGGCGAGCGTCCCCTCACCACATGTGGTGAGGGGACTGCGCTCCTCTGTTTGAAGGAAATGTTCCACAACCAACCTGCCCCTCTTGTGCTACAATAAGCCATGTTATGGCGGTCTTTCTGTTTTACGGCGAGGATACATACAGCCAAAAGGAAAAACTCAAATTCTGGCAGGCGGAGTTTGAAAAAAAATACGGCGGCAATATGAATGTGACGGTTTTTGATGGAAGATATGCTGCTGCCAACGAAATTTTCCAGGCGTGTTCCAGCATGCCGTTTTTATCCGACAAACGTTTCACTATCGTGAAGGATTTTCTCGCAAAAAGATTTGGCGAAGAAGAAGAGCCAAGCGAAGAAAAAGCGATAATGGCGGATTTGATCGAGAAAATCCCTGATTTCTGCATTCTGGTTTTCAGTGAATCTGTGTCGCCGGACCGCCGAATAAGCCTTTATAAAAAGATTAAGAAAATCGGCAAGCTGATGGAATTCTCCGCGATGGGCGGTTCTAAACTGCTTGGCTGGATACAAAAAATTGTGGAGAAAAAAGGCGGAACCATTGAAAAAGATGCGCTGATATTTTTGTCCGAATTCGTTACCGCCGATCTTTATAAAACCGAAAACGAAATCGCAAAATTTGTCGGATATGCCAAAGACAGGGCAATAAACAAGGATGACATAATTTTGTTAATGGACACCCAACTTACTACAAACATATTTAAATTGACCGACGGTATCGGTCAAAAGAATCGCAAAGTTGCACTTGATACCCTGCATAATTTAATCGATAACGGCGAGGAACTTCATGGGATTTTATACATGATCATGAGGCAATTCCGCATAATCACCATGATTAAAGATTTGGTCGAACAAAGGTTTTCGCGCGATCAAATAACAATAAAATTAAAATTACATCCGTTTGTGGTTTCAAATACAATATCGCAGGTGAGGAATTTTTCCATGGAGCAACTGAAGCGCGCTTACAAACTTCTCATTAAAATTGACACAAAGCTAAAAAGCGGCGGCATCAAGGTCTTGGCCGGCGACAACCGCGAGTTTGTACTGGCAATGGACAGGTTGGTGTTGGATTTGTGCTAAATTTTCGGCTTTTTCTTGTGCCAATCCGTTGCGCGCTGATAAACGGCGCCGACTTTTAAAAGCAGTGGTTCGGCAAATTGAGGACCTATAACCTGCATTCCAATCGGCATATTTTTGCCGGAAATTCCGCATGGCAAAGCCAACGCCGGAACACCGGTGATATTTACCGAAACCGTAAAGATATCTTCCAAATACATTTTAATCGGGTCGGCACTGTTTGCGCCGATTTTAAACGCCGTATCCGGAGTTGTCGGCGTCACAATCACATCCACCTCCTTAAAAGCGTTTTCAAAATCCCCTTTTACAAGTGTTCTGACCTTCTGCGCCTTCAAATAATAGGCATCATAATAACCTGCCGAAAGCGCGTAAGTTCCAATCATAATTCTGCGCTTCATTTCGTCGCCAAAACCCTCGCCGCGGGCATTTAAATAATATTCATACAAATCTTTGGCTTCCTTTGCAGGTTTTGAGCCATACCTTATTCCATCATATCGCGCCATATTCGCGCTGACTTCCGACGGACAAAGAACGTAATAAACCGCGAGTCCATATTTGCTGTGAGGAAGACTTATTTCTTTCACCGCCGCGCCAAGTTTTTTTAATTGGGAAACCGCCGCCCGAACGCTTGCTTCAACCTCCGAATCCATTCCTTTAATAAAATATTCTTTTGGCAGACCGACTTTTAAACCTTTCAAATCTTTCGCACCAAGAGTTGCCGTGTAATCCGGAACCGGAACATCCGGCGTCGTGGAATCATTCGCGTCGCGCCCGGCAATTTCGTTCATTATCAAAGCCGCATCTTCGCAGTCTTTTGCAATCGGCCCGATCGTATCCAGCGAAGAAGCCATGGAAATCACCCCAAAGCGCGAAACGCGCCCGTAAGTGACTTTTAAACCTGTTATTCCGCAATAAGCGGCCGGCTGCCGAATTGAACCGCCCGTATCTGTTCCAAGCGCGTAAATGCACTCGTCGGCGGCAACCGCTGCCGCGCTTCCGCCGGACGAACCGCCCGGCGTGCACTCCGTATTCCAAGGATTTCGGGCAGTGCCAAAGAATGAAGTTTCGGTTGAAGCGCCGCAAGTAAACTCATCGGTATTGGTTTTACCAAGAAGCACCATTCCGGCTTTTTTTAATTTTTTAACCGTCGTAGCGTCATATGGCGGAACAAATTCCTTCAAAACGCCCGAACTCGCGGTCGTCCTCACTCCGTTTGTGCAAAAAACGTCTTTTAAAGCGGCAGGAATTCCAAAAAGCGGACTTTTTGGCACGCCCTTTGCAATAACAGCATCGGCCTCTTTGGCTTGCTTAAGCGCCAATTCCTCGGCAACGGTGATATAAGCATTAAGTTTCGGCTCAAGCTTTTTTATGCGCGCCAAGCAATCTTTTGTAAGCTCCAAGGACGAAATTTTCTTTTCCCGGAGCGCCTGCGCAGCCTCATGAATTGTAAGAGACGAAGGATTCATATTTGTAATCGTCATTCTGTCCCGCTCAGCGGGATCAGAATCTGGATCCTGAAACCCTGAAACGAGTTCAGGGCAGGCAAGTTCAGGATGACATTTCTAAAAAACGTTTTTAACTTTTATCTGATTTTTCTCTATAGGAAGCGGAGAACAAGCAACCAGCGCCGCCGGATCAGCCAACGAACCCTGCTTATCGCTATGCAAAACTTTGTCCTCGCGCATCACATTTGTTAAACCCGTAACCTGCGCGGTTGGCGCAACATTATCGGTATTCACTTCATTCAGCTGCTCAACATAGTCCAAAATGCCCGAAAGCTGCGTTTGAAATTTCGCGATTTCGGCTTCGGATAGCCCAAGCCTTGCCAACTTTGCCACATGCTGCACTTGTTCTTTGGTAAGTTTCACGTGAGAAAGTTTAGCATTAGACGAGCAAAGGTAAAAGTAACGGCTTAACATGTACCCGCTTGCAAGGGGCATTCTTTAAAACTCCTCCATGTTCCTTCAGGCTTCTTTTTACATTCGAAGCCTTTTTTGTGAAAGACCACGTTGCGGTAGCCCGCGCTTTGCCGAAGCAGGATCAAGTTGCTATTCACCGTATGGTCTCATACTAAAATTTTACGCGACAAAAATAAAGATAAAAAAGAAAAAAGAAGAACAAAATTTAAAGCCTAAGTCACCTTTTTGACCCTTAGCGCGGCGCGGAACGCCCCATAGCCACCGTGATTGTCCACAGCGCGCTGAAGCACGCCGACGGACGAAACATGACGAAAGCCATAAAGCGCATCACCGACCTTCCGGACATTCTTCGGAGTTTTAAGCCAGATCCATGTTTTTGCATCTACAGGAAGAAGTTCTTGTAGAGCGCGATATTGAGCCTCGTCCATAAGTTCTACGCCCATTGTTTCGGCCATATCAACCGCGTTACCATTGAATCCGCTTGCATATTGTTCAACTTCTTTATCAAAAACTACATTCCTGCGTCCCGATGGTGACTCTGCTGAACAGTCACCAAATACAAACGCGTTTCTTTCATCCATAAATACATCGGGTTCCCCACCTGTCTCTTCCATTTTATAAAGTCCAAATAACACTTCAGGAGTTGCTGCCTTAAGGGATTTTTCAACCGCAGACCACCGAACCGTTGGATGAAGACTTTTATTTCTTTCAAAACGGCCTTTCAATATTGCAAGCAGTTTCGCTGATTCTTCAGGTGAAAGTTCCTTCTTGCCCGGAGCACCGTCAACGTGCGCAGCTGCAAGAGCTTGTTCGCCCGTTTCCCCGCGCATCGCTGCTAATTGCTGTTCAATAAATCCTTCGGGCAAGTGACCGGCTTCTTGTGCCGCTTGAAGAATTGCGAGAGCTTCGGATCCGGTAGGTTTTTCAACTGCCATAAATCATAAATTAAATGGGGATCATACGTTTTTTCCTTTGAAAAAGTTTTTAAGATAGAATTTGGGGGTAAAATATATTTAACCCCAAATTTCAATGAAAGATGATTTTTTCTGGGCATTTCTGCCCGAAGGTCTGGAGCAGTATTTTGACGTGGAA
>JACRID010000081.1 GCA_016220145.1 Candidatus Peregrinibacteria bacterium
AAACCAGGGAAGACACTACGAACAAATCTACAGGGATCAACTGACCTTGTTTGAAGGAATACTTTAAAGAACTTGCGCAGCAAGCTGCGCGGAGCGCAGAAAAAGAGATACCCCGCAGCTTGCTGCGGGGTTATTCATTCTACAATATTTATGTCAAAATTCTTGATCTTTCCCTTTAACGGGCATTCCGGACTTGATCCGGAATCCGGATCCTGAAACAAGCTTGCCCTGATGAAGATCAGGGTTCAAGATGACATCTTTAAGAGAACAAATAATAAGTGGCTATCAACGGCGCAATTATCAGCGCGATTGTATTAATGACTTTAATTAAGGCATTTAGAGCCGGACCGGCGGTATCCTTGAACGGATCGCCAACCGTGTCGCCAACAACTGCCGCCTTATGCGCGTCGCCACCTTTGCCGCCAAAGTTTCCGCTTTCAATATATTTCTTGGCATTGTCCCATGCGGCGCCGCCCGTGCACATTTGAAGGGCCAACAAAAATCCGGTCACGATAACGCCGATAAGCAAACCTCCAAGTGCCAGCGGGCCTAAAATAAATCCTACGGCAATTGGAGAAATGACCGCCAATAAGCCAGGGAAGATCATTTGTTTTAAGGCAGCTTTTGTAACGATGTCAACGCACTTGCCATATTCCGGAGTATCTTTGCCGCTCATAATTCCCTTCAATTCGCTGAACTGTCTGCGAACTTCGCGCACTACGTCATATGCCGCTTTACCGACCGACGCCATGGCCGAAGAAGCGAACAGGAAAGGCAAAAGTCCGCCGATCAAAAGTCCGACGATCACCAAGTGATTGCTGATATCAAAAACCATTTTGATTCCATCTTTGGAAACTTCCGCGGTGAAGGCTTGAAAAAGAACAAGCGCCGCAAGTCCGGCGGAAGCGATTGCATAACCCTTTGTAACGGCCTTTGTAGTATTGCCAACCGCGTCCAGCGCGTCCGTGTGCTCGCGGACTTCCTTTGGCAAACCGGCCATTTCGGCGATTCCGCCCGCGTTATCGGTTATTGGTCCATATGAATCAACGGCAATTACCATGCCCGTAGTTGAAAGCATGGCGATTGCGGAGACTGCGATCCCATAAATGCCATTATGCAAAGTGGAACTTTCACCAAGCAGATAAGAGCCGATGATGGCGGCCGCAATGACAAGAATGGGCGCCCATGTGCTCTGCAAGCCAACCGCGAGTCCAATGATCACATTCGTTCCGCTGCCGGTCTCGCTTGCTTTGGCAATTTTTTGAACCGGTCCATACTGTGTTGAAGTGTAATACTCGGTTATCAAAGTAATAAGCAAAGTCACAACCAATCCTACGAGTGCGGCGAAGAAAATATATAAATCTTTCAATAGATAATCGGTCGCAAAATAAAAACCAATGCCCGAAAGTACGCCGGTCGCGAGCAAACCTTTATAAAGCGCTCCCATAATATTTTTCTTCTTGCCGAGCCTTACGAAGAGGCTGCCGATGATCGAGGCCAAAACCGCAATAATGCCCAGCGCAAGCGGATATTCGATGCTTGCCTGCGTGCCTATTACGGATGCCGCCAAAATCATTCCGGCAATCAAAGTCACCGCGTAAGTTTCAAAAAGATCGGCTCCCATGCCGGCGCAATCGCCGACGTTGTCGCCAACGTTATCGGCAATTACGGCAGGGTTGCGAGGATCATCTTCCGGAATTCCTTTTTCAACTTTTCCGACGATGTCGGCGCCGACGTCAGCCGCCTTGGTGAAAATTCCGCCTCCAACGCGGGCGAATAATGAAACCAAAGAAGCGCCAAAGCCGAATCCAATCAGCAAATTTGGGACCTGAACCGCCGGAACTCCGCTGATTTTTTGGAATAAAATGTAAAAAGCGCTGACGCCAAGAAGTGCCAATCCAACCACGGAGAATCCCGTTACGGAACCTCCTTGAAATGCCACTTTTAAAGCTTCGCCTAATCCTTTGTGCGCGGCCTGCGATGTTCTAACGTTCGCGCGAACGGAAATGGACATGCCGATGTAACCGGCTAATCCCGAGAAAAAAGCACCGACTATAAAGCCGGACGCCAATAAAAATCCATTAGTCTTAAAAGCAAATGCCAGTACGAAAAATATAAAAACCGCCACGATGGCGATTGTTAAAGATTGCCTTGCCAAATATGCATTCGCGCCTTGTTGAATATAAGATGCGATTTTTTGCATTTTTTCCGATCCTTTCGGGTATCGCAAAACGACGATTACAAGGATAAGAGCGTAAGCGAGTGATAGGCCCGCCGCAATCAGGGCGAGCACCGGAATACCTGGAATTTGCATAGAAAAATGGGGTTAAATTCGGTTTGTAATTTTAACCTGTAAACAAAGAGGTTTCCAAATTAAAGTCGTTGACAGAAATCGCATGAGATTTGCAATCGCAAAAATATCCATTTTGAAAAGAAAAATGATATTATGATCATATGAAGAAAAAAATAATTTTAACACTGGCGGTTGTAGTTGCAATTTTCGTTGCGGTTCTGTTTGGGAACCCAAAATTTCTAACCGGTAAACTGACCTTCTTTAAAGGTGCTCCAACCGTATCAAATGTGATTGATTATTCATATTTGTCTTATGGAGAAGCCGTTGATTTGCTTATTAATGCCGCTTCCGGTGCGAAACGAATTGACGATAACGCGGCACAGCAGTTGCGCGCCAAATATGCCGCTTTTGCCGACAGGAAGATGAACCGCGGAGAATTCGCCTCTTTGGCGGTGGAAGTTTTTAAATTGCAGAGTTATGGTTTTGGCGAAACGCTTACGGATGTTCCGGTGAATTCCGAAAAAGCCAAAAATATATATTTGTTTACCTCAAACGGAGCTCTGGGGACGGAGTTTAAAGAGGGAAATCCGGCTACGCGTGTTTTTGCGGAGAGTGCAGCCGACAATTTGATGAAACGCTTTTCGGCCGTACGCTGATTTTAGGAACTTTACTTTTCGAGATAAGTTCCCATACTATCAATGGAACCGATGTCGATGATTTTTTGTGCGTCCAGTGCCTTAAACCATTCAACGGCGGTTTGAAGCGGAATGACAAATCCCATTTGGCCCGGCCAAGCGTTTGAGGGAATCCCGATAAATGAAAGTTTTTTGTCAAATGCCGCGCCGCCGGAATTACCGGGATTTATTGCGGTGTCCGTTTTTATGAATTTTACAAGCGAATCTTCGCCCTCTTCGACGACATTGAATCCGCTCACAAATCCGGAAGTGACTGTGATTGTGGAACCTCCAACCGACGGATAACCCCACACGGTTATGCGATCAAGTATTTCCGGAAGAGCGAAATTCTTGCCGTTTCTGAATGGAATTGAAAAGAACTTTTTTCCGCTTTTCTTCCAATACTCTTTAAAACTTGTTGAAGTAGGAGAGCCGTTTTTGCCGAGTTTTTTGTCCGGAACTATAAGCGCCAAATCAAATTCTTTATTTGTTGCTATGACTTTTGCGGTTGCAATGCATCGCGGCAATTTAAATTGAGACACGGTGTAACAGATTGAAATGCCGGTTGCCAGCTCGCCGGTTGATTTATCGGTCACCACATGATGGTTGGTCAGAATAAGACCGTCGCCGTTTATTGTGCTACCCGAACCTATTGCCGCATCTCCGGTGGCATTTATGGTGATTATTTGTACCACGGAAGACAAGATGTCTCGTTTTTGGATGCGCGCTGCGGATGCCTCCGGTAAAAATAAGAAGAATGAGAAAACAGACAAAGTGAAGAAAAACACCAATTTTTTGCGTGAGAAATATGAATTCATAAGGTTATTATAACCATGTAAATGGTTATTCTTTGGTAAAAACCTTGACGTAGGCCATATGTGGTGTGTAACTCGAGCGGGTGCGTTCTCAAAAGTACGTTTTTGTGTTAGAATGTAAAGATAAATTTATAGCTAAGGAACCTCTGAAAAACTATGTTTAAAAGCGAAAATTGCAAATTTCGAGCGAAAACTTTGAAGGCCGACGAGCCGCCAAGGCGGCATGCCGAATTATATAAGGCGAGGCAAGCCGTATCGGGTTATGATACGGTGAGGAGGTCTGAAAAGTTTGCAGCCGGAATTTGCAATTTGCAGCTCAAAGATAGTTTTTCAGAGGTTCCCTAATTATGGCTGACGATCCGACAAAACAAGACCTGCCAACGGGCGGTGACGCTGCAAAAAAAACAAACGGCGCTGTGAAAAAAGCAAGTTCCGAAGTCAGCGCTACCGATTTGCTGAATTTGTGGGGAGGAATGTCGACTCCGCAACCGGCGCAACCGCCGCCGCCAAAGCCGGCAACTCCGAAGCCTCAGCCTAAAATGCCAAAACAAGAGCCGGTATCTGTTTTCCCTCCCGATTTTGGTGCGCCGCAACCTGCGCCGCATTCGATTCCCAAAACTGAATTTAAACCGGCAACTTTGCTTCCGGTTCCAGTAAAACTAGAACCCATAAACCAGGAACCAAGACCAATGCCGCCACCGAAACCGATGCACGAACATTTGCTTCGGCCCGAACCAATGCTTAGATCTGAGCCGATGCCGCGTCCTGAACCAAAACCGGCCCCTGAAAAAATAGAACCTAAAAAGCCCGAACCAAAGAAACCTGAAGCTAAAGGGCCGGAACAGCCGCCAAAGCCCGCCGACGTCATAGAAGGTGAGTTGGTCAGTTCTTCGCAGCAGCCCGAGCAAGACCCCGAAATGTTGGAGGAAGGCGAAAGTTTTGGAGATAAAATGAGCGAGATTCTTCAGGAATTAAATCTTGGCCCCCGCCATATTTTTTACGGACTTGGATGTTTGGCCATTGCGGGTTTTCTTATTTTTGGCGGAGTCAGCGGTTTAAAAAACATCAATTTAAAGTTCTGGGAAAATTGGACAAAGAAGACGGTGGAACAGCCGGTAAAGCCCGCAAATGAAATCTCGAAAGAAGACACCGGAATTCCGCAGACAGCCGATGTCGGGAAAATCAGTTCGGCTTCGCTTGCGGCGGTCGGAGCCACGGGCATTGATGCGGTTAATGTTTTTGGGTCCGAATTTGAAGGCGCAACCTCGTTCCCGCAATATATTCTCTTGTTTAGCCGCATGCAAAACGCTTATGCCGCCGATGTAAATGAGCTTTTAAACAAATCCACCGACAGGCGGTCAAGGTTGGAAAGTCATTTGGCGCTCTTGAAAAAGCTGGAAGAAAACGGAACGCTGACTTTACAAAAGATTAAAAGCGAACTGGATACCATAAGCGCTGAATATGATGCGCTATCCGCAAAACAAATTGAGCAGGATAAAACTTTTTTTGAACAACTCAAGAATTTTAATTCAAAAAATGCGGATGACACCTTGAGCGATTTTATTTCAACAAGCCGCAAAATTGTTACATTCAAAGCGCGTTTTAAGGCATTGCAGAAAATAGAATCATATTATGAATCCGGTTTGCCCAGGCTGACGGCGCGAATTAAGGACATAGAGTTAAATAAAGAACCTCTTATCAAAGGCATAAAAGTTTATGATGTCAAAGGTTCGGATTTGAATTTGATTTTGTCCGAGGACGGAGAAAGTGCGCAAACGCAGTCCCGAAATACTTTGGGTACGCAACTCGGCGGCGGATTAAAAATTGTTGTGCCGACATCTCTTAACCAATCAAAAGGAGCAAGCGGCAAGGATTTTATAATGAATCCGTACGGGAAGTAGAAAGCGGAGCGAGCCGCCCGCCCACCGGCAGGCAGTCATACGGGCTCATGCGATTTTTGGTTTGAAAAAGATTGAATGAATGAAACGGATAGGGTGGAAGCGGATGTATTTTTTAGACCATTCTTGGCCTGCTGGGGCGCGGGATCATGTTTCGCAAAGCGAAATGCCGAGACTGCCGTCGAG
>JACRID010000079.1 GCA_016220145.1 Candidatus Peregrinibacteria bacterium
ACTGAAAATTCACCGTGGGCTTTCCCCAAATCGAAAAAGAAAAATGCTTCATTTCTTTCTCGAAAATACCTAATTTAGCCCCCAAAAACTTCCCTTATGCCGCAAAGTATATTTAGATAATTCTCTATACAATTTATCATTTAATATTGGTATGTAGATTAAGCTTGCAAGAAATATTAATAAGCCGGTTATAGAAAAAAATTTATACAAATTATCCGTTGGTATAGTTATTAAACTCATAAAATACATTTATAAAATCAAACGTATTATACCAAATACTACCGCAGGCGCGTCTGGTGGCTAGCACTATTTGGATTGCGCCGAGCCCCCGAGCGAGCGCGCGCACGCATGCGAGTGCAGGGGTGCGGTGGCGCAAGACAAAAGTGCGCCACCTGACCACCTTACTTAAGTAGTTTCGCATTCTTCTCCCCGCCAATCAGCTCCACGTTTTCCAGCTTATTGCCCAACTTTTCAAACCGGCGTTTGGATTCTTCATATTTGTTGCCGGCGTTTGTGATGTGGGAACCCAAGATGTCGAATTCCTCGCCAAACTTCCCAAAATCGCCCTTTAGCCGCACCAACGCTTCTTGAATTTCCTTCGCGCTGTGCTCAATTTGAAGCCCACGCAGACCCATTAAAACCGTCTGGATGTAAACAAAAAAGTTGTTTGGAGAAACCGGAATCACGCGCTTTTTGAAAGCATATGCCGCAAGACTGTCGTCGCCCTCGTCCCTCACAATCACCTCGTAATAAACGTTTTCCGCCGGAATATAAAGCAGGGCAAAATCCATAGTGCCTTCGTCCGGAACTATGTATTGCGCGATCTCGTCGATGCGCTTTTTCACGTCGCTCACGAAGGCTTTTTTGAAGGTCTTTTTCTCTTTTTCGTCTTTCGCGCCCAGCATTTTTATAAAGTTTTCCAGAGGGAATTTGGAATCAATCGGCACAATTCTTTTGTCGGCAAGATGAAGCGCCGCATCCACCTTTGCGCCGCTGTTGAAGGTATAAGGCATGGAATATTGCTCCTTTGGAAAATACTGCGCCAGCAAATCGCCCAAAAAGAATTCACCGAGCGTGCCTCGAAGCTTTGGCGCCTTAAGAATATCCTGCAGGCTCGCAATGTCCTTGCCAACGTCAAAAATGCGCTTGTTGGCCTCTTCCATTTTGCCAAGGCGATCCGTGACGCCAATCACCACCTTTGCGGCATTATCCAGGCGCTCGCCAACGCTCTTACTTTGCATATTCAGCGCGCGCGTTTGCTCCTGAAACTGCTTGTTGATTTCCGCCATTCGGGCGTTGAAATTCTCGTTCAAAATCTTCAGCGTGTCGCTGTCGTCCTTCTTTTCAAAAACGCTTAAACGCTGATAAACAAAGTAAAAACCGGCCACCAGAACCGCTGCAATGATTATTAGATAGATGTTCATAAATAGATTGCTTCCGCTACGCTTCAGGTTGTCCCCCGCTTAGCGGGGGACGTTTCTGTTTTTTAAAGCGCACTCGCTTCGCTCGTGCGTTATCGTACCACCGCCGCCGCAACCGGACAAATGAGCCGATAATCGCAGAAAGAACAGTGGAAACCGGGCGTTGGCGCAAAATCCGTCTTCTTTAATTCTTCCACGTATTCCAGAATTTCTGCTTTGCAGGATTCCAGGTCTTTTTCGCTCCTGGTTGTGGAGGATTTTTCCAGATTTTCCAAAAAATACAGGCTTAGGCGCGAAACCGGAATTTTTAAAACTTCTTTGCAGGCCAGCGCGTAAATGGACATTTGCAGGTCTTTTTTCAGGTTTTTATCTTTGCCGCTGCCGGTTTTGTAGTCGATTACCTCATATGTGCCGTCCGGAAGCCGGTCGATTCGGTCGATTCTGCCGCTTAAAATCGTTTCGCCGATCTTTAAGGTGAACGCTTTTTCAATGAAGGCGGGAATTGTAAAATTCTTTTTTTCATGCGCGTAAAATTTATCCAGCATTTTGCGGCCTTCTTCTTTTTGGCTAATTTGAAGTTCTTTTGATTCATAGCCGTGGGGAATCCAGCTTTCGTCATAAAATTTATGCAAAAGGGGAGTCAAATCTTTTTTTGCCTCCGCGGGATTTTGCTGAAGATAAAGGTAAAATTTATACAGCGTATTGTGGATGCTTGAGCCGAAATTCACCACGTCGGGCATCGCCACCGGAATATCAAAAAGATAGCGATATTGATATTTTGCCGGGCAAGTTTTGAAAGCGTCCAGCTGGCTGTAACTTAGCTTTGAAGGAATTTGCGAAATGGATTTATGTTCGCGCGATTCAAAGGACATGGCGATTTGGTCCCGAACCCCGCCGCCTTTTTTACGTTTCAAAGTCGCCTCCAGAGCTTTGCCGCTCGCCAACGCCTCAACCACAAACGGCGAAACTTTCCACTTCCGCTTGCCGTCATAAAAATCGCTGTAAGTTAGGGCCAAAAACTCGCGCGCGCGCGTGCAAGCCACATAAAACAGCCTGCGCTCTTCTTCCATGTGATGATCGCCGGTCGGCAATTCTTCGGAAATCAGTTCTTGCGGGACTTCAAATGGATCGCGCCTCGAAATTCCCGGAAATTTGCCCGAAACCAGCCCCGGCACAAAAACCGCATCAAATTCCAGACCCTTGGCGCCGTGAATCGTCATGACTTTTATCACGTTCGGATCGATGTTTTCGCCAGCGTTTCGCGGCTCGCCAACCTCTTCCAAAAGCTGTGCGAAGGCCAAAAAGTCGGCAACCTTTTTGTTTGGATTGGTCTTTTCAAAGTCCGTAACTTTTTGAGAGAAAAGCGCCAAGTCTTCCATCAATTCTGCGCCATCCGCATCTTCCGTCGTCATTTTTTCAAGATATCCGCTGTCATTCAAAAATTTGCCGATAACTTCCGAAGCTTTATGCTCGCGCGAAAATTCAATCAGTTCGTCCAGCAATTTCTTAATCTTTTCAAACAGGCAAGGCGAAGCCTTGCTAAGCAAATTACCGTCCAGCCCTGGCTGGACATCCTTTTGCGCATTTCCGAGCAATTCAAACAGCGAACCGTTTTTTGACTTCGCCTTTTTGGTGATTTCCAAAAGCGCCTCCATTGGAACTTTCCAAAACGGGAGCGCCAGACAGCGGAACATTGCAATATTGTCCCAAGGATCAGCCAAAACCCGCAGCAGCGCGATGCAATCCTTCACGCCCGGCCGATTAAAAACGCCCGACGGCGAAAAGTGCTGGTGCGGAATATTTCTCCTTTCCAAAACCTCGAGGAAGGGGAGCGCCAACGCGTTTGTTCTGACTAAAATGGCGGTATTCAGGCCTTTTTTTGAAGCCGCGCCGGCCTTTGTGACCACAAATTCCACTTCTTCATCCAATTCATCGAAATGACAGACTTGGGGCTGGCTGTGGGGTATTTTCTGAGAACAGTTTTTTTTAGAAAGCAGAGCGAGCCGCATGCGGCCACACACGAGCGGAGCGAGTGTGCTTCGTTCTTTCGTCCCCGCCAGGGCGTCCTGTGAAAGCATGGAAGAGGAAGAAAATGTCCCGCACCCAGCCTTTACTGACACTAATTTTTTATCCACTTTTGCGCTAACTTCCAACCTATTCGGATTATTATTTTGAATCACCGCATATGCCGCATCCAAAATCGCCTGGCTGCTGCGATAATTTTCATTCAAAACCACTTTTTTGGCCTCTGGAAACAGCTTTTCGAAGTAATGAATGTTGGTAAGCGAAGCGCCGCGCCATTTATAAATCGACTGGTCGTCATCGCCAACCACCATCAAATTCTTGTGGCCAGCCGCCAGCATGGCGACAATTTTATTCTGCGCAAAGTTGGTATCCTGAAACTCATCCACCAAAATGTAGCGAAAGCGTTTTTGATATTCCGCCAGCACCGATTTTCGCTTCTCAAAAAGCCGCAGAGTATTAAACAAAAGCCCGCCAAAATCCATAAAGCCGTTCTTAATCAGCAAAAACTGGTATGCCTCATACGCCCTAGCCAACTCCAAATTCTTTTCCGCAACCTCTTTCTTCTCCTCATCAGTAGCGCCTTTTAAAGCTATCTCCGCCATTTCAATATACTGCTCCGGCGTCACATCCTCATCTTGCAATCGGCTAAAATATTCCTGCATGGAGCGCAAAAACTTCTTCGGATTCGAAAGCGGCCTGAAATATTTCAGCCTAAAATCCGTCAAATGGCGCTTTAAAAACATCCACAAATCGGCTTCCTGCAAAATCTGAAAGTCCAGCGGCAGGCCGATTTCGTGCCCGCGCTCACGCAAAACCATGTCGCAAAACCCGTGAAAAGTCTTTATGCAAATTTCGCTGTGGCCTATCGGCAGGGCGTCATCCACCCTCTGAATCATCTCGTCCGCTGCTTTTTCGGTAAAAGTCAGCGCCAAAATTTCGTCCGCCGGCACATTTTTTTCCAAAATTAAATGTAGAATCCTGCCCGTCAAAACATGCGTTTTGCCCGTCCCCGCGCCGGAAATCACAACCATCGGTCCATCCGCCCGCATGATGGCCTCTTTCTGCCTTTCGTTATAATTTTTCAAAGAAAACGCCATGGGTTTTAACCTTACCTCAAGATTGCCTTCCATTCAATTGCTGCGGATTTTTCTTCATCTGTGCGTTTTGACACGTGATTTCCATATCCTTCCATCCTGTGGGACACAATTGCAATCTCTTCCTGCACCAAAGTATCCTCAATCGGATGAACGGATTTAAACCATGTACCGTAAATGCCGTCCTTTTTCATTTCTTTTTTAATTTCCTCCACTTTTCTAAAATATTCATCCGGTTTGCACGCGACATTCAAAACGTAAAATTTCCGGTCTTTCAAGCCCACGCACCCGAAACAATATTCGCACTGAAAACAATACTCGCAATATTTCAAAGATTTGCCGTGCCAGCACATGCTGCAGAACATGGAATCCTCCAAACCCATTCCGCTCATTATTTCATAAGAGCGCTTAACCGGCGGCTCGCCCGCAAAAGAAATATCGAAAGAATCCGTGCAATTTATCGCATTGTTTAAATAAGCGCTGTTTACACAATGATCCGCATCGAAACAAAACAGGCATTTTTTGCTATGGTAAACATAATCGCCTGTGCAACCGCCCTCGTTGTGATTTTCATGCATAAAAATATGCGGCCGATTTTTTTTAACTTCACGAAACAAGCGCCGCAGCTCATCCGACGGCTCTTTTTTGAGTTTCGTCAATATTTCAAAATATTTTTCCTTTTAATAAGGCTTGTTGTAAATGTGATATTGCTTGCGCCAAAGTCCGATGCACGCAAAACAATCTTTCAAATTCTGGCAATCAAAACAATAGGATGAATTCACGCAATCCTCGCAATCCTGCAAATAAGAACTGTCATAACAGTTTTTGCAATCCAAACACTCATAACAATTCTCGCAACCTCGGCAATATGAACAATCAAGGCAATTCCCGTTGTGGTAGCACCAATAATTGTAATGAGAGTTTCTCAAGAAATCGCTGCCCATCGAGAGATAACAGTCCGCGCATTCAAAAGTATAATTGCAATAGGGGCTTCTTTCACCTTTAAAATTCATCAGCGCAAGCCTTGGCACATCCAAACGCAATTTTTCAAACTGGTCGAAAAAGGTCATAAATGTAACTTTTACTTTACTTCAAAACCGCGCTTAATTCAATTTTCCAAGCGGTCCCTGGGCTCATGCGATTTTTGGTTTGATTTTTAAAAGAACTTAACATTTGATCTTATTGAGGGTGGAACCGGAGTATTTTTTCGCCCATGGCCCACACTGTCGCTCGGGCTAACATGTACGCCCTCGCGACGGGCGCGGGATTGC
>JACRID010000082.1 GCA_016220145.1 Candidatus Peregrinibacteria bacterium
ATTCCACGTCAAAATACTGCTCCAGACCTTCGGGCAGAAATGCCCAGAAAAAATCATCTTTCATTGAAATTTGGGGTTAAATATATTTTACCCCCAAATTCTATCTTAAAAACTTTTTCAAAGGAAAAAACGTATGATCCATTTTGTAACGCCCATTAACGTACGTAGAAAGTATAGCATAAATCGGGCGGAGGTGGTATACTGAAATAATATACAAATATAAATAACCACAAAAATATGGGATATAGTGAACAGTCGCGACCGGAACTGTCTAAAACTCCTGAGGCAAAAACTCCCGAATGTCTCCCAGGCGAAGCCGAAATGTGTTATCCGGAAAGGGGCGCGCAAAAGTCAGCGGCCGGTTTTGTTGAGAACGCGACTAGGGTGCTTGA
Organism: Candidatus Peregrinibacteria bacterium; assembly: GCA_016220145.1. Taxonomy (GTDB): domain Bacteria; phylum Patescibacteriota; class Gracilibacteria; order UBA1369; family UM-FILTER-53-11; genus JACRID01. The sequence goes on from JACRID010000082.1 coordinate 393, forward strand.
GGGCGCGCAAAAGCTGGAAGTTGCCGCCAAGATTAATCAGATAATAAATTTCATTAGTGACAAATTGGGCGTTGATTGGAGCAAGGTGGATAAGTCGACGGCGGATCAACTTGCGACGTTTGTAGCGCAGGGTTTTACGGAGCTCAATGGTTTTGACAAAGATCAGCGCTGGGTTGATTTAAAGGATAAAAATGGCAGTACGCGGACTTTAATGATTCGGTTTCCGTACCCAAAGGGGATGGAAAAGGCCGCGAAAAATATGGAAATGTATAGCGCGCTGGTGAATGTTATTCAGCATATGCTCGGCGGAATTGATTGGGGAACGGTTACGGACGAGACGCAGGAAAGGCTGATGGCGGCTGTCGAAAAGGGGTTGGTTGATATCGATTATGAGCACGGGTTTAAGCCGACTGCCACAGGGTATGAGGTGAGTCTCACGGACAGGCGCGGCAAGGTGGAGAAATTGGCGATTAATTTTAATCAGAAGCCGAAGGAGGAGAAGCCGGCGCCATTGGTTGCGGAGAGGGATAAAATTAAAGGAATTAAAGATAAGGCATTGCAAGAAAGGACAGAGATGGCACTGGCAGAGTTGAAGAATAAACCGGAAGCGGAATCGGACGAAAAAACGCCGGTTCAACAAGAGGCAGCGCAACTTGTTGACAAGTGGAAAGGAAGGGCCGATCAGATGACGCCTGCCGATAAAATTAAATTGTTTGATTTGGCTTTAACGTACGCTAAAGAACAACATCAAAAACCGGAACAGGCAGGCCAAGCTCGGTATGTAGGGGGCGTCGAAGGTCCGCTTGCCGAATTTGCAGCATCAATCGGTGTTCCCGGTGATTATGAACATATGGATCAAATTAAAGAATTTATTCAGGGTGTTTATAAGGAGGCATTCGAACATATCCAACTTGCAAATGGCTCTCAAAATTTGGAGTCAGGAGGGAGCATTAAGAGCAATACTTCCGGCGGTGGCGGACAAGAAATCAAAAAGGAGATATGAGGGATCAAGGGGCGTATGTGTCAAATCGGCTCTAGAGGCGAAATGGCTTTGGTAAGCCTGAAAGTCTGCCCGCACGGGCAGACTTTCCTAGGAAGGCGGTCAATGTTTTTTGCGAACAATCTGGTTCGGGTGCAACCGGTGATTTTTCGCCAAAACCGTGAAAACATGGCAGTTTTCTTCTCTTTTTCACGATTTTACTGACGAAACCGTGAATGCACGGCAGCCTAGGGGTCCATTGTGCGCAAAAAAAATACTTGCCTGCCCCCGACCTGTAAAAGTTATCCCCGGAGATAACTTTGGAGCAGATTCTTAAACCAGTTCAGGATGACCGGCCTTTCAACTACGCCTTTTTTCGCTATAATAAGGCCGCTATGTTTTGGGCGGACGAAGTTGTGGCCGAGGTTGAAAAATCCCTTCCCGTGAAGAAAAAGTTCATCGTGCGCGATGAAAAAACAGCTTCCGGACGGGTTCACATCGGTTCGTTGCGCGGAGTTGTGATTCACGGAATTGTTGCGCAGGCGCTCGCCGAAAAGGGTTACGACGTCAAATATTATTATGAAATAAACGATTCCGATCCGATGGATGGATTGCCGGTTTATCTTGATAAAGAGAAATTTTTGAAGCACATGGGCAAGCCGCTCAAGGATGTTCCGTCGCCCGAGTCGCCGGACGAAGCGCCGACGCCGGAAAAAAATTACGCCCGTTATTTTGGAAATGAGTTTGTATCGGTGATTAAAAGACTTGGATTTAAGCCGGAATTTTATTTAAACAGCACGCTTTATGCGGAGGGAAAATACGATCCGTTGATCGACATCGTTTTGGAAAATCCGGATGAAATTCGACGAATTTATAAAGAGGTTTCCGGATCAGAGAAGCAGGAAGATTGGAATGCGGTTCAAGTGGTTTGCGAAAAATGCGGAAAAGTTGGAACGACGACGGTGGTCGGTTCCACGGGTCCGCGCGGCAATAAAATTGTGGAATATGTTTGCGAGCCTGCCAAAGTTAAATGGGCGGTTGGATGCGGGCATAAGGGCAAAGTCGCGCCTTATCTTGGTCGCGGAAAATTGCCTTGGAAAGTGGAATGGGCCGCAAAATGGTTCATTTTTCCGGTGGACATAGAGGGCGCCGGCAAGGATCATTCCGTTTCCGGAGGTTCGCGCGAAGTTGCCGCAAGAATAATCAAAGAAGTTTTTAAGGGAACGCCGCCGATCAATGTTCCGTATGAATTTTTCACTTTCAGCGGGGCGAAAATGAGTTCCAGCAAGGCAATCGGGGCCAGCGCCAAAGAAGTTGCCGACATGTTGCCGGAGGAACTTTTGCGCTTTTCCATGGTTCGAAATCGCCCGGAGCGCCACATTGATTTCGACCCGACAGAAGGAACGATGCCGCGCATGTTCGACTTTTTTGATGAGACGATTGCGATCGCGTTTGGAAGGAAGGAATCCGATGTGGCTCCGGATAACAAGCGCGCACTGCACTTTTCCCTGATTAATCCGGCGGATGAAAAAGATTATTTCAGGGCGCGCTTTTCGCGAATTGCGTTTTTGATGCAAATGCCGCAGTTGGATTTACTTGAAGAAATTGCAAAATTAAAAGGCGGCAAGCTGACGGCGCAAGAAAAAGAAGATGCGATGCGCCGCGCTTCTTATGCCAAGAAATGGCTAAAAGATTACGCGTTGGAGAACGATAAGTTTACGGTTCAGGAGAAGGCGCCGGAATTGATGAAGACTTTAACCGCTGCCCAAAAGCAGTTTTTGGCCTCTGTCGCGGCGCTTTTAAAGCAAAAAGATTGGGAAGGAGAAGAACTTCACGGCGCAATTCACGAGCTTCGCAAAAAATCACCTTTGGAGGCAAAACAGGCTTTTCAGGCAATTTACGTCGCGCTTCTTGGCAAAAACTCCGGTCCGCAAGCGGGCTGGTTTTTGGAATCTTTGCCGAAGGAGTTTGTGATTGAGAGATTTTCCTCAGTTTGATTATTCCGGCTCATCCGCATCGCCATATTCTTCCGCTGCAACAGGCGCCGCGGCCGCAATTTGCGAAATAGTTTGCCCTGCAATATCCGCCAAAATCGGTTGGCCATAAAAGGCGGTCAGTCTTTCTTTGCGCGCCGCCGTCATTCCATATAAATCATTCAAACCGGACTCGCGCGAATACGGCGCAAAAATCTTTTCCTCATCAAACGCTTCTTGAATTTGCACCGCCAAGTCGGATCTGATTTTCAAAACATTACACGGTTTCTGCACCCAAAACCTAAGGAGAATATTAATCCCCCTCTCCGCAAAAGTCTTAACCACGATGGAGTATTTCGGTGCTTTCAAAATAACAGGATTGTTCTGCAAAATCTTGTCGAAAATCAGAACCGCGCGCCGAACATCGCTGCCATAACCGAGCGGAATATTGATTTCCAATCTCGACTGCGCAGATTTGGAAAAATTCACGATCGATTGCGTCAAAAGGTCGCTGTTTTGAATCGTCACAACCTTTTGGTCAAAAGTCCTCATCGTCACCGACTGGAACTCGATTTTTTCCACCTTTCCGGTAAAACTGCGGATAGTCACAACGTCGCCGATTTCAAACGGCGATTTAAAAAGAATCAGCAAACCGGCTATATAATTCTTCACAACGTCGCCAAGTCCAAAGCTGAGTCCAAGGGTCATAACGCTGACCAAAAGCGTCAAATCCAGCCCGATTATTTTCAAACCGAGCGTAATCGAAATTACAAACACAAAACCCGTCGAAATTTTTTCCAGTAAATTCAAGGCCGTACGCTGCCTTTCGTGAGTGACCTCCACTTTTGCGAGATACCTGCGCAAAAGTTTTATCGCAAACATACCTACCGCGATAATTATCGCACCCTCAATCACATCAATAAATTTCAGAAAAATATTCAGCGCCAGGTCCTGATAATCAATACCGGTCGACGTACTCGTGACCCCGCTGATGTCCGTCGTCGCCTTTTTCACAAGACTCAAGGCAAGCAGAGATTTATTCATATGTGATTTTTGATTGAAAAAATCCTTAAATTCTACCATAATTTGCACCTTTAGGCACGCACAGACCGTTGACGCACCGCAATTTAATGTCTAACTTAAGATAAGATGAATGAGCGGGCTAAAAAAATCACCCTTCTAATTACCTTCCCAATCATGGGTTTGGGGCTGATTGCTCTGCTCGTTTTTATATTTGCCGAAATTTTTGTTTTTAAAGCGCCGGATAAATACGCTTACCCTTTAGGTAGCGATGTGCTTGGTTTTGCAGCCGATTGGTCCGCAAAAATAGAAGTTGAATATACAACTTTTTGGTACGAAAAACCGGCCAGAAGCTTTAATCCCGAGTCAACCGCCATAATAAAAATATCCGGCCCCGCCGATGGAATTTTTAGATTTTTGATTCCTCAAGATGCGATGGTTTTGGCCAAAGCGCCATCGAGCGAAGAAACTTTTAAAGATTTACATGCTTTCACGACTGCAATTTCTTTACCTGCGGGCAGTGTGAAAATTTTAAAATTTCGATATAAATTACCGGCGATAACTTCCGCGTATTCTTTGACGCTTCTTCCGGGCGGCAATAAAGTGATGTACAAGGTCAAATCCACCTTCCCGGACAGCGCCGTGTTGTCCAGCAAAACTTTTAAAGTAAATAAAACGGAATTATCTTTTTCCGGAGCGCCAATCGGTCCGGAGCTTTTAAAAGCAACTCTTGAATATCTGGATTCGCCGGTTACGTTCACGGGCGGCAAAATAATTGCGCCAAATCAAATTGAACTGAATTTTAAGCGCCAGCTTTCGCAAATAATTTCCACCGATGGCGTGGATTTTTCTGTCGCGGATTTAAATGTAAAAAATGGCGAAATTACAGATCGCGTGTTTATTGGAGCGATAAAAGTAAGCGGCAATTCCATTTTTATAAGCACGCGCGGAATGACCCTGCAGCGCGGCGAGTCATATAAGATTACGGGCAACAATATCAAAGATACCAATGGGAATATCCTTGAACCTAATCCGTTAATCACCACTTTGACGCAGCCTGGAGGGTCATTCTGATATACTTGGGCCATGGACGCCATTGCAATTATCGATTTTGGAAGCCAATACGCCCATCTGATTGCGAATCGAGTGCGCCGGCTTGGCGTGTACAGCGAGGTGCTTTTGCCGGATGCGTCGCTGGCCGAATTTAAAAAATATAAGGGGATTATCTTATCCGGCGGGCCGCAATCGGTTTATGAACATGGCGCGCCGACAATCGATCCGAAAGTTTTTGAGCTTGGAATTCCGGTTTTGGGCCTTTGCTATGGGCATCAGGCAATTGCGCATTTGCTGGGTGGAAAAGTGACGCCGGGCGAAACCAAGGAATACGGCCTGGCGAAGTTGGTTTTGCTGAAAAAGATTGGGATTTTTGAGGGCATTCGCGACCACAGTCAGGTTTGGATGTCGCATGGCGATACGGTTACAAAGATGCCGCCGGGGTTCATTCATCTTGGAAAAACTGACGATTGTTTTTATGCGGCGATGGGAGATCCGGCCAAGAAGATTTTTTCGACGCAGTTTCACATGGAGGTGACGCATACGCAGCACGGAATGGAAATGCTGCACAATTTTTTGAAGATTTGTGAGGTGAAATATGAATGGAATACCGAAAAATTTCTGGAGCAAAAGATTGTGGAGGTGAAGAAAATTCTGGCCGGTAGAAAGGTTTTTTTGATGGTTAGCGGAGGCGTGGATTCCACCGTTGCTTATGCGCTTCTTTCGGAAGCGCTGGGGACGGATTTCGTCTACGGGCTTTTTGTGGATACCGGTTTGCTTCGCAAAGATGAAGATAAAAAAATAGAAATCGCACTGCGGGGTCTGGGAATTCAAAATTTTCATATTTTCAATGGCAGAAAGCGGTTTTTGGGAGCGCTCAAAGGCGTGATTAATCCCGAGGAGAAGCGAAAAATCATAGGAGATATGTTTTTGAAAGTTCAGGCGGAGGCGGTCAAAAAGCTGAAGCTGAATCCTGAACAGTGGGTTTTGGGGCAAGGCACGATTTATCCGGACACGATAGAAAGCGCCGGCACAAAATATGCGGATAAGATTAAAACTCACCACAACCGCGTACCGGAAATTTTGGAACTGATTAAAAAAGGCCGGATTGTCGAGCCCCTTGCGCAATTTTACAAAGATGAGGTGCGTCATCTTGGCGAGCATCTTGGCCTGCCGGACGAAATTGTGTGGAAGCATCCGTTTCCGGGGCCGGGTTTGGCGGTGCGCATTTTGTGTGCCAAGAAGACTGAAATTCCGGAACAAAGTGCCGACACGCAGACTTCAATCAATAAATATCTGAGACCGTGGAATCTGGAAGGCACGATTTTGCCTATTCAAAGCGTTGGCGTTCAGGGCGATTCGCGCACTTATCGCAGGCCGCTTGCCATTTGGTGCGGGCGTCATTCTTTCGACAAGTTGGAGCAGATTTCCACAGCGCTTACTAATCGCTACTGGGAACTCAATCGCGTTTGCCTTCTTTTAACGCCCGGCGAAATCAAAACTTGCGAAGTGGTGGCGGCGACTTTAACCGAAAAGCGCGTGAAGGTTTTGCAGGAGCTCGATGACATCGTGATGAATTTTATTGAAGAAAATGGTCTATTGCGCGAAATGTGGCAATTCCCGACCGTGCTGGTTCCCCTTCTGATCAACGGCGTTAAAAAAGAGGCGGTAATCCTGCGACCTGTTTGCTCCGAGGAGGCAATGACGGCGAATTTCTACAAGATGGATTTTGATCTGTTAAAAAAGCTGACTGCAAAATTAAAACCGCACGTTTCGGCGGTTTTATATGATGTGACGAACAAACCGCCGGGAACGATTGAGTGGGAATAGGGCCTTCCCGGGAAGGCGTGTACGGGTGGGCGAAGCCGATCTTTTTCCGCAGGGCTGCTCGACTGTAAAGCGCCCGAAGGTAAATGCAAGCCCTAAAGGGCGAATGCCGTCATGAAGAGCATGCGGCTGGTTTCGCACAAACAGACATGTCCTTAGATTGGCTTTTTGGCTTGCCGGAGCCATTTCGCCCTCCATAATAATTTGACATATGAACTGTTCCTTCTGTTAGATTCGCCATTGACAAGTCTCGAAAATATCCTTAAGATAGCAACATGTTAAGATTAGTTCGAGATGAAGGAGAAGGGGACGAAATAAGACACGGAGAAATTGCAGCCGTAGATGATAGCACGCAAGAAATGGTATTTGTTTTCCACGGCGGTTTTCGTGTACATGTCAAACGGACGAATTTGACACCAGAAGAACGCGGACAGATTGAAGATACCGTACTGTTTTTTTTGCGCCGCCACGGGGAAATGTTGGCTATGGCCGAAATCAGTGCGATATTGCAAAGAACCGCCGTCGAAATACTGAATTTGGGCAGCAAAAATGCAACCGAGGAACTGGCATCGGTTGGCGTTCGCGCGGCTAATTTTAAGGAAGCAAAGGAGACATTCCGCAGCCAAGCCGTTAGTGCGTTATTGCGAATGCAAAGAATGGGAGTGCGCTATTTTGACACCGGCATTGGTCATTTTGGAGGAACACCGGAGGATTTTCTTAAGAAATACCAATAGTTTCCACGTCCTCCGCCCTCATATCGGCAAAATCTTTTGCGAACGCGGCAAATTTTTCGGCATTGTCGGTGGTGAAAAATTTTCCGGTTTTTTCGCGCGTCAGTTGCTTCTCAATTTCAGGGTGCCTTTTTAAATAATCCACCAAACTTTCCGCCGCAATTTCGCCGGAATTTAAAACCTTCGTCCGTCCGCCCATTATTTTCTTAAAATCCGCAATCATCAGCGGATAGTGGGTGCATCCCAAAATCAGAGTATCGATATTATGGCTTTTTAAAGGCCTTAAATACTTCCGCAAGATCATTTTCGCCTCGGGTTTTGTGTGCCAGTGTTCCTCAATCAGCGGTACCAAAAGCGGGCACGCCTGACTGCTGATCGAAACTTTCGGCCGCAGATTCTTAAGTTCAACATTAAACGCCTTTGAGTTAATGGTTCCGCGGGTTCCAACAACCCCAATTCTGCCGGATTTTGTTTCGCCAACCGCCTTTTCCGCCACCGGACGAATCACTCCAAGTATTTTTCGGTCCTTATATTTTGACTGCGGATTTCGCAAATATTTCTCCTGCAGTTCGCGCAGCGCCAGTGCGCTCGCCGTAAAACACGCAAAAATCACCAATCTCGTCCCCTTCTCAAATAAAAAATTCACCGCCTCTTCGGAAAACTTAACCACGGTCTCCTTGCTGCGGTTGCCATATGGGGCGCGCGCATTGTCGCCAAGGTAAACATAATCATATTCCGGCAGGAGTCTGGTCACCTCTTTCATAACCGTAAGTCCTCCGTATCCGGAATCAAAAATTCCTATCATCAGGCCGAGTTTAACATAAAAAAATTATCATTTTAGAAGATACCTGCCGATAGGAGTGAGCAACAGCTTGGGTCCCCAAGGGTTCCCAAGCTGTTGCGGAACAAGGAAAGGGGGCGAGTCCGAGCAGGGCGAGGCGAGCTAATGGGGAAAACGTAGTTTTCCCCAAATAAAAAAACCCTTCGAACCGCTCATTTGACCGGAATTGGAAGGGCTTTTTTATGGCCCCACATATTATATGGGGCCAAACATCCACGTTTTCTCCAGCAGCCTATCAGCCGTTCAAAGTATAAAAAATTGAAAGACGACTGAGGTTGTTAAAATCTGAAGATTAGTGGAGAGAAAGGAGACCAATCCTCTCTGACCCCGCTAGGCGGGGCCTGCCTTGCTTTGGTTTTTTTTCCGTCGAACCCGAACGACGGCTTGTTTTTTGTGTTTTGTTTTTTTCCCCGCAAGCGGGGAAGGATGAAACAAGGACACCAAGCTTTGTTTTTGTATTGAGTGGCGAGGACGGTCTGTTTTAATTCCTTGCCAGTGCAAAGCAGAGAGAAATGCGAGAAACGCGTTCCGTAGTGAAGCAGTCGCGTAATTAGCGATTGCGGAACGAAGGACGGCGAATGAAAAATTTCAACCAAGTCGTGCTTTGACGAGCTCAGCATGACATTGTTATTATTAGCGACGTGAACTTATTTGTCACCCTGAGCCTGTCGAAGGGCCGACGACTTGAAATTTTTCAATGAGCCGAGCGTTTCCCTTTTGAGAGAAATGCTATAATGCTATCAGCTTTATCTCGAACTTCTCCCTACCGTGCAGTTTTCAAAGAACAAATCTTGCTATACTACCATTCCCCTTTTAATGTTGCAAATACATTCCCTATACAGACCCTAATTCCGTATCTTAATTCAGGATTTTACTATGCGTTTCAGGTTGGTAGATATTGGTTTCGTAGCAATTGGACTCGCAATCGGGGTTATTTTATCCCTGCAAATCAGAGCGCATCCGGTCAAGATAGGATCATCCGCACTGGACCAGTTCGAAACCAAAAAGGCTATTTTAACTTCTCTATCCGTTGAACAGGAGGAATTAAAGCAAAAACTGGCCGCCATTGAGGCCAAAAAAGAAGAGCTAAAGGCATTAATAGCCGGCCGTTCTTCTAAAAAAACAGTGCAAACTCTGGAAAATCTCAAGGAACTTGCCGGTTATTCTCAGGTAACCGGCGACGGCATTCGCATAACTTTGAACGATAATGTTTCGGTTACAAGGTTGGACTTCTCTTCCATAAATGAAAATTTCGTTCAAGCCACCGATTTGCGCGACCTGGTAAATGTTTTATTTTTAAAAGATGCTAAGGCAATTTCCATAAACGGCCACAGGATTACTCCCATGACTCCGATTCAGTCGGTGTTCGACAGTATTTTGGTTGGCAGCCTTCAGATTTCACCCCCCTTCACCGTTGAGACGATTGGCAATCAAACTGCGCTAACGGAGGCTGTGAAAAATCTCACAAAGCGCAATATCCAAATTTTGACAGACCCGTTGCCATCCATACAAATTCAGCCCGCACAGGATTCAACCACTGCAAAATTCTTATCACTTATTACCGAATGAAAAAGACCGTATTTATTACAATTGCCGTTGTGTTGGGAATATTGCTTTCCCTTCAGATCAGATCGTTCAAGCGATTGGAATCTTTCATTGAACGTTCAAAGCCCGCCGATGTGTTGGCCGAATTGCGAACTTTTCAAGTTGCCAATGAACAGTTGCGCGTTCGCGTCAGCGAGGAATCCAAGGCGGTTTCCGATCTTGAATCGAATGAGCAGCGCGTTTCGGTGGAAGATGAAATAAAACGGCTGGATCTTTTGGCCGGTACGCGGTCGATTGCCGGTGAGGGCGTTTTGTTGACGTTTACAGAGGTTCCGGAAGAGTTTTGGATGTCAGACCTTGTCACGCAATTAATAAGCGCCGGCGCCGAAGCAATTGCCGTTGGTGATACTCAAAATGTAATTCGTTTAACTTCAAGAACCGCCGGCTTCCGTTCTGTTGGAGGAGGTTTGATGATGAGAAGGTATTTTCTTAAGCCGCCATTCCATGTGATTGCAATCGGATCGAAGTCGGAATTGCGAAAATCCGTTGCACAAGAGGGAGGAATTGTTGATCGCATAACTTCCGCTCATCCGCAGCTAAAAATAACCGTCCAGGTTTTGGACAGAATCACGATTCCCGCGCTTAAGGATTAGGAATGTCACTGCGAGCCTGTCGAACCATGTCATTCTGAACTTGCTGTGCCCCGCCTTGCGGCGGTTTCAGAATCTATCTCATAAAATACCAGAGCACGGGCAGCGTCGCCAGTAAGACGTAAGTTAATGTGGCAAATACCAGGCGATTCATTCTTTCTCGCTTGGCGATTTCTTTCAGTACCTCGATTTCTTTCTCGCGGCTGACAATATCTCTTCTCATCATTTCGGTGGCTGCGGAATCGTCCGTTCTTCTCTCTATAATGTTTGGCTGACGCGGTTGGTGATTCAAAATCTGCGATTCAAGTTGCCCGATTCTATAGTTTGCCTGTTCAAGTTTTTGCTGATGTTCCTGGATCATCCTTTGTGCTTCTTCATATAAATCTTTGTAAAAACCAATATCGGCAATAGGAGACACGGTTCGTCGCGGCTGGACGGTATTTCGAATGTCTATGGCTTGTTTTACGAATGATTCTTGGCTTTTTGGGAAAGCCACAATCTCCCGCTTATTTAGCCAAATCCTACCGTTCCTCTGATAGGCGGCAATCTTGCCACTGCGTATGTATCTGTCAATAGTCCTAACCGACACACTCAAAATCTTGCTTGCTGTTTTTCTGTCTATATCGGAAGTAACTTTTGACATATGATGCAACTGCTGGCAGTTTATTCTATTATTGGAGTTGATAATTCAAAAGTCAAATGCCGATTCAAAAAATTCCACATTCCGAAATAAAAAAATCCAAGCCGTCCGCCGGCGAAGTGCGTTTAAGAAAGCGGACGCCGGTTTATGTGGTGCTCGATGGCATCAGGAGTATGTATAACGTTGGAGCAATGTTTCGCACTTCCGATGCCGCACTTGTGGAGAAAGTTTTTTTAACCGGAATTACTCCAAAACCGCCGCATAAAGATATAGACAAATCCGCACTTGGGGCTGCAGATGTGGTGCCTTGGCAATATGTCCACAGTGCCGTTGACGTCATCAAAAATTTAAAATCGCATGGCATTAAGATCATTGCGCTGGAACTTACAAAGCAATCGGTGCCTTACCATGAAATGAAATATTCCTTTCCGGTTTGTCTGGTCGTTGGAAATGAGGTTCTTGGCATTTCGGACGAGGTTTTGAATTTGTGCGATTTCGCGATTGATATTCCGATGTTGGGTTTGGCCAACTCCTTAAATGTGGCTACGGCATACGGTATTGCGCTATTTGAAATTTTACGGCAACATACCGGCCAATAATGTCATTGCGAGCGCATGTCATTCGCCTGCCGTGAGCCCGTCGAACGGTCGAAGGATGGCGGGGCGAAGCAATCCAGTCTCACTATGCTAAAAGTCGAAATCTTCAATAAAACGCGGCGAAAAATTCAAGATGAACGGTTCCATAAACTGCTTCACAGGACGGCCGGAATTTTGGAAAGAAAAAAAATAATAAGAAAAACCGGCGTTTTAAGTCTGGAATTAACTTTTATAAGCGAAGGCGAGATTAGAGCTTTAAATAAAGAATATAGGGGGAAAAATAAACCGACCGACGTTATCTCGCTCAGCTATTTTGAAGATGGCATGGAGGAAGGTTTTGTCGGTGAAATTTTTATATGCGTACCTTATGCGCAGACTCAGGCAAAGGAGTTAAAATCTTCTTTGCGGGACGAATTGGAATTTTTGTTTACGCACGGAGTTCTTCACATATTTGGATATGATCATCAAAATACTGATGAAGAGGCCAAAATGATGAATTTAGCTCTTGAAATTTTAAGGAGGAAATAAGCGGTAACAGATGGTATAATCGCATGTGTTAAAGAGGGATTTGCTCGGCTCATTGAAAACCTCGCACTTACTCTCAAGAGGGATTTGCTCGGCTCGCTAGAAAATTTTAAGTCATCGGCCCTTCGACAGGCTCAGGGTGACAAATAAGTTCACGTCGCTAATAATAACAATGTCATGCTGAGCTCGTCGAAGCACGATTTGGTTCATATTTTTCATTCGCCGTCCTTCACCTCGAGACGAACTCGCGGAGCTCGTCGTCTCTCGGCTACGGAACGCATTTTTCGCACTTACTTCGGGGTGTGGCGCAGATGGCTAGCGCGCTTGGTTTGGGACCAAGAGGCCCTGGGTTCAAATCCCAGCACCCCGACCATAGAAAACTTCGCCTTGGCGAAGTTTTCCTTCGTCCCCTTCGTCCCCGCCAGGGCG
>JACRID010000007.1 GCA_016220145.1 Candidatus Peregrinibacteria bacterium
ATTCGTGCCGCTCGCGCCAAACTCCGCGCAAAGCGGCGTCCTCATTCTCAACCTGAATTCATCTTGCGAACCGGCGCCAGCCGCAAAAAGCTTCACCGGCTGTCCGCTCGCATCAATGTAATAAAGCGGAATTTCCACGCTTTGCCCGACGTATAAACGATTCCAATTGCACGCGTCGTCGGCCGAATCTGCCGTCGTTGCGCCGCAAGCGGCCGCCGCATCGCCCGTTCCCTTCATCGGCGCGCTGAAGTATTCGGATGCACTCGCGCCAGCAAAAGCGACTTTTGACGCGGCCTCATCCGCATTTCTCCCCTTGACTTCAATACTCACGCACGGCGTTTGATCCGCCGCGGTTGATGCAGGCACGCAATTCGTCACCCCAAGTTCAGCAGCCAATGCATATAGCGGATCCAAATATGGTTTTTGCCCATTAGCATCCAAATCCCCAAAATTCTCCCCAACCCCTGCCGTCGCCGCCCAATATGACGCAATTTCCTGCGCCGAATCCATCAAATATTTCGCCTTTGACTCCGCCTCCATGTTTGAGATGGAAGCGCTGACACGCAATTGCGCCTCAAACATACCCGCCATCACCAGCATGAAAAACGACACGAACACGATCGCTATCATCAGGCTTGCGCCGGATTTGTCGCGCAGAAATCCGAACTTAGATCCTGAAACAAGTTCAGGATGACGATGAAATGCAGGGTGACGCCCTTCGACAGGCTCAGGATGACAGGTCTTCATGAAGGCTGGTTGGTTAAAATCGCGGAACGTTTGATCGTGCGCATTGAACTGCCATTCATATATTGAACGGTTGACGTCACTTTCATCGCCTCCATGTCACTCGCATCTCCATCCAAATCCATATATTGAACATTAATCAAACGATAAAATGGCGAGAGCTTGCCACGATCGGCCAGCGCACCTGCATCTGAAGAGAAATACAAACCCGTATGCTCGCTGCAATTCGGCGACCCGCCGCCACCGGGATTGCACTCCGGATTCGCCGCCGTCGCCTCATCCAGTTTTAGCCTTAATTTATCCATATTTTTAGCAGGGATTAAAGTCGCATTCGTATCATCAAGTTCAAACTCAAACTTGCCCGGATCAAGTCTCAATATTAATCCGTTAACCGCCGCCGCATCCTTTTTTCCGATTTTGGCTCCGGGAGTATTCCAATCATCGCATTTGTCCAAATCTTTATGCTTCGGCTGCGCATTCCAGCACTTTTTCGCTTTCGGCGAAAACTTTATCAAATTCGTATCGCGGATATTTCGCATCACTTCCACGCCCTCTTCCGCCAGCGCAACCGCGACCAAATCATTGCGATTCATGGAAACCGTGCGGATGCTTGAAACATAAAGTCCGGAGGCCGGCATCAAAATCACCAAAAATATGGAGACAGCCGTAATGGCTTCTATAAGAGTTTCGCCCCGATTTTTGCCTTTAAAATTCATACATTATTGAACAAGTAACGGTGCTTGTATGGGATTAAGAACGCGCGACGAAACCGTTTGCACAAGCGTAATCGGAGCCAGCGTGTCGGCCGCGGTCAATTTGGCCATATTCGGCCCGATTGTAAAAACTATGGTAACTCGCGGCTGCTCGAGATTGTTTTCTTCCGCGAACGCATAATGAGGATCTTCCGTCGGCGAAATGTAAAATTCCAATTTTGAAACGTCGACGCGAAGCGGGCTGATGGGCACAAAATCTTTCGAGAAGCCGTCATTTTCGTCGCATCCGTCAGGGAAGTTTAAATCCGTGTAAATGCCGGTTGGCGCAACTGCCGCCCCGTCGCGGCGCGGCAATTGGGCATTTAACGTAGCGGGCGCCACGGCGCCGCACTTATCATCGGATACGGGAATCGCAGTAACATCGCTCACCATATCGTTTCCCCTGCACTGAAATCCCGCCGCACACACGAAACTGTCCACAATTCCGTCCTTATTTGTGTCATAGCCATCCAAACGCAAAATCGAAAGCGCATGCGCCGTGGCGGAAATCCCTTCTCGCGCCAAGATCGTTTTTTGCCTACCGTTCGCGGAAATCAAATAAAGCTGATCGACTTTTCTGTATGACTCATCGGGCGCAGAACCATCTCCCTTACACATACCCTTATATGCGCCTGCAACCGCCGTGCTATACGAAACCGCACCGCAAAAGGCATCCTCTTCCCTGCCGTCAGCTTTGCCCGTAAACGGATTGATACCTGTAATCTTATCTATGGTTTTTCGCAGCGGCGTGCAGTCGTGCTTATTTCTTAGAACGCCATCATTGCAATCAAATCCCAATTTTTCATCCGTTCCCGGATTAAAAAACGACGAATAATATCGCCCGAAATTTTGCCCGAAATTCGCGCCAATGACGTTTTGATTATAGTACTCATCATAATCAATCATCCCATTCTGAATTTCACCGGCAATCTGCTGCATCACAAACCTCGCATCTTCATAAATCTGATTTTCAAGATTGGATCTGCGCGTCTCCTTGAATGACTGTATGTAAAGGTTCGCGACAATCGTCGTGACCATCGAAAAAATAAAAACCGCAATCATCACTTCCGGCAGCGTGAAAGCCCGCAATAATACTTTCCGACATTTTGTGTTTAAATTTAGCATCTTCCATTTAATATTTATTACATTGATCCGCTGATCTGCGTCATTTGTATTATCGGCATCATTATCGCGCCGATGATTCCTCCCACGGTAACGCCGATTACAACCAAAATCAGCGGCTCCAAAACCTTGGACAAACTGTTAACCACAGTATCAACTTCGTCTTCATAATATTCGGCGATTTTCGTGGCGATGTTATCCAGCTGCGCCGTTTGCTCGCCGACGGAAATCATCTGCACCATCATGTTTGGAAATTCAGGGCTATCGCGCAGGCTTTCCCCCAGCGGAATACCTCGTGAAATATCTTCGCACGCCATTTCCACGCGTTTCTGATAAACCGCGTTTCCAAGCCCTTTCGCGTTGATTTTCAAACCCTGAATAATGGGAATTCCCGAGCTCAACAAATTGCTGAGCGACCTGCTGAAACGCGCCAAAATGGACTTTTTGAGCAATTCGCCGAAAATCGGAATCTTGATCAAAATCCAGTCGGTGGCGTATTTTCCCTGTTCCGTCCTTCTCGCTCCCATGACCGCGAGCACAACGCCGACGATGCCGCCGAAAACAAGCGGCCATCGCGCCTGCATAAAATCGCTCATTCCTATAACCACTCTCGTGAGCGTCGGCAATTCCTTGCCGCTTTGCAAAAATATCTCCGCGATTTTGGGCACCACAAATATCATCATTCCCGAAATAACCGCAAGCATGACGATCATTATGAACATCGGATACATCATCGCGCCTTTGACTTTTCGCACTATGGAAGCGTTTTTTTCAACTTCTATGGCGAGCTGTTTTAAAGTCTGATTCAGCTGCCCCGAAGCCTCTCCGGAACGAATCATCCCGATGTGCGAATCCGCAAAAATGTTAGTGTAATTGGCAAGCGCATCCGAAAAACTGCCGCCTTTTTCCACCGAACGCGCTATTTCAAAAATCGCGTTTCGCATTTTCACATTCGTGGTTTGCTCCGAAACCGTATCCAGCGATTTTATAAGAGGGATTCCGGCGTTAATCATGATGGACATAAGACGAAAAAACGTGGCTTTGTCCTTTGCATTCGGCGAGCCCATGGACTGCACCGCCTCATTCATTCTGGTGAAAAGGCTTTTTTCCCTTGCGGCGCGCGTACGCGCCGAAACCTCTTTTAACAGAGAAACCGGCACGGCACCTTCCTCTATCGCAAGAGTGATTTTTTCTTCCTGCGGCTCCGCCTTATCAAGTTCGTATTTTTTCTCTCCAAGCGTCGCATCGAGGAGAAAATCTTGCGCTTTCTTTTCCATAAATTACGGTTTAGGGAGAGGGACAGAGGGTGACGGAAGGGCTTCCGGAGCCGCCTCCGTCGGCGCCGACACCGCATTTACCGGCTTTGCCTTTTCGCTTGTCACCTCGGCTTCGCGCGCGACACTGTAAACTTCCTCAAGCGTTGTTTGTCCAAGCAGCGCTTTAATCGCACCCGCCTGTTCAAGCGTAACCATTCCGGTTTCCATCGCCGCTTTTTCAATGTCCATCGTCGAGGCGTTATCCAAAATCATTTTGCGGATTTTATTATTCATCCACATGACTTCATAAATACCGACCCTGCCGAAATATCCCACTCCGCCGCATGTATCGCATCCTTTGCCCTGATAAAACTTCAAGCCCTGCAAAACCGCCGGATCAACCGTCGCGGCTTCATCCGGATGCAAAGCCGCAAGCGCGCGTTTTACGCGTTCCATAAGCTCCGGCCCAATGGTCATTTCCTGCTTGCAATTGGCGCAAATTTTGCGCACCAGGCGCTGGGCTATAATCAAATTGACGGTGGACGTCATCAAATATGCCGGAATGCCCATATTGCTGATTCTGGTCAGCGTTTCGACGGCGCTGTTCGTGTGAATCGTGGAAAAAACAAGGTGGCCCGTTAACGCGGATTCAATGGCCACATCAATCGTTTCGCGGTCGCGAATTTCTCCGACCATTATGATGTCGGGGTCCTGGCGCAAAGCCGTGCGGAGTCCGCTCGCAAAAGTGTAATTTATGTCACTGTGAACCTGGCTTTGATTTAAGCCTTCCATTTGAATTTCAACCGGATCCTCAATGGTCAAAATGTTCACTTCCGGCGTATTCAAAATGTTCATGCAGGAATAAAGCGTCGTCGTCTTGCCGGAACCGGTAGGACCGCTGGTAAGAATAACGCCGTTCGGAGCATCAAGCCCTTTCTTGAGGTACTTCATGCTGTTTCCGGCAATTCCAAGCTCTTCTAACGTAGGAATTTTTCGCGATTTATCCTGAATTCTCATCACTATTTTTTCGCCATTTACGGTTGGGAAAGTCGAAACGCGAAGATCCATTTCGCGTCCGTCTTTTGTGGTCACCGCCGTGCGTCCGTCTTGCGGGATTCTCTGCTCATCAATCTTCAGATTGGACATGATTTTTATGCGCGAAACCACAGCCGGGTGCATGTTTGGCGGATATTCAACGACACGTCGCAAAACTCCATCTACGCGATAACGAATGCGCGTCGTGGATCTTTCCGGTTCAATGTGGATATCGGAAGAACGCATGTCGAGCGCCGTGGAAATCGTGGCAAGCACGATCTGAGGCACATTGCCCGCCAGAATCGCTTCCTGAAGTTGTTGTAATTTGGCTGCATCCATGAGTGAATGGAAAATTTAAGATGGAAAATGTAAAAAGTATGCGCATGCCAACCCGAATTGCTTATCTGGCAATCTTTGGAGTCTGGTAATAAGCGTTCATTTCAACCGTAAAATTGAGATTTTGTTTAAGGTCTTTCACCACTTCTCCTCCTTCCGGAAAGTTCAATTGAATGGACGCAATGTCCATCAAACGAATGCCGTTTTCGAGCAAACCGGAACTGTTAACATAATCCAAAAATCTCATAAAGTTATCACGCGTCGCTTCCAAATTCATCGAAACCGGCAATGCGGAAACGCCCTGTACCCCTGCCACCGGCGCACCTTTTCCATACCTTAAACTGCTTTGAAAAATGGGATTTCCAATCCTGTCATTTTGCGCGAAGAAATCATCGAACTGACGTGTCAATTCGGTGTAATTTTCATCCGGAGGAAGTATTGAAGCTATTTTCTTCGTAAATTCAGCCTGTTTCTTTGCGCGCTCCGAAGCGAAAACCTTAAAATCAGCGGTTTCGGTTTTTGTTGAAGCCTCAAGTGCGGCCAGCCTCGCAGTGTTGTCTTCAATCGCCTTGCTCCCGGCCGTAATAACCTGATATTTCAAAACGCCATAACCGACGCCGGCCGCCAATAAAATCAGAGTCAATGCAAAGTACAAATTACTGATTCTAAGAAGAGAAGATTGTTGTGTCATAGTGTTGTTAAGGATGCGCCTTGCGGGCGCGTTAATGTATTAGCCGAGCTCTGGCTCGGCCTAGGTGTTGAGATTGAGGGGACGGATTCCGGCGGATTTTCGGATGCGATCACGTCGTCGCGCGGATCCTTCCCTTTTTGTATTGCAAATTCCAGACTCAGCGATGAAGAAAAGTCGCCGCTGTCGTCCTTGCTCTTTGAGAAAGAGCGGAAATCGATGTCTTTGAAGTATGTGGATTTTTCTATGGCGTCCACCAGCCTTGCGATTGAACTGAAGGTTTTGCTGTCGGAACTCTTTGTCATGCCGGCAAGGCTTACGCGGGAGGTTTTTGCGTCAAAACGATATGAGGAAAATAAAAATCCTCCGACCGTTTTAAACAAACCCTGGCCGTAATACGGATCCGCTTTGCTTGTAACGGCATGAATATTTTCAATAACCTGCCTCCAGTTGAGCCTGGCGGACCGAACTTTATCGATCGACGAAAGCTCATCCGTTCCCTCTTCTCTAATTTTTGTTAACATGCTTCCGAAGCCATCTTCCGAGATTTTCGCCAAATCCTGAGAACGTATAAAAGTGCGAAAATTTCTATTTTCCACAAGACGCAGAACATTATCTATCATGCGCATTTCGGTTAAATTCGGATTTGTATCGTTTTGCAGCGCGGCTTTTCCCTTAGCCAATCTTTCTTTCAATAAAGATTCGTACATCGTTTCTCTTTCATCCGGAGTTACGGGCGTTGGAGAATAAACATCCACCCCGAGAGGCTGACTGAATATTTTCTGCGCATCGGCAAGCGAACGTTTTATATTGACGCCGAGAATTTGTCTCTGCGCCTGCGCAATTTGCTTTTGTATGCCGCTTGTCGAACCGGATTTTATAATTAAAACCTGCGATTGAAATGCGTCGATTTGGCCGTTTACTTCATCCAAAAGCAACCTTGCCATTCTAAAACGAACAAGGTTTAAATCGGTTTGATTCGTCTGCAGTTCGGCATTGCTCCTTTCAAATTTGACGGCAATGTTTGGCCCTAACTGCGAATCGAGCAATGTAAAATCCGCGTTTGTTTGAGTGTAAAAAAAGCCGTAAGTTCCAAGCGCAATCACAAAGGCAACGCATGCAAAAGCTTTGGCGATGCCAGTGCGATGTTGTTCTTTTTCCGCGCTGAATGCAGTGGCGGAAAATACGGGTTTTGGACCGAGCAATGAGGCGATCGACGGAACAATCGTCGGCGCGCCCGATGCCGCGACAAATCCGCCATCTTTGGTTTTTCCAATCAATTTCTCAAGAAAAGTCGGCCCCGACCGGCCGGAGACTTGTCCTCCCAGTGCATAAGCGGCAGGTTTTTCTTCTGTTGCGGAAGCCGTAGGGACAACTTTGCCGTTTACGTTCGAAGCCGCCAACGATCCCAAATTGGTTGGCGCAGCGGGCTTTTTTTCACCTTGTTGTGGTGTGATTTCAGGCATGTTTATATTTGTTTTTAGTTCTGTATATTTTAGCAGAAAACAGGTTGAAAGGCAATACTGAAAACCGGAGGTGGACCTTAACGGATCATACGTTTTTTCCTTTGAAAAAGATTTAATGATATTTGTAAAGACTTTGATCATAAAAGCAGGCAGTGTATTGCATTTTTCGTCCATGTCTGGCCTGCTGGGCCGAGGGATCATGCTTTTCTGCGCATATAGCGCAGAAAAGTGGCACAGGTACTCCTGTGCCAATCCCGAGGCCGTCCCGAGGCCGTACATGTCAGGCCGAGGGACAAGCAGGCTTATGGACGAAAAATGCAATACACTGCCTGCTTTTCGTGTGAATAATTTTTTCAAAGGAAAAAACGTATGATCCGAAATGACCCCTGAAGGTTCTAAAAAAGGCGTGTGAGTGTCATAGATAATTCATGACAATCACTATGAACATCTCACACATCACAACGTTAAAACAAATCGGGGATTTTTTAAAGGCCGGCACGGATTTGATTTTGGAACCGAATTCAAAAGAAGAAACGTATGAATGGATGCG
>JACRID010000085.1 GCA_016220145.1 Candidatus Peregrinibacteria bacterium
ATTAATAGGTTTTCTCCTAAAAAATTTTTTGACCCCCGTTTTTATTGTCAATGCCTTTCTGAACTTCCAGGTTGCCAGTTTCCCCTTTTGTTATGCCAAAAAAACACCCTCTACTTCACGGATTATGGTGAAGCTACAAATTTTTGAGGTATAAAAAAACCCTCCTGTGATTGATATGGAGGGTTTTTTCTGAACCTGTCTTAAGACTTCATCAAGGAGCCGGGGAAGGATTTGATTCATCAATGTATCCTCCCTGATTGCCCTGTACCGGACTAACTTGAGTTTTAAACATATCAAATCGGTTCGCTATGTTTTGAACTTGAGCATCTTGAACAAATTCTTCCGCATCGGATATCAAACCTGCGGCGTCATCAAACAGATCACCCAACGTATCTATATCTTTCTCCCGCTTGATATCATCCAGATTGGCTGAAAGTTTCGAAATTGAGACCGCAAGCTGTGAGACTGCGTCAAGATCGCCATTGAACCTGTTCTTTTGAATATCCTTTTGAAATTTTGCAAGTCGGCCAGTGAGGGACTTTACCTCTCTGGCTATGGATTTGACCACTTGCTGTTTATTCAAGAATCCGTCTATTTTCCAAGTCAGATCGCTAACGGCGTCGCAAGCATCATTCAGTTCGCTTTCTACGCTTAATGCCGCACTTTCAATATCTCCTCCATTGGCGACATCAATAACTTGCGCAGCTAACGTGCTGCATTGTGTTTTTGCCGCGTCAATTTCAGCAGCCACCGCATCGCGTACATCCGAATCTTTTATCTTTTCAGCTTTTTTAGATAAGGATTTTGCAACACTCGCGGCTTTTTTCATGGTTTTATTGACTTCAGCCACCAGTCTCTTGGCGAACTTTGGTCCTTCTTTAATCCTCTGCAAAGCATTCATAACATCAGGATTCATTATATCCTGCATAAGAGGACCCACCGTTGGCATGATGTCGAAACATCCATCGCCGGAACATGTGTCCACTTCCGTCATAGAGGCATCAATCTCGGTAAGAGCTTGTTTGGCCGTGACGATTTCTTCCGGTGTATTGTCTGTCACCGTAACCTTATCAAGCTGCTTTCTTACCCTATCAATTTCTTTCTTCATTCTGCTTAAGTCTTTCTTAATCTGTTTAACCTGTTGTTCCTGCATTTTTTTGAATTGTTCCTCCTGTTGAGCTTGCTGTTGTTTCATTCGCTCTTCATCTTGAGCACCAAATTGGCCATTTTGACCCTGAGGCCCCATTGGAGGCGCACCAAAAATCCCGTACATGGGTGGTTGGAACATTGGTTGCGGACCCGGTTGGCTGAACTGTTGATTACCCGTTGAACCAGGATAACCGCCCGGCTGGCCATATTGGCCCTGGCGACCTTGATCACCGGCGGGTCTATATTGCCCTTTGTCTTGCTGGCCATACTGACCTTGACCTTGCTGGTCCGGCAGAGTGGTTTGGCCAAAATATGGATTACCGCCTCTGGCGTAACAATCTTTAATAAGAATTTGTTCACCCGCATCCATAAGGCTTTTGCCGGATCTTGGATCCGCACATAATCCGGTGGTCCTTGTGTCGTCAGCGGAAGGGTATTGGCCCTGTTGGTTATTCGTATACGGCTGTTGATTGTATTGAGTACCTGGTTGAGGTTTGCATGGCTTTTGCGAAGTCGGATATTCGTTTGGTCCGCACACAGGCGTAGCATCCCCGCATTCTTGCGGTGTTGAATTCCTATTCAAAGCCGGACACCACATATTGTTGGTACTGCCGGTCATTCCACCTCCAACAGGGTTTCCATAACAATCTTGATTTGACGGAGGAGCGACATTAGGAAATTTTGATGTGGCCGAACAAATAGCTCCACCGGTTGGTGGTGGGTACGTTCCAGTCGTACCAGCTTGCGGATATGTTCCGGTCGTACTTGATGTACAAGCTGATTTTGAAAAATCATACCATTGACCCGATGGACATGATGGCGGAGGCGGCATTTTACATGGACTTGCCGCAGTCGGCATTACTCCCGCAGCGCAATCCGGCATATTGATATATGTCCCGCTAGTCGTCGGCGGTGGCGTGTATGTGTTCGTCGGCGGCGTATATGTGTTCGTCGGTGGCGTATATGTGTTCGTCGGTGGCGTATATGTGTCCGTCGGTGGCGTATACGTGTTCGTCGGTGGCGTATATGTGTTCGTCGGTGGCGTATATGTGTCCGTCGGCGGCGTATATGTGTTCGTCGGCGGCGTATATGTGTTCGTCGGCGGCGGCATGTATGTGCCCGTATCACCTGGCGGCGGTGTCTGCGCGTTAGAAAGCCCGAAAGTCAGCGCTACAACCAGCGCGGAAACTGCGAGCAATCCACCCATGCCCAAATATAAATGATGTGCTTGTAGAAATTTGTTGTGTTTTCCCATATATGTTTTTGTGTTAAAAATTAGAAATAAATTATAAAAAAGATTTCAACTTCCGAAGATCGACCCGAGCTCCGGAAAGGTTTGAAAACAATTTAAGATGACTGATTTTGGACACGAATACCTCATTTATTTTTAGTTTTTATTTTATTACCTGTTAAAATTATAACACAACCAACCTCTTGTGTCTAGTCCTATTCCTTCGTTTTCTCTCCCCCATCCTCCCTACTCCCTGCTATCCTGTCCGCATATGGGATTTTTCGGAAAAGCGCGTGACATGTATAACCTGCAAAAACAGGCTAAAACGCTCAAAAAGGAGCTTAAGAGCATTCATATTGAGGCGGAAACCGATGGCATTACCGTAACCGTGACCGCCGAGCAGGAATTTGTATCCGTAGTAGTTGCCGAACCAACTTGGACTGAATTAAAGTCTTCCGAATTTGGCAAGCGCAAGCTTGAAGAAGCTTTTTTAAAAGCCGGCAATAAGGCGATGAAAAAGGCCCAAGAAATTTCCAGCGGCAAAATGAAAGGAATTTGGAATGACTTGGGAGTGGCGCAATAGAGGTGACCTGTCATCCTGAACTTGCCTGCCCTGAACTTGTTTCAGGGTTTCAGGATCTAGATGCTGAATCATGGTTCAGCATGACGCTAAGTAAAAGTGCATGTCAAAAGCAAAAAACAGATTATCGGCGATTATTGCGGTGACGGCTCTTTTTGCAAGCGTCGGCTATTGGCAACTGTTTTCAGCTCCGAATTCAAGTAATTCAGCTTCTTCCTTATTTATAATTAACAGCGGCGCCGGAGTCTCGGAAATCGCGCAAAATCTGCAAAATCATAGGCTGATTCGTTCACGGAACGCATTTTTATTAATGGCCAAAATTCGGCAGTTGGACGCCAAAATCCATCAGGGACGCTATAAATTGAGCGGTGCCATGAATTTGCAGGAAATTCTCGAAGCGATTGGCAATCCCAAACAAGTTACCGTTTCCGTTACAATTCCGGAGGGATTTACGGTGCATGATATCGACGAACGCCTGACGGAACTCGGGCTTATTGAAGCCTCGGAATTCAGCATGGTCGCAATCGGCAAGGAAGGTTATCTTTTCCCTGACACTTATTTTGTTAACGGCTTGAATTTCAACCCAAACAGCCTTATTAAACAAATGCAGAACAATTTTGTAAAGAAAGTCACGCCGCAGATGAGCGACGACATTAAAAAGCAAAAACGCACGCTTGAAGAAGTTATAACCATGGCGAGCATTTTGGAGAAAGAAGTTAAAACCGAAAAAGATTATCCTATTGTGGCCGGGATTTTATGGAAGCGTCTTGCAAGCGGATGGCCGTTGCAAGCCGACGCGACGCTTTTATATGGCAAAGACGCCTCCACTTTGAGCGGAAAAGATTTGAAAGAGGATAGTCCTTATAACACGCGCAAATTCAAAGGCCTGCCGCCGACGCCAATAAACAACCCGGGGTTGGTGGCAATAAAGGCGGCAATTTATCCCGAAGCGTCAAAATACTGGTTTTACCTGACGGACAGAGAAGGAAACGTGCATTACGCGGCGAGCAATGAGGAGCACAATATAAATAGGGCAAAGTATCTGGAGTAAGCGGTGCTGATGATTGTGTTTTTTCGACCATAGGCCTGCATGTCGCACTCGCTAACATGTACGCTCGTGCGACGGCCTCAGGATTGCCTCGATGGTAATCTCGGCATTTTGCTTCGCAAAACATGATCCCTCGGCCCAGCAGGCCAGACATGGTCTCAAAAACAACAACCACCAGCACCGGCTAACCAGTTGTACCTAAACGACCCTGCGCCAAGAGCTCAGGAGGTAGGATTCTTAACCAACCATGGCAATCTTGGCCTATTCTCATAGCACCGGTGATCCGGTCGGAGCAGGAGCAGGAGCTGGCGCCGGAGCAGCCGGTGTTTCAGGTGCAGTTGCCGGTGCAGCCGCAGCCGGAGTTTCCACCGGTTTCGGCTTTTTGGTAATCGTAAACTTCGTCACTGGCGTTTTATTGCCGTCATAATCAACTCCATAAACAGAATATTCATTTTCCCCTTCCTGCAGATTTTTATAAACCGTTCTCGCAAAATAGCTCCATTTGCCGCTGTCCGGAACGTAACGCGTGAGCGCAAAATCATTCACAAAAACTTTCACAATTCCCTTTCCGATCGTGCCGGCAACTTCAACCGCATCTTCCACGGTTTCCGCGGAACCGCCACCATTGAACGTCAAAACCTTCGGTGCGGAAAGATCCGCCGGTTCCTTCGGTTTGTCATAATTAATCACAATTTCCGCCGCACCGCTGCGCGTTCCGTCCTTGCCTATCGCGACTATGGAAAATTTATTCTCCCCCGGCAGAAAGTTGGCATATTCTTTCGATGCAACATAAGACCAGGTTTTCGACCCTGATTTATATCTTTGCAAAATGTATGGCTCCGGCTTTCCACCAATATATGTTGTCATTTCAACCTTATCCGTCGAATTGCTAACGGTACCGGAAATCGTAACGGTTCCGCTTTTTACGGTTCTCTCGCTTTCTTTTGGAGCAAGAACAACCGGTGTAGATAAAGGCGCTAACACTGCCGTTGGCGCAGGTTCGGCCACCGGCGCAGTTACAGCTGCCGGTTCCTGCTTGGGCGCTTCCTCCTGCACAGGCGGAGCTTCTTGTTGCTGCTTCACCGCATCCACAACCGCAACTCCAACTCCTCCGGTCATATCCTGCCTGCGATTCCATTCATACCATTCTCCTGACCTAAAATCGTCAGACAACATTGCCAATAACGGAACAACTTTTCTGCTTTGCAAATTGGAAATATCCGACTGGCCAATACTTACTTCTTGTCCCATGGCAACTTCCACGGTCTCAGAGACCCTCATACCATCGCCATCTTCAACCCTTACATTCACACTGATTTTACCGTCCATAACACGCACGGATTCCCTGTTCCCCGACATATCCACACCAAAAATCGTACCGAGAGAAGTAACATCCAAATGCTTCGTGGCAACATTAAAAGTGGCTTTAACTTCTTCTTTTTCCGAACGTTTAAGCCAGATTTGACCATTCTTCAAAGCGAATGAAATGTCGTCTTGCGTATCACGGCTTTTTAAGTCGGTTAATTCAACTTCCGTCTGCGCATTCAATCGTGCCATGCTGCCGTTAAGCAAGGTCAAAATAGCTCGAGAGCCCGGCGCAGTACGAATCATATCTCCCTCATGCAAAATGCTGCCGTCAATCGCAGCCGTCCAATTTTCAACTCCCCAAATTTTTATTTCGGCCCGCCCCATCACAACCTTAACCGCGGCTTTATTCTCAAGCGACTGTATATTCTTCTGGCGGAAATAATCCACTATTTGAAAAATCAGAACCACTATCAAACCAAGAATTATGAGTGACAAAAACGGTAAAAAATAACTTCCGGCCTGACGAGGCCTTCTATGATAAGTTGTGTACATATTCATCTTATGAAGTATATAAACCTAGCCGTTCGGACGCAAGCGCATCCTCTATAACCCCATATCCTTTTTCAATGCGTGTATGTCTTGCAATAACTTGGAATCCTTTGCCAATTTTGACTTTACCTTATTGTAAGAATGCAGAACCGTTGTGTGATTGCGACCGGAAAAATAATCACCGATGGTGTCATAAGAATGCCCCAAAACCTCATAAATCAAATACATGCAAACTTGGCGCGGCAACATGATTTCTCTTTTTCGCAGCGTCCCGCGAAGTTCGCTTGATGGAATTCTATAATAATCGGCAACCAAATTTATAACGTCTTCGGCATTGCGGATTGAAAGTTTCGCATCCATTTGCTCTTTTGTAACTCCGACAAGATCCTTACTCCCTCTATCCAATTTTCTTATTATCGCGCCGACGGATTTGACTGTCGGCGTGACATTCTCCAAGCGCATTTGCGCGACAGCTTGCATCAAAACGCCTTCCAGCTCGCGGATACTGTGGTGAATGTTATACGCAATAAAATCCAAAACCTCGGGCGGCAGCATCACCTGCTGTTCGCTGCATTTGTTCTGCAAAATCGCAAGTCGCGTCTCATAGTCCGGGAAGTGAGTTTCGGCCACCATTCCCATCTCAAACCGGCTTTGCAAACGCGTTTCTATGCCGGCCAATTCCTTTGGCGGACGATCAGAGCTCAAAATTATCTGTTTATTGGCATTATAAAGTTCATTAAACAAATGGAAGAATTCCTCCTGCGTGCGATCTTTGTCGGCCAGCAATTGTATGTCATCTATTATCAAACAATCCACATTCCTGTAACGCGCCTTAAAATCATGGGCATTGAACTTCTTAATCGCATCAACCACCTCATTCAAAAAGCGTTCCGAACTGAAATAAACCACAATTTTATCGGGGAAATTTTTCAAAATTTCGCGGCCGATTCCTTGCAAAAGATGAGTTTTGCCAAGACCGACTCCTCCATAAATAAAAAGCGGATTCCATTGCGAACCGGGGTTTGCGGCAACAGCCTGACAAGCCGCATGAACAAGCCTGTTGTGCTTGCCCACAATAAAATTTGAAAGCGTGTATTTGGGGTTGAACATGTAGCTGACGGTGTCGCTGCCAACTACCTTAACTTCCTGTTTATTGGGGAGTTTTCTTACTTTCTTGACATCAGGCACAATTGAAGTAAGCAACACCTTGCGAACATCGTCCTTATTGCTGAGCGCCGCGTCAACAACAATTGAAATATCCTCAACTTCCGGCTTTAAAACCTTCGCTATTTCAATAATGCGCTCGCGGTAGTGCTGAGCAAGCCAGCTGTATGCAAACTGCGTCGGCACGCCAAGAACCAGCATTCCTCCATCGATGCGCAAAACGGCGGTATCGGCAAACCATGTTATAAAGTGATCGTGACGAACCGTCGGATATAAGCGAAGCAGAATCTGCCTCCAAAGCTCTTTTGTATCCAATGTATCCATGGGAGTTTCATTGTAGCCAGCCCAAAGCAAAACGCAAGGAGTTCGAGATCATTCTTATTGCATTCGGCTTGCAAGATGTGTTATGCTGATTATATGAAAATGATACTTTAATAATACTATTATATACTTATGCCATCTCAGCTCCTTCAGTTAAAAGTAGATCCTGCCTTAAAGAAGGACTTGTCCGAAATAGCCGATTACAAGGGGATTCCGGTGACCTCTTACATCAAATTGACTTTAACCGCAGTGGTACGTAAAGAAAAAAAAGAAATGTTTACCGCAAACGGGTTAACCGAAGCGGAAGAACTCGAAGTTTTAAGGAGAGAAAAGGAAGTTCTTGCAGAAGCAAAAAAATGCAAGCCAAAGGGGAAAACCGGACCTCAGATATTACATGCATTGAATGCTTAAAGCTCTTTATCATAAGAATTTTAAAAAGGATTTCCGAAAAATCCAAAGGAATGTAAAGGAACGGTTTGCCGAACGATTTCTGATGTTTTTAGAAAATCCCGCGGAACCCATCTTGAGAGATCATCCTTTGGTTGGCGATCTTTCCGGGAAGCTGGCGTTTTCCATTGCCGGAGATGTTCGCGTTATTTACCGATTCATAGATAAAAAGCTGATTCTTCTTTTAAGAATAGGAACGCACAATCAAGTATATTAGGGACGTGCTGAAAAACCTCTTTTCTGCTGCAATTTTGAAGCAAACACAAAACGCGGGTACGGCAGAATCCCCTTGCTCCGGAGAATTGACGTGAAATTGAAAATCCTGAAAACCGTTATTCGGCTTTTTTTCGACGTGAAAGCCATAGACCAGAAGAAATACCTGTTTCTTGAGTCTGCGTTACAGGAAATTGGGAAA
>JACRID010000084.1 GCA_016220145.1 Candidatus Peregrinibacteria bacterium
CAATAATATCCCTCAAAATTTAAAAGTCAAATGAATCTTCTAGCTAGGCACTACATTGGACTTTCCAGAACCTTTTACGACTTTTTCCCATCAATTAGCCATCCCGTTTTTAAAAACGTTAAAAAAAGTATGAAGTCGGGAATTGGACGCTTCTAAAATACTGGTGACCATATGCCTAGGAAGCACATGGCACTAGCCTACTGCTGTTTTAGAAATTCGAAATGGTCTGTGACCAACTTACCAAATGTCTTTTCTAATAATTCTTCTGGTGGGGTTGCAGGGAACTGGTTACGCAAAGTGTTCGGAATACGAAACATAATTGGTTCCCACAAGGTCTTACTTTTATATTCCTTGTTTTCAAGCGGTAGACCAGGGAATTCTGTCTCATTTTGTAGGTACTTAAAAACAAATTCGCCGTTTTCTTCACGTACAAATTCTGCTATATCCCGAGCAGTTCCGTTACGGTATATAATTTTAAAATACATTCGATTCATCACATTTTTTATGTAAAATTTCCTTTAAAATTTGTAACCTCATCTTAACATATCCATATACACATCTTAAGGCCTTTTCTACTCATTCAGCCGATACTTATAAGAGTTACATTAATGTATTTGATGAAATTATTAAATCGGTGACGATTAAATAGTTTAATTACTTCTGCTTCGTCGTTTGTTCCTCCTGCCGTTCTTCCAAGGTAACGGTTACTTCAAACGTGTTTCCTGCGCGCCAGACTTTCAGCTTTAATTTATCGCCCGGCGCGTGTTTTTGAACGATACCCTGAAGGGTATTGTCTTCGGTTACTTTTTCACCGTCAACCTCCACAATCACGTCATCCAGCTTCAAACCCGCTTTTTCGGCCGGGCTGCCGGGAACAACGCCGAATTCCTTTTTGCTGCGGTCGCCGGTTATCAGCGCGCCATATTCCACTCCGTCAAGCTTTAACTCCTTCGCCTTGTCTTTATTTAAAATCGTGTGCATCACACCGAGAATCGGGCGGACGATTTTGCCGTATTTTTTAACGCTCTCAAGAACCGGTTTAAATTGATTGACAGGAATCGCAAAACCGATGCCTTGAGCCGAGGCGTCGATGGCTGTGTTTATACCGACAACTTCGCCCCCGAGATTAATGAGCGGACCGCCGGAATTGCCAAAGTTAATCGCGGCATCGGTTTGAATCAAATTTGAAAGCGTTTCTTGCATGCCGCCGCCTTGGTCGGAAGCCTGAATTTCGCGGTTTACCGCGCTGATGATCCCGGACGTAACGCTGTTCTCATATTCGCCGCGCGCGTTGCCAATCGCAAATACTCGCTGGCCGACTTTAAGTTTCGACGAATCGCCGAGTTTTGCGGCCGGCAAAGCCTTCGGTTTATCCCCAAAATCCTTTTTTTCACCGGTTTTTCTGTCTTTTTTATCCTCCGTTTTTTCGTGCAATTGGATTACCGCCAAGTCATTTACCGTGTCGCGGCTGATAACCTCCACATCATATTCTTTGCCGTCTTTTGTTAAGGCGCTGTAATCCGCGCCGGTGTCGGCAACGACGTGTTTGTTTGTAATGGCCAGGCCGTCGCTTTCAATAATAAATCCGGTGCCACCGGAAACTTTTTGCCTTTTTGTTTCAGGCTGCTGGTCTTGCTGTTGCTGTGGCTGTTGAAATTGAAATCCGAAATTTCTAAAGAACGGGTCGTTTTCAAACGGGGCAAACGGATTTAAAGGCTGCTGTTTAAATACCTGTAAATCCTTTGCGGCCACGATGCTGACGACCGCGGGAACAACTTTTTGAATGGCGTCTATGGAATCCGATTCTTCAACATAATTGCGTTCTTCGACTATTTTTTCCGGATTCTTTAAGGTTTGGCGTTTTGTGAAAATGGAGCCGCCGACCGCTCCGGAAATAACGGAAACCAAAACCACGGGGACGAGCAACCTGACATAATCTTCTTTTGAGAACATATGTTTTTTGGGTTAATTTTTAGCATGATGATTTTACTCCAAATTTTTTCGCGATTTCAAGTCCTTGACTTGTTTCTGTAAACCATTATGATTCAGGCGAATTATGTTTGAAAATCTACATGAAGACGGGAATGAGGAAGATCACGCGGGGACGCAAAAAATACTTGATGAATATGCGCGCGAGCAACATGTCAGGGCGCTTTTGTCTCCGACCGTTTTGAATGCGGTTGCGATCCCACTGTTAAAAGCTGCCGCGGGAATACAACCAATGTTTGGTGACGAATGGAATAATGGAGTTACCGCCGCGCTGGCCAGTGTTGATCCTTTCAGTTTTTCCATGGAACAAAAAGGTGAAATTCTCGCAATGTTTTCGGAAGGAGAGGCACAGGTATATGTAGCCGCGGATTTGGCCGAAAGAACGGGTGATTTGGCTTTCTTTTTTCCGCATTTGGTGGCCCTTTTCCGGGAATGAATGCGCAAAGTAAAGCGGAAGTATGTAAAGTGGTTTGCACTTTTTTGGAAAATGCGCCCGCCCCGCATCCGGTTTTTACCCTGGAAAGTGTTTTGTCCCTGCTGGATGTGCTCGCATCGGAGGAACCTTATATAAATGTTTCGGATTTGGCTTTCGCACTGGGTAATTTCTTTGAAAATTCATCCGATGAAGCATTGAAAGCGGCAGCAAAAGAAAAGCTTTTGGCGATTGCGCCGCAAAGGACGCAAGCTGCAGGCGCCGGAAGAATAGATAAATTTTTCATCTCGCGCTTGAGGGCGGCGGTCGATCTTCGGCAGTCAGAGTGAGATATAGTATAATGCCGGCATGAAAATCTCTTTTAAAATTATTCTGTTTTTGGCTGTTTATTCATTTTTTGCGCAGTCGGCGTTCGGCAGGGTTTTGGTCTTAACCGACGATGCCAATTTCCAAGAAATGGTTAGCCAGAAATCCGATTTGGCAAGTGAATGTGAGGGGTCGCCGTCCGGAGAAACGTGTTTGCAGGTTCAATCAAAGAAATTCTATGAGGAAAGCATCGAAGGATGGAATTTTCCGATTAAACAAAAACCGGTTGAGGAGAATGAATACCGCTACATTCTGTTCGCATGGAAACAGCAGGGCGGAAAGTCTTTAATGATGCAGCTTGCCAATAACGGTCAATGGGGGACCGCTTTGAGCTATGTGGCGGGAAATCCGGGAAATACTTATTATAAAATCGACGTGTCGCCGCAGTCGCCTTCTGACTGGAATGTTGTTGTGCGCGATGTTTATAAGGATATGGTAGTCTCTCAATTTGAGAAGAATTTTAATCATAATTCTTCCTTAAGAGATATTGTTATTACCGGAATTGCATTGACTCCGTGGGACGGCGAATATGGCATGTGGGACAAAATAATTCTTGGTACGGATAAGGAAGAACTGCTTCAAATGGCGGAAGAGTTGAATGCAAATTTGAGTGAAGATTTCTATGATCCTTTGGATACTCAAAAAGAGCAGTGGAACGGATACATTTATGCCAGTTATGATTGGGAACGGGTCTCAAAAGGTTTCTCTAAAATTGAAAGGAAATTGAAGGCCGACGGAAAACGTTTTTTTGCGAGAGATGTCGCGCTTGCTAATGCATGGCTGTTTCTGGACAGTGCCATGAAAGGGGAAAGCAAAAAGGCTTTGTCTTATTACAGCAAAGCCCAAAAATACCTTAAAACTCCCCGTATGCCGCCGGATCCATGGGGATTGGTTTATTTAAAAGACCTTCTTACCAAGAAAAAAAACTTATTAAACAAAACTCCGCCAAGATACGTCCAAAAAGTCGCCTTGGTCGTTATACCGGCAGTGATTACGGATAATTTGGAAGATGCTTTTGACGAGGGCGAATATAGAAAATTTCTTTTGGAGTGGGATATTGTCAAAGCTTTTATTGAAAAAAACACGGGAGGAAAGATGTCCATAAAAACGAAGTTATTCCTTGCCGATGGCGCTTCTTTCAGAGGATTAACCGGAGACGGAAAAGTTGATATTACTCAAATTGAACCTTATCCCGAAGATATTCTGGCGGAAGCGGATCGGGATTTTGATGTTATTGTTTATTATTCCCCGACCCTTACGGTATCAAGCGGAGGAGTGGATAATTCCACTAAAAAAGGAATTCTTGTCTTAAACCGCGGGCACAGCAATCCTGACGATTTTATTTTGCCCTTGCATGAACTGGTCCATGTTTATGAGCGTTTCTTTAATATTGGAGAGGCCCATGTTTTTAGAAAAGACCCGACTTTTTCAAAGAAACCTTTGCAGGTGGAATTTTCTTATTACGAAAATTTTTTCCGAAATCTGCTTCCGAATAAGATCAAAGATGATTTTCAGGATGATTGGTCGGCTTTGAATTGGCATCAGGAGTAATGCAGGGCCAGCCTAAATCTACCACTTCTCCTTGTGAATCTTCTTTCCGCTGAATTCCGCGTCGGTATGCGCCGGAGTAGGTGTTTTTATGTGCCCGATCGGAATTAAATTTATGATCAGATGGGTCTCCGGAATTTGTAGGATTTTTTTGACTTCGGCCGCCCAAGTCTCGTCCAAATTCTTCCAGACGGAACCGAGGTCGAGCGCCGTCGCTTGTAACATCATGTGCTCGGAAGCGATGGACAAATCCTGAACAGGCGCCACAGATTTAGCCTTATCAAGCACCGGCACGATCAAAACAGGCGCCTCCTTTACAAAATCCTTTTTCAGGACGTCGTAAACCTTATTCTTATTCGCGCCTTTTACGACCACAAACTCCACCGCGCAGTTGTGATTTGACGTCGGCGCAAATTGTGCCGCTTTTATTATTTCGGTTATTTGCTCGTCCGAAACGGGTTCGGAGGTGTAACTGCGGATGCTTCGGCGATTTATAATTTCTTTGATAATCATGGAGGTATTTTAGCATATGTGTTTTTCCGGCAAATTTGCGGAACCGGAGTGTTTTTTCGCCCATGGCCTACTGGTCGCTCGGGCTAACATGTACGCCCTTGCGACGAACGCGGGATTGCCTCGACGGCAGTCTCGGCATTTTGCTTCGCAAAACATGATCCCGCGTTCCGGTAGGCCAAAAATGGTCGAAAAAATACATCCGATTTCGCAAATTTTAAAAAATCCCCACCCCGCAAAAAACTATTCTCGGAAAAAATACCCTGCGGCCGGTCTTCTGATATAATGCACCCGTGAAAAGGAAGCTTAGGACAGCCTTTTTGAATCGGCGGGAATTACATTGTCCTTTGAGGAAAAAAGAAAAAGATGATCTTATTTTGAAAAGACTCAGCGATTTTGTCGAATTTAAGAGTGCAAAGGAGTTTTTTACTTATTTGTCGCATAAGGGAGAGGTTTCAACCGACGCTATCGTTGCGAAATTTATGGATAAGAAAAAGATTGTGGTGCCGCGGATTTCCGGTAAATTGCTTCATCTTCACGAACTGCACGAAAAGGCCGAGTTCACCAAAGGACATTTTGGTATAAGAGAGCCGAAAAATTGCGTTCGCAAAGCAAAGTGGGGGGCTGTCGATATTGCACTTATTCCAGGAATTGCGTTTGATAAAACAGGCCACCGGATTGGTTTTGGCGGCGGCTATTTCGACCGTTTTTTAAAGAAATTGCGTTGTACAACAATCGGCCTTGCCTATGAATTTCAAATTATTGAAAAAGTCCCGACGCATAAATATGATGTACCTGTCGATTACATCGTCACAGAAGAAAGAATTATTAGATGCAAAATCTTGCGCTTAAAACAAAGCAAAAAAGGTCATTAATCTCCGGCCGTTATTTTAATAACCCAATTTTTATGTCTGCAATACAAGCACAAGATCCAACGGTGTATGAAATTTTACGCGGAGAAATGAAGCGCCAGTCAGAAGGTCTGGAGATGATTCCGTCGGAAAACTATGTTAGTCCGGCTGTTTTGGAGGCCATGGGATCGATTTTTACCAACAAATATTCTGAGGGATATCCCGAGAAACGCTATTACGGAGGGCAGCATTTTGTTGATCAAATAGAGAACCTTGCCATCGATCGAGCAAAAAAGTTGTTCAATGCGGAGCATGTTAATGTTCAGCCTTATTCCGGCAGTCCGGCAAACAGCGCGGTTTACTTTGCGCTTTTGAATTATAAGGACACGGTTATGGGGCTTAAGCTGGACCAAGGCGGGCATATCACTCATGGACTTCCTATTAGTTTTTCCGGTAAATTTTACAATTTCGTGCCTTATTTTGTAGATAAGGATACGCAAAGGATAGATATGGCCGAGGTGCGCAGAATTGCGCTTGAGTGCAAGCCAAAGTTGCTCGTCGCGGGTTACACCGCTTATCCGCGGGATATTGATTGGGCCGGTTTTAAGGCGATTTGCGACGAGGTTGGCGCGATTGCGATGGCGGATATTTCTCACACGGCGGGTTTGATCGCCGGCAAGCAGCTTAAAAATCCTTTTGATTTCGGGTTTGATGTGGTGACGACGACGACTCACAAGACGATGCGCGGGCCGAGAAGCGCCATCATTATGTGCAAGGAAAAGTATGCGAAGGCGATTGACAAGGCGGTTTTCCCGGGTTTGCAGGGTGGTCCGCACGATCACACGACTTGCGCCAAGGCGATTTGTTTTGGCGAGGCTCTGAAGCCAGAATTTCAGGCTTATGCAGCGCAAATTATCAAAAATTCAAAGACGCTGGCTGAGGAATTAAATAAACTTGGCTGGAAGCTTGTCACCGGCGGAACCGACAATCATCTTCTTTTGGCAGACATGACGCCGTTTGGTATTAAAGGAATGGAAGCGGAAGACGCGCTGGATTTTGCCGGAATCACTTTGAATAAGAATACAGTGCCATATGATCCAAGGGGACCTTTCGATCCGAGCGGAATTCGTTTTGGCACGCCTGCAGCGACGACGCGCGGTCTAAAGGAGCCGGAAATGAGGAAGGTGGCCACTTGGATGAACAAAGTTGTTCGAAACCACACCGATAAAGAACTTCTCGCAGGCGTGAAGGAGGAAATTAAACAGATGTGCCTGAAGTTTCCGGTGCCGGGGATTTCGCTGTAGGAGGGAATCCAATAATGCATCTCCGCTATGTCCAGTATATTTCAACACAATGCACTGTGCGTCAACTTAGTGGTGTTTTTTTTTGGCTTTGCCAAGCCTTAAATGCGTTGCGCATTTTGCAATTATTGACAGGGTTCTTCAAGCCGAAAAGATTGATTTTCAAGTGGGAAACGCGCAATGTATGAGCGTACACTTATATATTCTATAATTCAAAAAATTATGCAAACAGGCCAAGCTGCAGTTCAGTTAAATGATGAAAAATTATTCCAACTTTGTAAGGTATATGGCGAACGCGCGCGATTTTGGCGGCAAAAATTTATCGGACTTTTGCCGGAAGTTTACAGGCGGAAATTATATGAAAAGAAAGGTTTTTGTTCGGTTTTTGACTTTGCGGCGAAGTTGGCCGGTGTCAGCAATGAACAGGTGAGTCGGGCATTGAGTCTGGAGAAAAAATTTCAAGATAAGCCGGATTTGCATAAAGCTTTGGTTGATGGCGAAGTGAGCGTGAATAAGCTGGCCAGAGTTGCCGGGATTGCCACTCGGGAGAATCAGAGCTTTTTGGTTGAACAAGTCAAAATTTTGCCAAAAAGTGCGCTGGAGGTTCTCGTGAGGGACGAGAAAGCGCAGACGAGAAGGCAAGCCAAAGCGCACTCTCTGCGCTCGTGCGTGGTGCCCGGGCACAAACAAGACGAGCAATTGCCGATTATGCAAGAAGCCCGTGTGGAGCAGTTAATGAAATTGCAATTGTCAGATGAAATCTTGGAAAAGCTGGTTGAATTAAAGGATAAGGGTATCGATGTAAATGCGCTGATTGGAGGAATGCTTCAAAAACGGGAACAAGAAATCGCTCAAGAAAAAGAGAAATTGGCGCAGGCACAATCTGTTGAAAAATCATCACGTTATGTTTCTGTAAAGATAGAGCATTTAATTCAAAAGGAATATGGTAACAAATGCGCAATGCCGAACTGCAAAAATAATGCGGATCACCTTCATCACGAAATTCCTTTTGCTTTGACTGCAAATCACAATCCGTATTTCTTGAAGCCGCTATGCAAAAATCACCATGTGATAGCTCATGGGATCCAACTGGCTTATTTTGGTGCGCGGGAGAGGACTCGAACCTCCATGCTCTTACGAGCGCTACCACCTCAAGGTAGTCTGTCTACCAATTTCAGCACCCGCGCACGAATAAACTAAGCGTGCCTATTATACCCAAAGTTCCGAATAAAATCCCAGCGAGAACTGGTTAAAGTCGTGTTTGAATGTGGTGTAACCTAACGCGTCACTTGACGGGGGGGGATTTGTGTTATTATTTAGACGGAATAAAAAAGGTGAATTCTGACCTCAAATGCAACTTTTGATGTTAGGGTCGGAAGTAATAATACTATGAGCCATGGCGACCTCCAAAGCACTGGCGTAGTTTAGGGATTTTCGGTATTTGTTGTTGAGTGTTGATAGTGCATGCTGCAACTGTTTTTCGTTCACCGTCGACCAGTCGGTGCCTTTTTTGAAAAACCAGCGTCGCAGAAGTCCGATCGTATTTTCGA
>JACRID010000088.1 GCA_016220145.1 Candidatus Peregrinibacteria bacterium
AGAACTTAACATTTGATCTTATTGAGGGTGGAACC
Organism: Candidatus Peregrinibacteria bacterium; assembly: GCA_016220145.1. Taxonomy (GTDB): domain Bacteria; phylum Patescibacteriota; class Gracilibacteria; order UBA1369; family UM-FILTER-53-11; genus JACRID01. Next base: position 36 of record JACRID010000088.1, read on the forward strand.
GGAGTATTTTTTCGCCCATGGCCCACACTGTCGCTCGGGCTAACATGTACGCCCTCGCGACGGGCGCGGGATTGCCTCGACGGCAGTCTCGGCATTTCGCTTTGCGAAACATGATCCCGCGCCCCGGCAGGCCAAGAATGGTCTAAAAAATACATCCGCTTCCACCCTATCCGTTTTATTCATTCAATCTTTTTCAAACCAAAAATCGCATGAGCCGTAGTTTACCTTATCCTAAAATTAGGCATAATTTACAATTGAGTTTAGTTAAATTTAGAAGAATCACAAATGGCTTTAAATAGAGCAAAACAACATCAGAAGTCTGCCCGGGCAGAACTTGACATGAGGTTTTCGTACAGCCGAAAAACAAGAAAACGGCAATGTTATTCCCTCTTGGTTTCACCTCTGCCCTTTTGTTCCGCAAGCAATTGAGACATCCGCTGCGTTTCCCCAAGGCGGGATTGGCCTTCAATTACCTTTACCGCTACATCTTTCACTTCTTGCGTGGCGGATGACAGGGCGGTTTTGAGTGCGGCCATTTCAGTTTCCATTGCCGCCACACGTTCCTTAAGCATGTCAATTGTGAGCGCGGCGATTCTGCGTTCGCCATCGTATTTTTCTTTTAAAAGGTCCGCTTTTGTTTGTTCTTCTTTGCGTATTTCACTCGAAGCCTCTTCTTTTGCTTTTCTGACGGCTTCATTCAGTTCCGATGCGAATTCCGCCGCTTTTTTGCGCAGATCAGCCAATTCCTGTTCCGCAGTGGCAATTGTTTTAACTCTGTTGGCGAGCTCTGCTTCGCGCTGCGCCGTTTTTTCCGCATATTCATTTTCTTCTTTTTTGCGATTAAGTTCCCGTTCGTATTCGTATTCTTCTTGTTCTCTTTTCCATGCTTCTTTCGTGGCCTGCATCTCTTTCTGGAAATCCTCGCGCTTTGAAACCGTCTCTTCCTCAAACTGCCGTTTCTCCGCCCTTTGCGCTTCTATGAGGTTTTCAAGCGTGTCAACCTCCACCTTGATTTCCTTTGTTTTTTGCAGATTTTCCTGCTCGATGCGGATCGCGTCCTGCAGTTCGCGCAGTTTTTGGGATTCGCGTATCAGTTGTTCCCCCAAATCCCGCAGAGATCTGCGTACCGTTGAATCCAAATTGGAAATGGCCTCAAGGATATTTTCCACGGAATATCCGGATGCCCTTTGAACGATTTCCTGCTCGTGCGCCTGTTTGGTCTCTTTTTTGCCCCGGCTGTCGCCGGCCTTTTCATGGAATTCTTTCAATAATTGTTTGTACGCGGAAAATATTTCCCCTTTTGTGGATTTTGGCGAAACCGATTCCTGATCGGTTTGATCAGCAGGGGTTGAGTCATCTGTGTACATAATATTATGGGTTATTTATAGGAAATTGATTGTAGGGCTTATGGCGGGCCATTACAATAGCATTTTGCGAGCGAGTGGCTCACATGATCTGTTTCATGTAAAGTCGAATTGACAACAAACGGCCATTTGATGTCAATTGAAATTTACATCAAATTAATGCGGTAAAAGGTGTCTTTGATGTTGTTTTTATTAGCCCGATCTACATGAGTTTACCGTCCCATAATTCCTCAAGAAATTCCATAACAGGCATAATTTCGATGTTACCCATGATACGTTTTCTCCTGTCCATAGAGACAACGATTGATCGTTTCGGTTTGTAATCATCCCTGAAAGCCGAAATCCCGCGAATATGTCTCTCTTGCACTTCCGACGTGCTTTTTACTTCCACGGCGGTCTGATGATCCCCGAGTATAAAATCCACTTCCAAGCCTGATGCGCTGCGCCAATATGAAATTGGATATTCTATGCCAGAATAATGGCTGTGCGCTTTTATTTCCTGCATTACAAGGTGTTCGAGGGCTCTTCCGAAATATTCCGTTCCGGGAACTATTTCCCCGCGTTTCAGTAAAACGTTCGTAATTCCAACATCAAAAAAATAGAATTTGGGAGCATGAATCACCCTGCGCTTCGGGCGTTTTATGTAAGATGGCATAAAGCATCCCACTAATGTGTCGCACAGAATCTGAAAATATTCCTTTGCTGTAACGCTGCTTACGCCGCACTCACTTGCAATATTCGTATAATTGACGATTTCGCCGTTGCTCAACGCCGCGATTTCCAAAAATTTCGCAAATGCCGGAACGTTTCTGGTTAGCGCTTCCGCGGCGATTTCTTCTTTGAGGTAATCGCCGATGTAGGCACGGATAAGGGGAGCCGGATCGTTTGCAAGATAGTGGCGCGGTAAAAGTCCGTTGTTGAGAGCGCGTGACAGGTTGAAATTTGGTATTTCTTTTGAAACAAAAGGGAAGAGTTCATAGCGCAAAGCGCGTCCTCCGAGCAGATTTGCGCCGCTTCGTTTCAATTTCCGCGCGCTTGATCCGCATAAAATGAAGGAAATATTTTTGTTGACGATCAGCCATTGAATTTCATCAAGCAGGCGCGGGATTTTTTGAACTTCATCAACGATAATGGGTCCATGCGGTTCCATTGCGAGAATTTCCTCGCGCAAAAGCGATGGTTTTTTTGTCAGACGTTCAAACTCTTCGGAGAAAAGAAGGTCATAATAATGGGAGCTTGGATAAAGATGTTTTAAAAGCGTGCTTTTTCCGGTTTGGCGCGGCCCCCATAAAAAGCAGCTTTCATTACCCGACGATCTTAAAATTTGCAATCTGTTAAACATGATACATATAAATATATACTTTACTTTATCATGATAATCAATGGCAGAGATTTAGAATTACACGGTGAAATAGCCGACCATTTATGATAAACTTCGGGGCGATATTTCAATATGGCAACAGAAAGCAGAAAAGTCGCTTTTATAGTCGGCATTACGGGCCAAGACGGTTCTTATCTGGCGGAGCTTTTGCTTTCCAAAGGTTATCAGGTTAACGGCCTGATGCGCCGTTCAAGTTCGTTTAATACGGCGCGCGTAGATCATATTTATCAAGATCCGCACGAAAAGAATTATAAGTTTAAACTCTGGTACGGCGATTTGGCCGATCCGAGCGCGATGCTCAAACTTTTGGCGCAAATTAAGCCGGATGAAGTTTATAATTTGGCTGCGCAGAGCCACGTTAAGGTTTCTTTTGAAATTCCGGAATATACGGCCGACATTGACGCGATCGGTACTCTTCGATTGCTTGAGGCGATTCGTTCTCTTGATTTGAAGTGTAAGTTTTATCAGGCGTGTTATAGCGAAGATACGCTGACTTTAACGTCAGAAGGATTGAAAAAATATACAGACATTAAAAGCGGTGATTTGGTTTATTCAATTAATCCGCATAACAGAGAGATTGAATTAAAACCTGTCCTTAGAATTTTAGAGTACGATTACTCGGGGGACATGATTCATTTTAAGAGTAGAAGAATGGATATTTTAGTTACGCCTAATCATAAAATGCTGATAGAAGACGATAAACAATCAATTAATTTTGTTGATGCCCAAAAAATTTCATCTTTATTTAAATATCCCAGAAGCAGCAATTTATCGTTGCCAACAGTCGGCTGGAAAGGCAGATATATTCCAGAGATAGATTTTTCTATGTATATTGATTTAGAAAACAAATCAAATAATACATATAGAAATCTCCTGACTTCCATGAAAAGCGAGGATTTTTGTTATTTATTCGGATTATATGTCGGAGACGGTTATGTCAAAAATGATAAAAAAGCGAGAATCAAATGTTCCAAGGAGGAGTTTATAAAAAATCGCGACGTGGAAGGTAAATTTGTATCGCCTGAAATAACTGAATTAAAAGAAGTGAAATACAAAAGCAATTTTGTCCAGTTTGCTTTGCCTCTTGCCGATAAAGCTAGATATAAATTAATATCCATTTTAAAAAAATATAAAATTCAATATACGACCGATGACATCAATGTCGGTTTTTCCAGTCATCCCATGGCCAGAATGTTTAAATTAGCGGGAGAAAATGTTTATGAAAAACAAATCCCAAAATGGATTTTAGAATTATCGCCGGATTTGTTATATAAAGTATTTGAGGGATTGATAGATTCCGATGGTTGCGTTAGAAAAATTAAAAATGAACGTTATTCTTATACTACCGTTTCTACTAAATTAGCTAGGGATTTTATTGAACTGACATATAAAATCAATAAAATCCCGACGTTGAAAATAGAACAGCCCAAAATCACTTATTTTAAAAAAGATAAAAGAATATGCGGATTTAACAGTCGACAGATATATCGAATCTCGGTTGCATATAGAAATAAAAATAGAATTTATAAATATAATATTAAGAAGGGAAAATATATCGGCAAGGTTTGGTGTTTGGAAGTTAAAGATAATCATAATTTCCTTGTTTATAGAAATGGCAAATTCGCATTTAGCGGAAATAGTTCGTCGGAAATGTTCGGTTCTTCGCCGCCGCCGCAAAATGAGGCGACGCCGTTTCACCCGCGCAGTCCGTACGCCGTCGCGAAGGTTTTTTCGCATAATATTACCGTGAATTACCGCGAGGCTTACGGGATGTTTGCATGCAGCGGAATTTTGATGAATCATGAGTCGCCGCGTCGAGGCGAAACATTCGTTACTCGCAAGATTACGCGCGGCATTGCGCGAATTTTGAGCGGAAAAGATAAAAAGATTTATTTGGGCAATCTGGATGCAAAACGCGACTGGGGTTATGCAGCCGAGTATGTAAAAATCATGTGGCAAATGCTTCAACAAAAGAAACCGGATGATTATGTGATTGCGACTGGCGAAACGCATTCTGTGCGTGAATTTTTGCAGGAGGCTTTTTCTCTTGTCGGGCTGAAGTGGAAGAATTTTGTGGAAACCGATTCGCGCTATTTGCGTCCGAGCGAGGTGGAAGATTTGTGCGGGGATGCGAGCAAGGCTCGGCGCGAACTTGACTGGAAGCCCAAAGTGCGTTTTAAGGATTTGGTGGCGTTGATGTTGATTGAAGATTTGAAGAATGAAGGCGTTGATCCGGTGAAGTATGAGTTGCCTAAAAGACATCCTCTGACGGCGGAATATTTGAAAGATATAATGTAATTGTCACCCTGAACTTGTTTCAGGATCCAGATTCCGAATAAAGTCCGAAATGACAGTGAATTCTATGCTTGATCTTAAGGATAAAAAGATTCTCGTTACTGGCGGCGCCGGATTTTTGGGCTCGTATGTTGTTGATGTTCTTAAAAAACGCGGCGTTCCGGAGAAGGCGATTACCGTTCCTAGATCGGGAAAATTTGATCTTCGCGACATGTTTGTGTGCAAAAAAGTTGTTCAAGGACAGGATGTCATAATTCATTTAGCCGCAAAGGTTGGCGGCATTGGTTTTAATCGTGAACATCCGGGTCAGCTTTTTTATGATAATGCGATAATGGGGATTCAGCTTATGGAGGCGGCGCGACAGGCAGGGGTTAAGAAATTTGTGCAAGTGGGCACAATTTGCTCGTACCCACGTATTACGCCGGTTCCATTTAAAGAGGAAGATTTGTGGAATGGTTATCCTGAAGAAACGAACGCGCCATATGGCTTAGCCAAGAAAATGTTATTAGTGCAGGCGCAGGCTTACCGTCAGGAGTATGGATTTAACGCAATATATTTATTGCCTGTCAACCTCTACGGTCCGGGCGATAATTTTGATCCGCAATCATCGCATGTAATCCCTGCGTTAATTAAAAAAGTATACGACGCCAAAAAAGAAGGTAAAAAATCGGTGGAAATCTGGGGAACAGGTAAGGCATCGCGTGAATTTCTGTATGTTGAAGACGCGGCTGAAGCAATTGTGCTTGCGACTGAAAAATATGATGAATCAGAGCCTGTAAATATCGGTGCTGGTTTTGAAATTACAATTGGGAAACTTGTTGAGAAAGTATGTAAATTTATGGGTTTTGATGGAGAAATACGTTGGAATCGCTTAAAGCCAGACGGTCAGCCTCGCAGAATGCTGGATGTTAATCGTGCCAAGCATGAATTCGGTTCCATTGCAAAAGTTGATTTTGATAAAGGGCTTCAGCAAACCATAAAATGGTATATTGAGAAACACGATAAACAATATATATGATAACCGTTAATGAAAAATTCAGAGACAAGTCAGTATGTATAATGGGCCTAGGTTATGTAGGACTCACTCTTGCAACGGTAATGGCAGACGTTGGATTTGATGTAACCGGCGTTGAAATTCGCGATGATGTTCTGGAAAAGCTAAATAAGGGTGAGCCTCATTTTTTTGAGCCGAGCCTTCCTGATCATCTCAGGAGACTAATTAGAGCTGGCAAAATAAAATTTTTTAATAAAGTACCGGCTAGTTGTAACTCTACTGTTTATATAATTACAGTTGGTACTCCGCTTGGGCCAGATGGTAAATCTCGGTTGGACGTGATCGAAAATGTTGCTATTGAGGTTGCAAAACATTTGAAGGATGGCGACATGGTGATTTTGAGATCTACAGTTAAATTAAAGGTTACGCGAAAAGTAGTGATGCCTCTTTTGGAAAAAGCTGGAGTTAGGTTTGATTTGGCATTTTGTCCTGAAAGGACGATAGAAGGACATGCACTTATAGAATTGCGTCAATTACCGCAAATCGTAGGAGGAATAAACTCAGAATCGGCAGTTAGGGCCGCCCAGCTATTTCAGTTTGTTACGCCCTCTGTAGTGCGTGTTAGCGATGTTGAAACTGCAGAAATGATAAAACTAATCGACAATGCGCACAGGGACGTTTTTCTGGCTTATGGTAACGAAGTAGCGCGAATGTGTGATGCGGCTGGCATAAGCGCCGCCGAAGTTATTAGCAGGGGGAAATTAGGGTATCCTCGTACAAATGTGGCGTGGCCCGGACCGGTCGGCGGACCATGTTTGGAAAAAGATCCGCATATTTTGGCCGAGGGCTTGCGCGAATTGGGAATTGAGTCCGAGATTACTCTCGCTGCTAGGCGAGTTAATGAACGTCAACCAAGTGAGGTGATAGGAAAATTGGCGGAACTGACAAGAAAAATACAGGGCTTTTCGAGAAATCCAGTGATTTCTTTGCTTGGCATAGCCTTCAAAGGTAGGCCGGCTACAGATGATTTGAGGGGAACAATGGCACGTCCGATTTTTATCGAGTTACAAAAACATTTTTCAACTGCACATTTCCGCGGCTATGATCCTATGGTTTCGAGAGATGAAATCTTAAAATTTGGACTTGATCCGCAAAATGATTTAAGTGATGCGTTTTCTGATGCCAGCATTGTATTAATTTTAAATAATCATCCTCAATTTGCTGGAATGCCAATTGAAAAGCTTGCTGAGAAAATGGCGAAGCCTGCTGTAGTTTACGATTTCTGGAATAATTTCATTTCCGAAGATTTATATCTGCCGGCTGGTGTTAAATATGTCGGACTTGGTAGCATTTGGAAGTCGGGTTTGCTAGATAAATAATTTAATATGAGTAAAAAAAAGTTCCTTGTAACTGGCGGTAGTGGATTTATTGGCTCTTCATTGGTGAAAAGACTTGTGCGTGATGGGTATGGTGTTAGGGTTTTGGATAATAATTCACGCGGTGCAATCCAAAAATTGAATTCGGTTATAAAAGATATAGAGTTTATTGAGGGCGATATAAGAAATGCTGATGCGGTATTTAAAGCCGCAAAAGGTGCTGAAAGTATAATCCATCTCGCTTTTGTTAACGGGACAGAATTTTTTTACAAAAAGCCAGAACTTGTTTTGGATGTTGGAGTGAGGGGGATGTTAAATGTGTTGGATGCATGTAAGAAGGAACAAATTAAAGAATTGATTTTAGCGTCAAGTTCTGAAGTTTACCAATCACCGCCTAAGATACCAACTGATGAGTATGTGCTACTTTCCATTCCAGATGTTTTAAATCCTCGTTATTCCTACGCTGGAGGCAAGATTATAAGCGAACTCATGGCTATAAATTATGGAAGAACGGATTTTAACAGGGTGGTTATTTTTCGTCCACATAATGTTTACGGTCCTGACATGGGGTTTGAACATGTTTTGCCTCAATTTGTTTTGCGTGCCATTAATGTTATTAAAAAGACACCGGTTGGGTTGGTGCCGTTTGAGATACAAGGTGATGGAACTCAAACACGCGCATTTGTTCATATAGATGATTTTACGGAAGGATTGATGCGGGTTATTGAAAATGGGAAACATCTAAATATTTATCACATCGGAAATCCCGAAGAAATTACGATTAAGGAAGTAGCCCGGAAGGTCGTTGCGTATTTGGGACGAAAAGCGAAGATTGTTAATGGTGTCCCAATGGAAGGTGGCACACCACGGCGTTGTCCGGATATTGGTAAATTGGTTGCGCTTGGTTTTAAACCAAAAATCTCATTTGATAAAGGTTTGCCGAGCATTATTCAGTGGTATGCTGATTATGCTAAATCCATAAAATCCTAATTACCAAAATATGCCGAAAGAATATACATCCAAACCAGTTGAAAAATGCCAAATTTGTGGAGCAAGCGGACTGAGAAGCGTGCTTTTTATCGGATATATACCACCGGTTAATACAATGCCTACTATTGGCAGTACGCCGGTAGAGGAAACAGTTTATCCGCTTGAAATGTTACGATGTGAAAAGTGTACCCTTGTGCAGATAGGATTAGAGGTAGATCAGAACATTTTGTTTCCGCTGACCTATCCGTATCTGAGTGCAAGTACGAAAATTCTTCGTGAGAATTTTGCTAATTTATGTCGCGAAAGCTCATCACTGCTTGGATTGAAAGCAGGGGATTTGGTTGCTGATATCGGCTCAAATGACGGTACGCTTTTAAGTAATTTTAAAAATGCCGGGTATAGAGTTTTAGGTATTGAGCCGACAAATGCGGCTGATATTGCCAATGCAAATGACATTACGAGCGAAAAAGTATTTTTTAATGCTAAAAATGCTGCGGCTGCAAAGAAAAAGTATGGAGAGGCAAAGGTTATTACGGCAGCTAATGTTTTTGCACACATAGGAGATATTCATCCTATTGTTGATGAAATTTTGGATTTATTGGCGCCGAATGGAGTTTTTATTTCCGAATCTCATTATTTACTAGGTTTGATCGAAACGGTCCAATACGACACGATTTATCATGAACATTTGAGATATTATTCGATGCGCAGTCTCTCTTATCTTTTGAATATGCATGGTTTAGAAGTTTTTCATGTTACTAGAATTCCGACCCATGGCGGATCAATTCGCGTTTACGCGGCAAGAAAAGGACAGAAGCAAGCCGATAATTCCGTTTCGGAAATTTTGGCGGAAGAAGATCGCAAAGGAATAACGGACGGCAGCGCACTCGCAGCATTTAGAAAAAAAGTAATACAATCAAAATTGGCTTTACATGAATTATTAAGGCCGTTAAAAGAGGCCGGAGCACGAATATATGGCATAGGTGCACCTTCGCGATCAAGCACGCTGATAAATTATGTTGGCCTTGATGACGGTTTGATTGATTGCGTGATGGAAATAAAAACTTCTCCAAAAGTCGGCAAGTATGTACCGGGGACGCGCATACCTGTTTTGGACGAAGAAAAACTCTATGCCGATCAACCCGAATATGCTCTTCTTTTTTCGTGGCATATTACGAATGAATTAACGGCTAATCTTAGAAAGAAGGGTTTTAAAGGGAAGTTTATAGTACCTTTGCCATGGCCAAGTATTTTAGAGATATGAATTTAAAGCCACTAAGATTTGGTGTTATAGGATTGGGTTTTGGTGCAAATATTCATGTGCCTGCTTTGAAAATGTTGAAGGGAGTTCAGGTCGTTGCTATTGCAGGCAGAGATTTGACTAAGGTCAGGTTGGTGGCTAAGAAGTTTGATATCCCAGTTGCGTGTGCAACTTTAAAGGATTTTTTTCAACAAAAGCTAGATGCGATTACAATAGCGCTTCCTCCAAGCGAAGCCGAAAAGGCAATCTCTATGGCTTTTAAAAAAGGAGTGCCTGTACTCGCAGAGAAGCCATTGAGCATTTCTTTAAAAAGTGCACTAAAGCTTGAAAAACTTGCGAAGGGAAACATTGCGGGTATAGATTTTCAGTTTGCCGAACTCGATGTTTTTAAAAAATTAAAAGAAATCATAGATAGCAAAAAATTCGGGAATGTAAGGCATGTTCAAATTGTTTGGATGGTTTATTCCGCTGCGCATAGAAAAAAAGAATGGTCATGGAAAGTGGATGCAAAGCGCGGCGGCGGCGTGATTTCATTGCTTGGATCTCATATGTTTTATCTAATTGAATGGCTATTCGGCCCTGTAACTGGCCTTTTGGCGTCTAGTAGCTCAAAAGAAACGTCCGTATTTTCGCCGAAGGGAAGTTCTCCGGCAGAGGATTTAGTAAGTATTATTTTTAATCATCCTAAGATTGCAAAAATTGCAGCCACAATTAGCAATGCAAGTCCTTCGGGCATAGGTCACAGATGGGAAATCGTATTTGATTCCGCTACCGTCATTTTACACAATCCGACTTTTGATTATATGAGTGGTTTTGCGCTTAAAATCCGCAAAGGCGAACATGAAAGAAAAATATTAATTCCTAAGGTGCCACGGAATATCGATGGTCGTATTAAGCCTTTTCGTTCTTTGGCGCATCGTTTTGTTAAGGCAGTTAAGAGTAAAAAACAATTTATGCCAAATTTTACCGTTGGCTTGCGCGTGCAGAAATTAATGGAAGCTTGCTATAACTCTTCCGGAGGGAATAAATATATAAGGATATGAATCAAATCCGCTTCCTGGTCGTAAATCCTTTATGGCCGCGTCCGGCACACAGTATACGTGCGGCAAATATTGTTTTGTTTGAACTTATTTCGGAATTGGCACGTACGAACGGCGTACATGTGACGTTTCTGAAAATAAATAAATATAACGATGAGCCTCATCCCACCGCAGAAGACGAAGAAGGAATTGCATTGTTACGCAAGCAGGGCGTCGATGTTTTACCGGTTTTAACCTTACCTCCCACTCCGCCCAAGAGATCCGCATTGAATCGTGTTTTATTTACTGAATTATCCGATTTTTATCCGGAAATTATTTTTCAACAATTGGCCAAAGATTTAATTCTTTCGCATAAGCCGGACGTGCTTTTTATACCGTGGACGGAATGGTGCACAAGTCTTTGCGCGGATATTCCAGTGCTTAAATTTGCTTATTACGGAAATCCGGATCACAAGTCTGCGCTTGCAATGACCGAGTTTAATTATCAACACGGCACAATAGGATTCTTTAAGTATCTTGCCCAGAAGTTTTTTTATAAAAAATTGGAGAAATTTCATTTAAAGGAGATTAAAAAATATGAAATTCTTGGGGATGTCGCTTTGAATGATGCGCAGTACTATATAGAACATGGCCACAAGAATGCTTTTTATATTCAAAATTTGTGGATTGATCGTTTTGGTGAAGAGTGGCGGCAAAAGCGCTTAACTCTTGGGGAAGAAGGTGTGCCGGTTATTATAGCCAATATTGGCAAGCTAGGAGGGACGGCAAACACTCACGGTCTTGAAATACTTGGCCGTGATTTTTTACCGGCGTTGCGTCGCGCAATGAATGGTAAAAAATACGGAATTAATTTGTTTGGTGCTGGTAGCCCACATCCCGCTATAGTCAAAAATTTGGAATCGCCGGAAGTTCGCATGCGCGGATTTGTGGATGATATAGACGGGGAAATGTTGGCTTCACGTATTTTCTTATGTTTAAATAACGCTAGTGACTACAAAGTCGGCCATACACGCTATTTGCATGCCTGGTCATTGGGCTGTTGCGTCGTTGCCCATAAAGATGCCGCCCTTTCCATGCCGGAAATTGTTCACGGAGAAAATGCTTTGCTCGGAAAAGATGTTGATGAAATCGCCAACCTGATTGCGAAGGCATTGTTTGATCCGCAGTTATTGTCTAAAATAGGCGAAGGCGGCTATCGGACATTTAAAAAATATTTCACAGCAGCTTCTGTTGTTCCCGAGATTTTAAAAAGAATTAAGATGCGTTTATGAAAAAAATCCTAAAAAAAATCGCCCGTGTGCTACCAGAAAGTTTATATTCCGTTTTAGCGGATTATTACCATGATTTTTTTGATAAATACCCTAAAATTACGCCATTACCGCACAAAGTGAGTTCAAACCTGCGTAATTGCTATGCATGGTTTGAAAATGCAGCACACTATTTACATGTCAATAGGATGGAAGGGGCTTATGTGGAATTCGGCTCGCATGAAATCAACACATTTAGGTTTGCATTGAATACTTTGGGTAATTACAAACGATGGGGATATCCGGGTCGCATTCGTCATTTTTATGCTTTTGATTCTTTTGAGGGCATGCCAGAGCCTCACGGTATAGATAAGCAAAAAATCTGGAGAGCAAGTATGAATTTTACGTCCGAAGAACGTTTTAAAAAAGTATGCAAACTTGATTCGTATAGAATAACAACCGTAAAAGGTTTTTATGAAGATGTATTGCCGGAATATAAATGGAACAATAATCATCAAATCGTACTTGCGTATGTGGACTCCGATTATTACTCGTCCGCAATCGAAGTTTTAAAATTTATTAAAGATAAGCTTGCGCACGGCGCAATTCTCACGTTTGATGATTGGAATTGTTATTATGGCGACCCTGAACGCGGTGAAAAGAAAGCTTTCGCTGAATTTAAAGAAAAAGTAAAAAATGAAGCGCATTTTGAGCCCTTTTTGCCGATTTCTTTTGGCGGCACGAGCTTTATTTACTTAAAAAAGG
>JACRID010000086.1 GCA_016220145.1 Candidatus Peregrinibacteria bacterium
CCGCAATTCGATTCTGAATATCGGCGCAAATATCCGGCACGGTTATTTGGACTCTCCAAACGCGCGACACACCGTTCGTTAGGCCCGGCGCGTTAAACGCCGCCACTACCAAAAGTTCGTTCGGACGAGTGCCGCGGGCGATGTATTGAGGTTCTGAACATCCAATAGTATTCACTTCCCAACGATTCTGTCCATCAACCCCTAGGTCACCGATTACTGCACCAGTTACAGGATTTAGAACAGGAGACCTAATTTCCGTAACCCTGCCATCAGGATGAACATAATCTACTGCCCTACAAGCACCACCAACCCTTATCGTATCAACGGAATCTCCTATTTGAACAAAACTTAAAGAGCCGTTCGCGTTACGTCTTAATTCAAACTCAGCTGCATTATATGAACTTGATTGATCTGGAGAAACCGAGCGACTGCTGTTGTTACGCAATACTGTCGGAAACATCATTCGCACGCGATTTCCTCTAATTCCAGGCACAAATTGTGCATCGACACCACCTCTCGGATTTGGTATGCCATTAACTGCAATCACTCCCGATCCAAACGGCACAAGCATTTGCGCATTCGCGGTCTTTTCCGCGCCAACCACTGCAAGCGCGGCGCCGGCAACGAGACCGACGGCTTTGGCAAGAGGAGAAGATTGCTTCGCCCCGCGTTGCGGGGCTCGCAATGACAAAGGGCGGACTCGCAATGACAATTCTCGATCTTTGATAGGTGTTTCAGACATATTAAAGTGCTTATTATTATCACAAAGTTCCAGCCAATGTCAACAGACCGCTGTTGAAAGTTACTGATAAATTACAGATTCTCGAGGGCAAAACCTCCCAAACCGGCTTTGTGCTCGATTGGAACCGTTATCTCTTTCTTAAAATCTCCTACTTTAACCTTTACCGTCACGACATCCTTGCTGTCCGGAATAGGCATGCCTTTAACCAAAAGCTGATATTCAAGATACGGTATGTTCAGGGCTGACTTGTTGACGTCCTGTACGCAGGTTCCGGTGGTCGATTTGCATCCGGCGATTTGTGGCTGGTCGACCAGCGAAAGGCGAAGAACGGGGTTTTTCACGTCGGATTTGGAAAGAAAATCTTTTATACTGATTGATGTCCTGCCGAGGTCAATTCCTCTTAATTGCGAACCGTCCGATCCGTTGAAATAATTCAAAACCACATTTTGGTCCAAAGGATCATATGGAGGATTGGCAGTTCCGAGATTAATACCACTTTTTGCAAGATTGATTCTACCGGCAGATATTTCAGTATTTTGGTGATCAAATGATGGCGTAAAACCTGAAATTGCAGGCTTTCTCTTCCCGCCCCCCTCCACCGCCTCATTCGCCAGCAACGACGCCCCGCCCCCGCTCGGGTCCAAATCCGAAATCGTCCACTGAATCAAAACGGGGTCTTTTGAGGGGTTACCGTAGTCCGGCGCGCTTTGCATGTTCGGCCGCGGATCGGGATACAAAATTATGCGTCCATCATCACAATTCGTGCCGCTCGCGCCAAACTCCGCGCAAAGCGGCGTCCTCACTCTCAGCCTGAATTCATCGTTTGAACCGGCAAAAAGCTTCACCGGCTGTCCGCTCGCATCAATGTAATAAAGCGGCACTTCCACGCTTTGCCCGACGTATAAACGATTCCAATTGCACGCGTCGTCGGCATCGTTCAAATCGGCGGCGGCCGCAGACGCGCACGTCGACGACCCGTTGCCGGTCCCCTTCATCGGCGCGCTGAAGTATTCCAAACCGCCAAGACCGCCACCGGGCCCGCTTAAACCCACCTTGTCGCCATCGCCGCTTCGCCCCTTAACTTCAATACTCACGCACGGCTCGGTTTGGCCGCCGCTCGCCGCGTTCGCCGCCGGCCTGCAATTCGCAATTTTCATATCCTGTTCCGCCATGTCATAAAGAAGATTGACCAGCTCTGCATCTTCAGCGCTCAAATTTTGATCCGGACTGCCGAAATTCGCTCCAACCGCCGCGTCCGCAAGCAACGCTCCGGCCACTTCCCGCGCGGACTCGGCCAGCAAATCCACTTTAACCTTCGCTTCGCGGTTATTGATCGAATTGATCGTGCGCATATACACCTCCAGCATACCCGCCATCACCAGCATGAAGAAGGACACGAACACGATCGCGATCATCAGGCTGACGCCGTCCTTCGGCAGGCTCAGGATGACATGTATGGCGCGCGGGAGACCGCTTGTAGATCCCCGCTTAAAGCGGGGATGACAATTTTTCATGAAGGCTGGTTGGTTAAAATCACCGCGCGTTTGATTGTGCGCTCCGAACCGCCGTTCATGTATTTAACCGTGGAGGTGACTTTCATCGCTTTGCCGTTGGTCGTGTATTTGATGCCGATTTGGCGGTAAAAACGCGAAAGACTTCCGCGGGAATTCAACGCTTGCGGAGCATTCCGCGGCGGCGAAAAATATAAACCCGTATGCGCACTGCAGTTTTGCGCTCCTCCGCCACTGGGATTGCACTCCGGATTCGTCGCCGTCGCCTCGTCCAGTTTCAATCTGTATTCTTCCGCGATTCCCGCCGACAAATCGGCGGAACCGTCCTCCAAATCCCAATCGAAAGTTTCGGGATCAAGAGTCAATTTAAAATGTTTTTCGCCGACTTCCTGCGCCATTTTATTGGCTTTTTTATCGCAATCATCAATGCTATCGAACTTCGGCGTCGCATTCCAGCAACTCTTCGCTTTCGGCGAAAATTTTATCAAATTCGTATCGCGGATATTTCTCATCACCTCCACGCCCTCATCCGCCAAACCCGCCGCAACCAAATCGTTGCGGTTCATTGCGGTTATCCTTGAATTTGCGATGTACAATCCCGAAGCCGGCGCCACAATCAGGGCGATCATTGAAACCGCGACGATGGCCTCTATCAGCGTTTCGCCGGCCGGCCTTGCAATTTGAACGCCGGTGGTCCACGAATCCGCGGTTCTCTTAACCTGATGGGGGGGGGGGCTTTCTCAATGTGTCAAGTGGCGCGAATTGCATAAGAATGCAAATTTTCAAACCAACTTATCGTAATCGTGCATAATCAACTGCGCGTTGATTTGCCTTACCAATTCCAGCACCACGCCGACCACGATTATCATTCCGGCGCCGGAAATCAAACTTTGCACCGAACCAAGTCCGCTGCCGGACATCAATCTGCTCATTACTATTGGCGCAACCGCTATAAGAGCCAAGAAAGTGCCTCCGAACAAATTCAATCTGTTTGAAATTTTGCCGAGATATTCAACGGTTTGGCTGCCCGGTCTGATGCCGGGAATATAACCGCCGCGTTTTTGGATATTTTCGGCAACCTGTTTGGGATTGAATGTAATGCTGACGTAAAAATAGGTGAACAGAATTATAAACAGGAAGTAAAGCACCATGTATGTGGCGCTTTGCGGCGCGAAATAAGTCGCAAAAAAGTTCCCTATATTCTTTAGCATGGGATTGGTAGCCCTCTGCATGAACTGAGCCAGCAAACTCGGAAAGCTTACGAGCGATACCGCAAATATGATCGGGATCATTCCGGCCTGATTGATGCGAATCGGTAGAGCTGACTGCTCGCCGCGACCCTGGAATCTATGTCCCGCGTAAGTGACGGGAATCTTTCTTTCGGCTTCGGTGATCAAAACTATCACGACCAGCATAATAATCGTGAATAAAATGTTTGTTATAAAAGGTATGAGAGCCTGTGAGTCGGCCTGCCCGAGATACAAGCTTTGAGCGATGATCTGTGGCATGCCGGCTACTATGTTTATGAAGATCAATATGGAGATGCCGTTCCCGATGCCTTTTTCCGTAATGATTTCACCGAGCCACATTAACCACATTGTTCCCGCCGTAACGGTAAGCATGACAGGCAAAAGCACCTGCGGATCCTTAATATTCTCCAAAATCGGCACTTGAGATTGAGAATTAAGCAGCAAAATTGTCCCGTATGATTGTAAAAATGACAGCGGAACCGCCAACCATCTCGTGTATTTGTTCATTGTCTTCTGGCCCTGTTCGCCCTCTTTGCTTAAAGCTTCCCACTTGGGAATAATGACTGTTAAAAGCTGAATAATGATTGATGCGTTGATGTAAGGGGAAAGCCCCATCAACACGATTGAAAAGTTCTCTGCACTGCCGCCCGTTAAGGCGGAAAATATGCCGAAAAATGAATTTTGTTCGAAAATTGAGCGGAGAGCTTCCCTATTCGCTCCCGGAATTGAAACCTGAGTTGCTATGCGGAATACGATGACCGCTCCAACCGTAAACAGGATTTTATTTCTTAAATCCTTGGAGCGCCAAATTTGAGAAAGGTACTTAAACATCTATTTTATATTAACACTTTCTGATGCGGATTGCTTCGTAATGACGTCGCGGGCAGCAAAAGAGAACTGCCCTTTTCTTCGATTTTCCTTTTTGCCTCAGGACTCGCGGCATCCGCTTTTACCGTAAGTTTCTTTTCCAGAGTGCCATCGCCAAGGATCTTTAAAGGCTTGTTCTTGCGGGAAATAAGGTTTTTTTCATACAAGGCCACCAAATCAACGGTGGATCCATCGTCAAATACATTCAGACTGCCTACATTCACAACTTGATAAGGAAGGCGATTTGGATTTCTGAAACCTTTCAACTTTGGAAGACGGCGTAAAAGGGGAGTTTGGCCCCCCTCGAAGCCGGGTTTTCTTCCTCCGCCAGAGCGTGCCGTTTGGCCCTTGCCTCCATGAGTGGAGAATGAGCCGTGGCCTGAGCCGTCGCCTCTTCCTAAAAGTCGCTTTTTCTTGCGTGATCCCGGATTTGGTTTAAGTGAATGTTGGGTAATCATAATTATTTAAATTGATTAAGTTGTCTTAAGGCAATCATCGTCGCCGTCGCATTTGTAATGCGATTTCTGGCGCCAAACATTTTGCTGAGTATATTCTTGATTCCCGCAAGTTCCGCAATTTTGCGGACCGCGCCGCCGGCGATAATACCCGTACCCGGACCTGCAGGGAGAATAAATATCTTTGCGCTCTTATATTTAACTCTTACTTCGTGTGGAATTGTGCCGTTTTTTAGAGGAACAACCAACATATCTTTCTTGGCCTGGTGAATCGCCTTTTGAATTGCACCTACAACTTCTGTGGATTTTCCAATGCCAATGCCAACCTTGCCATTTCTGTTGCCGACAACCACAGTTGCGCGGAAACGTAAGCGGCGACCGCCTTTAACCACGCGAGTAACGCGGTCTATTTGCAATACTTCTTCTTCGTATTCTGAAGGCTCGCGTCTTGGTCCTCTGGATCTTCCACCGAATTGTCCTCTTTCTTGTGCCATAGGTATTTGGGGGTAGGGAAATTAGAATTTTAGACCGCCTTCGCGGGCGCCATCGGCCAATGCCTTCACTCGCCCGTGATATTTATAGCCGTTTCTATCGAAAACGCATTCCTTAACGCCTTTTTCCAAAGCTTTCTTTGCCAACTCGATGCCAACCTTCTTTGCCCGTTTCGCTTTTGTGCCGCCTTTCATTTTTGAATCCGAAGCGATTGCGATGACTTTTCTTGCGACGTCATCGATCAATTGAGCGTAATTCTTTTTTAAACTGCGGAATACGGTCAAACGTGGACGAGCGGCGGTACCGGATACAGTCGCGCGAATCCTTAGTTTTCTTCTTAAACGTTTTTCAAACTTTACGGTTTTCATAAAATTTTAGATAGGATCATTGAAAATATGGTTTCGTAGTGAATTTTGTAATAGAAAGCATATTTTTCAATGACCCTTAATTAAGCGCCACCTTTAGCCGCAGCAGTTGCGGCTTTACCTGCCTTGCGGCGGATTACTTCACCGAAGTAGCGAATACCCTTGCCCTTGTAAGGCTCAGGCTTGCGCAGGCCTCGCAGCTCCGCGGCAACTTGCCCCACTGTAGCTTTATCGATGCCGGAAACGGTTAAAATATTCTTTTTCTCCTTATCGATTTCAAAAGTGATTCCTTCCGGAGCATTGAAAATTATAGGGTGTGAATAACCAAGCGCCAACTCAAGTTTTTTGCCCTGCAATTGAGCGCGATAACCAACTCCTTGGATTTCAAGCTTTTTGGAATAACCTTTAGTAACGCCTTCGATCATATTTGCAATCAAAGTTCTAGTTAAACCATGAAGGCTTTTATCCAAAATCTCGTCGCTCTTTCTTTCTACGAGCACGGTTTTGCCATCAACTTTCACATTAAGCCTTTCATGAACGGCGAACTTTAATGTTCCTTTTGCGCCTTTGACGGAGACTTCGTGGCCTTTTACGGTCGCTTCCACGCCGGATGGGATTTCAATCGGTTGTTTTCCTATTCTGGACATAAATTGGATTAATAAACTTCACAAATATACTCGCCTCCGATCTTAAGTTTGCGGGCCTCATCGCCCGACATAACACCGTGCGAGGTTGAAATTATTGCAACGCCGAATCCGTTTCTGACGCGCTTAATGTCTTCATAGCCGACATAAATACGTTGGCCGGATTTGCTGATTCTCTTAAGTTCCAAAGGTTCGCGACCGGCAAGCAAAACGATTTTTAATTCCGGAGCGCCGCCTTCTATAGTCATTTCCTCCACGGACGCAATCATGTTTTTGGCTTTTAACACATCCGCGATGGATTTAAGCATTCGTGAGCCGCGGACAGAAAGTTCGCGCTTGCGGGCACGGCCTGCGTTTCTGATTCGAGTTAGAAAGTCTGCAATTGGATCTGTGAACATAATGGAATGTGAAATGGGAAATGGGAGATGGGAGATGTTACCAAGAGCATTTTGTGACGCCCGAGATCAAACCTTGACTGGCAAGCTCCCTGAAGCAAATGCGGCACATATCGAAGCGATTCATATAGCCGCCAACGCGACCGCACAGTCTGCATCTGTTATATACCTTTGTGGGCTTAACCGGTTTTTTGCCGGCGGCAAGCGCGCGCAGCACCGTATCTTTTACTCTTCTTTGCTTGATTTTGATAGCTTTACGGGCCATAGGTTATAAAATTAGGATTTTTTAGATGTAGATGTGGGCACCAACGGGGCCTTGAAAGGGAAGCCGAATGCCTTAAGCAGTTCCAAAGCTTCATTGTCATTTTTGGCGCTCGTTTTAATTGTAATTTGAACGCCGTGAGTCTTGCTGACATCATCAGTTTGAATTTCAGGAAACACGATGTGTTCGCGGATACCGATGGAGTAATTGCCATGTCCATCAAAGGATTTTCTGGAAACTCCTCTAAAGTCGCGGATACGCGGGAAAGTCACATTCACCAGTTTATTCAGAAATTCATACATTCTCTTGCCGCGAAGCGTAACAACGACGCCGGAAGGCATATTGATCTTGAGTTTGAAATTTGAAATTGCCTTTTTTGAGCGGGTTACAATCGGCTTCTGGCCGGTTATGGCTTGGACATTCTTCACAACTTCTTCGTGATCTTTGCCCGCCGCAACCGCGCTGCCGACGCCGACGTTAACGACGATTGCCTTTAACTTGGGGGCGGCATTTACGTTCTTCAGTCCGAGCGTTTTGCACAGAGCCGGGACAATTTCTTCACGATATGTCTGTAAAATGGTTTTTTTCATAGGGATTAGCGTTTCTTGGTTCGTTTGCGTTCAAACGGTTTATCTAAAGTTTGATTGCACTTCTTGCATACGCGCTGTTTCTTGCCGGTTTTAAGTATCAATTGGGCAACGCGAGTAACTTTTGAGCAGTTCGGGCATATCACCATTACGTTGGAAGCGCTGACGGGAGCCTCAAATCTGATTTTTTGACCGGCCTGCCCCTGGCTTTTCTTGATATGCTTCGTACGGATATTAACCTTCTCAACAACGACTTTTCCGGACTTGTCGCTAAGGCGCATTACAAGACCTTTTTTGCCTTTGTCTTTGCCGGATATTACCATCACGTTGTCGTTTACATGAATTTTCATAACACTTCGGGAGCTAAAGAAACAATTTTCTGGAATCCTTTCTCGCGCAGTTCGCGAGCCACGGGACCGAATACGCGAGTGCCTTTCGGTTCGCCTTCTTTTGTAATGATTACGCAAGCGTTATCGTCGAATCTGATATAAGAACCGTCTTTTCTGCGAATTTCCTTGTGAGTCCTGACGACCACGGCGCGCTCGATGGCCTTCTTTTTAACCTGGCCGCGAGGCAATGCCTGTTTAATCGACACGACCACCACATCTCCAATCGAGCAATATCTGCGTCGTGTTCCGCCGAGCACCTTGATGCATTTTGCCAGTTTTGCACCGGAGTTATCGGTGACGATCAATCTTGTTACTTGTTGGATCATAATAATTATTTTTTGGATGGGACTACCGTCCAGCACTTTAACTTTGAAAGCGGTCTTGTCTCGTAAATTGTAACTTCGTCTCCTTCGTGGAATTTTTTCTCAGGATCATCCGCGTAAAACTTTTTAGCGGTGCGTACCATCTTCTTATACTTGGGATGAGCCTTGCTGGAAACGACCTTTACAACGATGGTCTTGTCCATTTTGGCGCTAACGACGATTCCTGTTTTGGTCTTCATATGAGGTTAAATTATTTTGTAACCGCGCTTTTGGAATTCTCTTTAATCTGTTCAAACTGCAGTAATCGCTTCATGGTTTTAACGCGCGCGACGTATTTTCGCAAGGCCTTTAAGCCGGAAGTCTCTTTATTTTGCTTGGAGGCCACTCCGAAGCGCAATCTGAGAAGCTCGATTTTTGCCTTTTGCAGCTCTTCGTTGAGTTCTTTGTCGTTCAATTTTTTTAGTTCGTCCAGTGTGACCATAAATAATTAATGATGAGACAATACGAAGCGTGTGCGGACGGGAAGCTTGCTGCCGGCCAAATAAAGAGCTCTTCTTGCGACAACTTCTTCCACGCCGTCCATTTCCATGATGATATGACCTCTTCTGACTTGAGTAATATAGAACTCAACAGTGCCTTTACCGGCACCCATGGGCACTTCAGCCGCTTTTCTTGTAATTGGCTGGTGAGGGAAAATGCGAATCCAGATCTTGCCTCCGCGCTTCAATTCATGAGCAACCGCCTTTCTGGCCGCTTCCAATTGGCGAGCGGTGACTTCACCGCCGGAGATTGCCTTGAGTCCGTAAGACCCGAAAGCGAGTTCCGCTCCGGATGTGGCAACGCGGTCTTCGGTATGACGCATCCTGTGCCACTTGCGATATTTAGTCTTAGCGGGTTGTAACATAATTATTTAGTGAACCGCTGAAAAACTCTCTTCCAGCTGCAAATTACAAATTTCGGCTGCAAACTTTTCAGACCTCCTCGCCGTATCAAACCTGATATGGCCTCGTCGGTCTCCAAAGTTTTCGCTCGAAATTTGTAATTTTCGCTATGAAACATAGTTTTTCAGCGGTTCCTTAGTGAATATATCACCGAGATAGACCCATACTTTGACGCCGATGGTTCCGTATGTGGTTACGGCGCGGAAATAAGCGTAATCAATATTTGCCCTGAAAGTTTGAAGAGGAATCTTTCCTTGCGAGAAAAATTCGCTTCTTGCAATTTCGACCCCGTTCAAGCGACCGGCGCAATTGATCTTGATACCCTTTGCGCCCGACTCCATGGCTCTTTCAATGATCATCTTGCAAGCGCGACGGTAGGGGATGCGCTTTTCAATTTGGCGGCCAATCATTTCGGCCACAATTACCGCGTTTTGATAAGGCTTCTTAATTTCTTTAATGTTGATGTTGAATTTGTCGTGAAAAGCGTCGCTCAAGTTTTTGCGCAGGTTTTCGATTGCTGCGCCTTGGCTGCCGATAGCCAAGCCCGGGCGAGAGCTGTGAATGTTCAACGTAACCTGATTTGCATTTCGTAATATTTCAATACCGGCAACGCCCGCTTCCTTAAGTTTTTCAAAGACAAATTTTCGTATAGCAATATCCTGATGGAGAATTTTGGCGAACGAACGCTTGTCTGCGAACCACTTGGAGTCCCAGCTTCTGATGATACCCAGACGGAGGCTTATTGGATGTATTTTCTGGCCCATAGGAGATTTAGGGAGTAGGAAATTAGGAGTTATTTTTTGGACGGTTTTTCGGTTTTGGGAGACTTTTCAACTTTCTTCGGTGCTTCCTGCTTGACGATTTTTCTTGCCGGAACACTTTCGCCGGCACCCAGAACCGCAACTTCCGCCACAATGTGGCAAGTGCGCTTCAAGATCGGATGTGCGCGACCGCGAGATACCGGCCGGTGTCTCTTAAGAGTGGAACCTCCATTAACAACTATCTTGCTTACATACAAATCTTTGCGCTGTTGCTTGAAATTTTGCTCGGCATTGGCAACCGCGGACTTTATTACCTCCATAAGAGGTTTTGCGCTTTTCTTCGGAGTAAACCTTAAAAAGTTTATTGCTTCATCCACATTCTTGCCGCGAACCAAGTCGGCGACAAGATTAACTTTCTTTGGAGATATTCGCAGATAGCGTCGAATTGCTTTCATAATTCAATTGATTATTTTGCGGCCGGTGCAGCGGCGGGCTTTGCCCCTGCGGCTGCCGGTGCTCCAGGCGCCCCTGCGCCCGCTGCCGGAGCGGTTCCCGCGACTGCGCCCGATGCGGCGCCGACTTCACGAGCCAAACGGCCGCCGTGGCCCTTAAATTTGCGAGTGGGGGAGAATTCACCCAGTCTGTGGCCAACCATGTTTTCAGTAACATACACCGGAACATGCTGCTTGCCATTGTGGACGCCGAACGTGTGGCCGACGAATTCAGGCGGTATTTGGCACGAACGAGCCCAAGTCTTAACGATCTTCTTTTGCCCGATGGCGTTCAGCGCGGCCACTTTTTTCATCAGCTTGGCGTCTACCTGAGGGCCTTTTTTTGCACTTCGATGTGACATAACTTAGGGAGTAGGGAAGTATGGGGTAGAGGATTAAACCTGCTCGGTCTTAATTAATTGTCGGCCTTTGCGGGTTCTAATAATAAATCTGTTTGTCCACTTTTTGCGAGTGCGAGTTTTGTGTCCAAGAGCGGGAGCGCCCCACGGAGTTTTCGGATGAATCAAACCTATCTTGGTACAGCCTTCACCACCGCCGTGCGGGTGATCAATCGGGTTCATGGCCTTACCTTGAACTTCCGGACGAAGGCCCTTCCATCTTGCGCGGCCCGCCTTACCAAGGCTGACGAGGTTGTGGTCCTGATTGCTGACGCGGCCGATTGAAGCAAAACATTTCTTGTTTACAAAGCGAAGTTCTTTTGAAGGTAGTTCAACCTGCGCGTATTTACCTTCCAATGAAATCAAACGAGAGGCCGAACCGGCGGAGCGAATAATTTGTCCTCCCTTACCCATAGTCAATTCAAGATTGTGAATTTCAAAACCGACGGGAATATTTTCAAGCTGCATGCGATTGCCGACCTTCACTTTTGCCTTCTGTTTGGTTATTACGCTTGTGCCTACCGTAATGCCTTGCGGGGCGATGTGGTAGCGTTTTTCGCCATCCGCATAAGTCACCAACATCACGAAACATGTGCGGAAAGGATCGTATTCAATAGCTTTTACCTTGCACGGAATACCAAGCTTTTCAGTCTGTCTGAAATCAATCAAACGATACAAAACCTTATTTCCTCCTCCTCGATGGCGCACAGTCAGACGGCCTTGGTTGTTGCGGCCCGCATGCTTCTGAATTCTCACGCGCAAGCGCTTCTCCGGATAGGATTTCGTTAATTCTTCGTATGTAAGGCTGACGCGGAAGCGCTGGCCCGGTGACGTCGGTTTGTAACTGCGTACTGGCATATAGTTGTCATTGCGAGCCCATGTCATCCTGAGCTTGTCGAAGGATGGCGGGGCGAAGCAATCTCAGTTAAGCCTTAATCTTAGGTTTGCTTGGATCAATTACTTTCTTGCTCTTAGTGGTGATGATGACCTTTTTAAATTCTCTTTTCTTCATGATTGGAGCGCGCGTGCGGCCCATCTTTGTTTTGCCGGCCGTGCGCATAACGTTCACTTTCACGGCATCTACTCCGTAAATCTGCTTGAATGCGGATTTGATGGCGATTTTGGTCGCATCTTTCCTTACAAAGAACAGGTATTTGGAGTTTTTTTCGGACGCCGTCGCTTTTTCCGTCACAACCGGTTTTAAAAATAAATCTAATGCGTTCATGGAAAATATAAATTATTTCTTGCGGAGGAAAATTTCTTCAAGTTTTGCAACGGACTCTTTTAAAAACACAACATCACGGTTCTTTAACAAGTCCGCGATGTTGAGGTAATTAACAATGACAGTTTTAACGCGGGGAATATTTCTGCTGACCTGAACAAAAGCATCGTCCTTCTTTGGAAGAACAAACAAAACATCTTTTTCAAAAGGCAGCTTTTTCATCATTTCATTAAATAACTTTGTCTTTGGCTTGTCGCTTGTATATGACTCCAATGCGGAAACGCGGCCGTCTGCGAATTTGCCGGAAAGAGCGCAGAAAAGAGCCTTTCTTCGTTCATTCTTCGAAGCGCTAAGCTCGAAATTTCTGACATTGCGGGGACCAAAAGCAACTCCACCTCCGCGATTGTGCGGGTTTGTGATGGAACCCTGGCGGGCCTGGCCGGTGTGCTTCTGGGCGTAAGGCTTTTTGCCGCCGCCGCGAACCTCACCTTTTGTCAGGGTGTGGGCGATTGGATGTCTCTTATTGCTCAATTGCATAATCAGCATCTTGTGGACCAAAGCGTTATTTGGCTTTTGTCCGAAGATTCGCTCCGAAACCGCAACTTCTCCAGATTTGGCGCCGTCTTGTGTATATAGAGGGATATTCATGCTTTTACAATTATCATTCCTCCCTGCGGACCCGGGACTTGGCCCTTAACCGCCAGGAGATTTTTTTCTGTGTTAACTTGTATCAACGGAACATTCTTCACGGTGACCCTGGCGTTGCCCATGTGGCCGGCCATCTTTTTACCCTTGTGGATGCGGCCCGGCTTGGAACGGGCGCCGATTGAACCCGGTTCTCGTTTGAAGTGGCTGCCGTGGCTGCCTGGACCGGAAGAGAAGTGCCATCTCTTTATGAACCCGGCGAAACCTTTACCTTTTGAGGTCCCCGTGACCGTCACGGCCTTTACATCCTTGAAACTTTCAACCGTCACTTTGTCGCCAATCTTGAATTCTTCCGGCTTTTCGACGCGAAATTCTCTTGAAAATCTGAATTTGCGGGTTTTGGTGGGTTTTGAAAGTGCACCAAACCCAAGGACTATCGCCGGATATCCATCTTTGTCAGCCGTCTTCACTTGCGTAACCGTTGAAGGTTCGCAGTTGAGGAGGGTGACGGGGATCACGCGGCCGTCGTCTTGGAAGACGTGGGTCATGCCCACTTTTGTGCCAAGTATTCCTGGCATAGGAGTAGAGGTTAATGGTTAGAATGTAACCGTGGAACCGTTGGGCTTTCTGGAGATTTCTCCGCCCCGCCCTGCGGGGCGCCTCCGGGTCCGAAACTAACGTACCGGTAAAAGTGCTAATTTTTCTTAAGGTGCGTGCCTGAAATTACAGATTGCAAAATGGAATGTCAACGCTATCGGTTAAATACCCTTGACAGATGGCAAAAAGTCTATTAGAATGACTTTCTTGTAATTTTAAACGCATCTTTATGGGAGTTCGTTTATATGGTCCGGTTGCGAGTCCCGCAACAGATATTGGTGAGCTTTTAGAGGAGCTTGATGGGCTTGTTAAGAAGGAGCCATTTTCAGATAGAGATTTCTTGCCCATTGAAGCTACCACTGTGGGAATTACGGGAGGGGAGGCGGATAAGGTTATATTGTCGGCTGCTAGGCAGGCAACCAAAGAAAGGCTTTTGGCTCTTTTTGCCGAAAGTTTGAGAACGACGGACAGGTCCCGCTGGCCAAATGTTGCCAAAAACGCCGAACATGGTGAGGCCGGCGAAGAAAAAGAAAAACACGGAATGGAAGTTTTTGTGAAAGTTGGCGATGGAGAGCCGAGGCCGGTTCCGGTGAATCAAAAATTAACTTATGAAGAATTGGCGGGAGCACCGCTTAGGCCGGGACAAAATCTATTGATATTTGTGCGCACGGCAGGGAGAGATGTGCCTCTCAAGGTTGGTAAAGCGGTCAGATTTGCAAAGTTAAACGGAGAATGGCATTTGACACCTAAAGGCTCAATGGTAAGAAATATTGCAAATAGATCAACCTGTTCCGTACAAAGCGAAGAATTGCCGATTCCTGACGCTGATTATGATGTGCCGCCCCCAAATAGCGCGCAATTTGCACAGTTAACGAAGAAATTAAACGAATTATTGGGTGGATTATTATCTACGGAAGATCTCGATTTTGACCGCGTGGTAGCGGATCCCAATATCGGCACACTGGCCATTATGCAAAGGCTCTTAAAATTCTTTAAAGATCATGCAAATGTCCAAGGTTTAACGGATCAAGCGGCATTGATTTCCAGCGGCATAAGGGAGCAAGTTTCCATGGTTATTCCGGGCAATAAAAGTTTGCCTGTTGCATATGTAAATGTGGACTCGATAGACGGCGGAATTGAAATTGTTGTTAAAGTACATGCCGAAGATCTGATTGAAAAAATTGATGAACGCATAGAGTTGATTTCAGACAAGCCATTGGACCGGTTTGTGTTTGACGAAGATGAAGAAACCGGCGAACCGAGAGGAGATTTGAGCAAAGGAGAAATATTGAGAAGGCGCATAGAGGAAATGGATCGTATTTATTGCGCTATGTGGGATTCAAGGCTTGTTAAACAGATAAACTCTTCTCCGCGTTTTAAAGAAGGGGTCGCCAATGCCGTTTATGCGCATTTTAAGACAGCTGCCGAAAAATTCGGTTTAAAAAAATCCGCCTTAAGGGCTTATTTGGTTTTCTTGATTTTTAGCAGAATGGCGTCGCTGGAGTGTCCAAATTTGGGTTCTTTCATACAATCATTGGATAAATGTACGGATATGGGCCAAATGTGTGCCGTGATAATACAATTCTCCGGACAAGGTGAGCAGATTAGTAAAGCGACAAACAATGTTGGAGAATGCGGTGGAGCCTCTGCGGTTTCGTCAAGAGGTGCGCTTTTTGAAAACATTACAACTTCAATTTATAACGGAGAGTATTTTGACGAGATGCTGCGCCGAATGCCGCCCGAGCAAGCAAAACGGTTTAGGGGCTTCTTGTTGCCGGCATATTTTAATGCGTGCAAAAGATGCGGGCTTGGCAAGCCAAGGGTTGAACAATTGGCAGGGGTGTTTTTGAGCCAGCTTGTTCGTAAGGTTATGGTTGTGGATTTACAGATTACAGGAGCATTAAATTGGCTTATAAGAGCGCTTAATACGGTTAAAAAGGAAGCGGATATGGTTGGGGTTGTTAATATCTTTGCTCAACAAGTATTGCCGACTGCAACTCAGGCAAGCCAACGGGAGGCAATAGTTGGCGACTTGCACAGAAGTTGCCAATCTAACCTGGAAAGGTTGCATGGTTGGCAGAATGTATGATAAATAATATTCATTAACAAGGTGAATTCTGACCTCAAATGCAACTTTTGATGTTAGGGTCGGAAGTAATAATACCATGAGCCATGGCGACCTCCAAAGCACTGGCGTAGTTTAGGGATTTTCGGTATTTGTTGTTGAGTGTTGATAGTGCATGCTGC
>JACRID010000087.1 GCA_016220145.1 Candidatus Peregrinibacteria bacterium
GAGTTTTAATGCCAAGCTGAAAGGGTTTAGGGCTTTGGTTAGGGGTGTTCGTGACATCAACTTCTTCCTTTTCAGGGTTTCAACTTTCTATGCTTAAAATATCTGTCAATCTTTTATTCAAAGTAATTTGCGTATGATCCATTTTTTCGATTAAAACACCCAGAAAAGGCAAGGCGGAAGCCAATGAGCCGGA
This sequence comes from Candidatus Peregrinibacteria bacterium, assembly GCA_016220145.1. Lineage (GTDB taxonomy): Bacteria > Patescibacteriota > Gracilibacteria > UBA1369 > UM-FILTER-53-11 > JACRID01. The sequence continues at coordinate 194 of JACRID010000087.1, forward strand.
TTTAAAAATTAGCGCCAACGCAAACACCGCGCTTAATATAATCCAAAAAAGAGTTGACGTGGAAGGTTTTTTTGACGCACAGCATTTTTTCATGTCGGAAAAAATAAAATAGTAAAAGTTACACTCCGCAGGCACCGCCGCCTGTCGATTGTACGGGCTCAACTTGAGAAAGAATGTTTCTATAGCCGGAAGAACTTGAGAAATTGGCGCTTAAAACTATACGCGGATCGGTCGTGTCCCAGCTTGCTCCGTTTTTCTCCAGATATTTTGCAATTGTAAGATACGTGCTTGGGAACCAATAAGAATTAATTTGAGCGGCTGCGCGATACATGGTCTCTTCGTCCGCTCCCTGCGAAGCCATTAACTCAAGGAATCCGAGCATTGCCATGCCGTGATTGCAATCAGGGAAGTATGTCGAATTATCGCAACACGGACGATAAATTGTACGGGAAATTTTCTCAACCAACGATTGCTGTTCATCGGTCAGTTTCATAAAAGCATGCTTGCTGTAATGCTTCATCGCATCTCCTTTTGAAACGTTCCATCCGCCGGTTGACGCGAAATTGCCGGCATCGCCATATTGCGGATCGCGCATCGGCCCGCTGTCCAATATTGCATTTTTATTCGACAACCCCAATGCCCAAAAAAGATTGAGAATAAATCCGGCATTTGCCTTCGTAATAACGATTTTCCCATTCTGGTCTTCTTCAAGCAAGGCTTTTGCCTCCTCATTTAGGCCGCCCCTATTTGCATAGATTTTTTCAAGTTTGTCTTGGTCTATAACTCCGTTTTCAACCAACTGTTTGCCAAGATCATCCCAGGTCACAGGCAGTTCCGTTCCGGAATCGGGGAATAATTTTTGTTCCCAGTTTATAGAGGATGTTTGGGAGACATTACCGATTGATTTTTCAGGAGACGTTTTTTTGCCATTGCCCCATCGCGGAAAAATCTCCACGGCGAATAATGTGTTAAAAGCCAACAGCAAAATTAACGCGCTGCCGGCGATCAAAATAATACGGATATATTTGGGGGGGGTCATATTCAAAATGTGTTATGTGATGTATTACCAGTTTTTGCAGCACTCGAGTATGGAAGTAACCGCTTTCTTAAAAGACGGATTGTCTCTATAAGTAAAAAGAATGCCGGATAGGAGCCATAAAAATGCCAACAACAATAATGAAGGAATCAGTTTTGACATGGCGGTGGCCGTTACCAGTTCATATCCGGCCAACAATAAAGTCAAAAAGAACGGCAGCCTGAAAATGTGCAGACGTTCCGCGGTCTTTTTCTCAGCCAAGTAATATATTCCCACGACGCTGTTGCCGATAAGCAGAGTCATGATGGCCGAATTATTAAAAATGCCGCTCCAATATAGAACCAACAGCGTGAGCCATGTTATTCCCACGCTTACGCAAAGCACGCAAAACTTCCATTTGCCGACGGATTTTACAATCAGCAGCAGAACGAACAGCGCCGTAATTGCGGCAAAAATTATGAAGAGAAAATTGTCCATCTTAGAATTTCAAATGATAAAGATGCGATAATCAGCAGCAAGAAATTTAAAATAATGCCCTGGTAAGGGAGCATTTTGCCCTTTCTGGCCACCGAAAGGCTGCGGCTGAGATATGGGGAGATTAAAAGTATGATGCCGCCGACAATGCCGCCCGCGATGAATTTATCGAAGTAGTAGGTGCGATTGAGCCATGAACCATAGTCTCCGGAGAGCGATATGTATATGGAACCGTTGTCGAAAAACAGTTGTTTTAGGGGCAATATGGTTGCTATGAAAGAAAAGATGCCGATTGCCGGCGTTTGATGGCGGAAAAGATTTACTTTTTTCTTTAATAATTTCCCCATCCAAAGCCCCATTGCCAGTCCGAAAGCGCCAAGGAATATGCCGATCGAAAAAGCGCTAAGCCCAAGCCATGCCGCGCCAATTGCCACTGTGCCGGCGCCAATGGTGCACAGCGGACAATGGGCGGCCGCGGTCTTTATGAGAACGCCGTTAACTGCAAGTGCGATACCAAAAAGAGAAAGTGTTTTTTTAAGCATGAATAATCTTATAGTTGCACAAATAGTCCGCCATCCTGGTTATCGTTGGTGATGGTTCTTATCATAAACGGTCCGTATTTTGGGCCCGGCATACCTGGAGAAGCCGACGGCATACCCGGCAAAGCGATGCCTTTTATGGCCGGTTTTTCCTTAAAAAGTTTTTCAATCGCCTCGACCGGCACATGTCCTTCTATTAAATAGTTGCCAATACGCGTCGTGTGGCAGCTGCGGAGATTTGCCGGAATTCCATTGGCGTCCTTGTAGCGATTGGCGTCTTCCTGGGACTCCGATTTAAAATCGACGTCAAATCCCTGCTGTTGCAGATATTGGCTGTATAACTTGCAGCAGCCGCATGTCGCGCTTGCGACAATCGTGGCTTTTGCATCGAGTATTAACAGTTTTACTTGGTCGACACGCGCCGAATAACTTTTATTCCACATGACTATTCCGGCCACAGTAACAATCAGGATGGTGCCTATAATCAGTAATTTATTCATAAATTTTTAAATTATTAAGAACTTATTTTTGCAAAGAGGAAGAAGATAGCGGTGAAGCCGACCCCCATAATCACCGGTGCGATATCGGATATCCAGTTGCGTTTTGTCGGATGGAACCCGCGCAATAAAAGGGAATTTGTAACAACCGATACCGAGCTGAACGCCATGGCAAGTCCGGCCAATTCAGGACGCAGCACCAATCCCCAAACTGCGAAGACTCGCGCTGCTATTGGAATACCAATGACGTTATAAAATAGGGCAAAAAACATATTTTGCTTAATTTTATTCATTGTTGCGCGGCTTAATTTGATTGCCGTGCCAACATCACGCAGGTCATTTTTTACCAATACGATGCCGCCCGTTTCCATGGCGATGTCTGTGCCGCTTCCCATGGCAATGCCAAGATTGGCTTGAGCGAGGGCCGGACTGTCGTTAATGCCATCCCCAACCATTGCGACATGCTTGCCGCCGGATTGCAGGCGTTTTATTTCATTTGCTTTGTCTTCCGGCAAAACTTCGGCAAGAACATTTTCAATTCCCGCGATTTTTGCAAGGGCATTGGCGGTTCTTTTATTATCGCCGGTAAGCATGTAGATGGAAATTCCCATTTGCCTTAATCTTTCAACCGCTTCTTTAGAAGTTTCCTTTAAAGTGTCGGCAACGGCTATAATTCCAAGAATTTGTTTGTCGCTCGCCAGTAACATTGCCGTTTTTCCCTGATCTTCCAATGCATGCATACGTTCTTCGGCAACGATTTCCGCAACGGCGATTTTTTCCATTAATTTGCGATTTCCCAGAAAATATTTTTTTTCGCCGATGTTTCCTTCAACTCCGTGTCCGGGAATAGCCTTAAAATCTTGCGCGGAATCGAGCGAAACTTTCTTGTTTTTTGCATGGGCCACAATGCTTTCCGCAAGGGGATGTTCGGAACCTTGTTCAAGGCTTGCGGCAATTTTAAGAACATCTTCTTCGGTGCCACGGAAGGCAATAACGTCCGTAACTTCAGGCTTACCTTTACTGAGTGTCCCTGTTTTATCAAATACAATTGTGTCTATGTGATTTGCCGCTTCCAGAGGTTCGCCGCCGCGAATAAGTATTCCTTGCTGTGCGCCTTTTCCGGTTGCAACCATGATACTTGTTGGAGTTGCAAGGCCGAGTGCGCACGGACATGCGATAACTATGACCGATACGAATGCGAGGACCGCAAAAGTTACGCCGGCGCCAAGAGCCAGCCAAACAATTAAGGTTAAAATGCTCACGCCGATCACGGCGGGAACAAACCATGACGATACCCAGTCCGCGAACGCCTGAATTGGCGCTTTTGAACCCTGGGCATCTTCAACGAAGCGAATAATTTGCGCCAGCGCAGTATCCGCCCCGACTTTTTCCGCGCGAAATTCAAAGCTGCCGTTGTTGTTCATCGTTGCGCCGAAAACGGCATCACCGGGCTTTTTCTCAACAGGAATACTCTCGCCGGTAAGCATGGATTCATCCACGGATGAAAGCCCCTTTGTGACTTTTCCGTCAACCGGAATTTTTTCTCCGGGCCGTACGATCACGGTATCGCCGGCATGTACCTCTTCAATTGGAATATCCACCACTTCGCCGTTTTTTATAACACGCGCGGTTTTTGCCTGCAGGCCCATAAGCTTTTGAATAGCATCGCTGGTTTTTCCCTTCGCGCGGCTTTCCAGCCATTTCCCAAGGAGCACAAAAGTAATAAGCAGAGCCGCAACTTCAAAATAAAGATTCTCAACCGCTCCAAATAGCGACTTGGTTTGGAGCACGTTTGTAACCAAATTGAACAAACTGTAAAAAAATGCGGTTGAAGTGCCGATTGCGATGAGGCTGTCCATGTTGAACGTCAGCATTTTCAGACTTGACCACGTGCCGCGATAAAAGCCCGCTCCAAGCCAAAATTGAATCGGCGCCGCAAGCAGAAAAGAAATAATCCCCATATACGGTTCAAGCTCCATTTTAAACGGAAGCTGTGGGATAAAAGACAGCAGCATGAAATAAACCATCGGCAGGCTCAGTACGAGAGATCTGAAAAAATAAGTGCGATAATGCACGATTTCCGCCTCGTGCCGCTTTCTGTTTGCGTCGCGATCTTTTTCGTCGGCGACCTCGGCCCCATAACCGGCGCTTTTTATGGCTTTAATGATTTTTTCTTCGTCAGCACTTGCGGTATCAAAACGCACAGTAGCCTTGGCTGCCGCGTAATTGACGTTTGAATCCAATACGCCAGGCGTTTTTTTAAGCTTGCGCATGATTATGGCGGCGCAGCTTGCACAGTGCATTCCTGAGATACTCAATGTAGTACGTGATATGCTCATAAAATAATTAAAATTAGTAATTACGCTATTTTCCGGACCTTATATTTTTCTCCGAGAGACTCGATTTCGCGAGTCCACGCGTTCATGTCCAGCTCTTCGGAATGATCCAGCTCAACTCGTTTCGTCGCAATATCTATATTGACGTTTTTAATTGCCGGGAATTCGCTACTCACATCTTTGACGAGAGCTGCGCAGGAATTACAGTGCATACCCGGAATTGATACGGTTGTTTTCATATGGTTACAAAAAGTTAAAGATTAATCCTGCTTACCGCTAGTCCGATTGTTATACCTATCAGTATAGAGGCCAACGCGGCCCATAGCCACGACAGACTCGTCGTTTTTGGAGTAAGGTCTTTCCATTCAATCTGGTTGCTCATATGGTTGTGATTATTCAATACGAAGTATGCCCATGCGTATGCCCATGCCGCAAGTAAACGCATAATCCCCGGCATCCGCGTTCGTTGTGTCCAAAACCACCGACGCCGGAGCCTGGCCGGGTTTAGGTACGAATGCGGACTGATTAAATTCCGGGAACACAATGGTACCCATGCAGCCGCCCGTCGGAACAGTCGAAGATAATTTCACTGTTGTCGGCGCCCCGCGTTTCACGGTAAGTATTTGCGGCGAGTAGCCGGCGTTGGTCCATGTGAGATCGACTGTTTGCGCGCCGTCCACTATCGCTGCGCTTGCAGTGTTGATAGTGGGCTTCGACGGTGCTTTATAAGAGGAAGTAACAGTTTCCGAACCGTTTTTTACCACCTTTACATTAGCGTAAAACATTCCCATGGAACATGTTATCAAAAAGTCGTCTTTTGGAGTGAACGGACCAAGAACACCCGTACTTCCCGGCGCAATATATTTCAGGACATTAAACGCTGGAATCGTAAGCACGCTCGCGCATCCTCCGGAATCATTATCGGCAACGGCCCTAACAATGGTTGGTTTGCCGGCAACGACGGTGAATGATGTTGGATTGTATCCGTAACCGGTAACGCGCAAGTTTATGACCTGCGTTCCGTCGGCATCTTCGGTGACATTTTGATCTTTTCCATTTTCATCTACCGTATCGACATTGGATCTAATCGAAGGCAATAGTGTAGATGGATTTACGCCTGCCAAAAGTAGGCCGCTATTAAGATTAAAAAGTGCGAGTACAAGCACAAGTGTGCCTGAAAATCGCAGAAACAATCTAGATGATTTTCCTTTTGCACTGGACGATATTGCGCTTATTCCAAGGAGCGCAGGAAGCGTACCGAGCGCAAAGATGAACATTGTCATGGCGCCGCTTGTGAAGCTGCCGGAAGCCAATGCCACAAGCTGAAGCGACTGCGTGAATCCGCACGGGAGAAAGAACGTAAGCATACCGAGACTAAAAGGCGCAGTAGGACGTTCGCTCTCAGAAAGATTCGCGATCCAGTGCGACACGTGTTTCGGAATGTGAATTGGAAATTTGCCTTTTGGGATTACTTTGAGAATCGAAAGGGCCAAATAAAACATTACAAATGCCACGAAAATATTTAAATATCCATTCGTTCTCGGGGAGAGTGTAATGGAACGTCCCAGTACTCCGATAAGTCCGCCGAATAAAAAATATGAAAATAAACGTCCGGCATTGAAATATAGCAGTGGTTTTAATTTTGCCCACTTGCCGAGAGACTGGTGCGCTTCATTATACTTCGCAGCAACGCTCAGTAGCAGTCCTCCCGTTACCGCCAAACAACTCGATGTTCCGGCCACAAGTCCGATGAGCAATATTCCGCCCAGTGTCGTCGCGCCGGCAGTTGAGGATGAAACAAAAGAAATTACATCAAATGTTTTTAGGATTTCATATAATGAAAAAATAATAAGCAAAGAAGCGCCTATCTCAAGCCATTTCTGATGGGACGATTCATGCGGAGCCGCAGATTCGTTGATATGTCTCATTGTAAACCCCGCACTCTTCACCGCATCATAAAGGTCTTCCCATGCGGGTCGGACCCCTTTGTAGTGAATCGTCGCAGTCCGATCAGCATAATGAATAGATACAAATTGAACGCCCTCTATTAATTTTAATTTCTCGCTTATGAGCAATTTGCAATTTTGGCCGGACATTCCATCTATGCGCACTTTAAGAATTCCTTTTGTATGAGGAGATTCTTGCGAAGAGGATTGATGCGTGCCATGCTCAACATTATAACCGGCTTCGGCAATGGCCGTTTCAAGTTCTTCCGCAGACGGGAGATTGTCCGTATCTGCAACAACGTCGGCAATTCCGGTACGGTGATTTACATCAACCTTAAGCACGCCCGGCACTTTTGCGAGTTTGCGCTCGAGTATTAGCTCGCAGCTGCCGCATGTCATGCCGTTGATTTTAAGTTGCGCCGTTTTTAATTTTTTTTCGTTCATAGATGAAGATTACACAAATAACAAAAGACTGCATAATAAACAGTCAAAGTGCGTAGTCTTTATTCCCTTTTATGAACGATGCCGCTGCCGATGGCGCGGAAAAGACAATTGAATGAATTAGGGGCGGATCCGGATTTCATTCCGCCGCCGGAATGAGCAATAAGTGCAATATTGAAAGAACCAACAAGATATTTTGCGATAAAAAAAGCACCCATCAACAATAGGGTCCCCAAAATCATCAGCGTGCCATTTTTTGCCGGAACGGAGAGGAATAACTGTTGCCAATGAGATATGTGAGAGCTGACGCTCATCGGGCAAGCTTGAGACATCTCCGCTGCAAACGGGCAGTCGGGCATCATATTCACGGCATCGCTCATCATAAAGAGATTCGTTCCCCAAATGCTCAGTACTCCAAAGGCAATAACCATTAAGAGTCCAATTCCACGTCGATTGTTCAAGATAGTTTTCACTTTGTCATTTTAACAGAAAGGGCGGGGAGGTGCAAGGGCCGATCTGATTACGGTAACCTGTAAATTTTTAGTGGCAGCAGGACTTGTTGTCACCATGAGCACTTGCTTCCACTTTATTCCCCGAAAGCTTGTTGTAAGTCCACGCGAAGAAATAAACGACTATGTATGTGTAGGCTATCGTTTGAACAAAACCCAGCGCGAAACTACCTATTGTTACCGGTTGAACCGGAGTTCCTTTTGTCAGATCAATTGAATGGGCCATCGTATTCATCAGTTTTAAAAAGGTTTCAGGCCAAAATATGCTGGCCGTCGCGCAAACAAAATAAATGACGGCGGCAACTATTGTCGCTGCGGATGCAAGGCGGCTTGCCTTTAGTCCGCAACATGATTTTTCGTGAGACATATATAAAAGTTAAGGAATAAAATCAATTGAATTCTATTTTGTTTTTGACAATTTATAAATAGCCAAGATTTCTTTTGCGGCTCTGCCGGATTTTCCGGACTTCACTTGCTCAATGACGTGCGTCATAAGATGATTTTGCAAAATCAAATCTTCCATTCCGGACAGCGCGTGTTTTGCCGCAAGGGATTGAATGATTATATCGATGCAGTATTTTTCGCTTTCCACCATGCGCTGCAGGCCGCGTATTTGACCCGCAAGAATTTTCAAACGCCTCAGTGCTTTTTGCTTTATGTCATGTTTCATAACAACGATATTATATTCCTTTTTAATTAGCGGGGGTGCTTAGGCAATGTCTTATATCGGGAAGTGATCATCTCTTCCTTTTTGCTTCCGTCCGACAACTCAACGGTTCTAAACCACACAATCTCATTTTGCGGAGGCTTATAACCTTTCTCTTCCGGAATATCGTGGCTTCGATATGGGCCCGCAAGTTCGGATTTTCTTCCGTCAGATGTCCCAAAAAATTTCACATACGCATCATCGCCGTCTACGTATGATTGAATCAAAATATAAGACGGCGTGTCATTTAGAAATACTAGATCTGGACCGGTGCTGTAAATCGTTGAATCCAGGCCTTCGCCGAATTGTTTATAGTAACTCACATACAGACTGTGCGGTTTCCTCTCAAGAATCGGCAGTCCGGTGAGAAGTGCGGCGCGATACATGGTCGTCGAGACCTGACATAGGCCGCCGCCGAGGGTCGGCGCCAAACTGCCTCCCCCGAAGATTCCAAGGGCTTTTGCCCAACCTTGAGATGAGGTTATTGGCCCAAGAAAGCTGTTGAATGAAAATTCCGCGCCGGGCGGCACGATTATGTTATTCATTTTTTCATTAAGGCCCTTTTGAATGTTAAATGCGCGTCCTTCGGGAGAGCCTGCGAAATTTGAACGACCGGCAGCGAGCAGTTTCAGCTCACCAAAATCCAAAGGTGTTCCGTTAAAAACATAAGATTTTGCGGATTCCACATCGAGGTTCACTTCAAAAACATCTTTTAAAACGGCATCGCGAATCAATTCCATATTTTTTTCAACAGCTACGGAAATACCGTCTTTCGCAACTCCTTCCACCATGGCGTGAGCCGCCTTTCCCTCGTCAACAAAATCTTGAATAGAGGCATTTTGCGATTGCCTATTCACTTTCGGTGCAATTTGATTTTCAATAAAGTCCCCCAGTTTTACTTTATCCAAAGCAATATCCGCTGAAATTTTCCACGTCAGGATGGGTACATCGTCTCCCACAAGTTTTATCAATATTTCTTTCCCGGCCAGCTGTTTCTTTTTCGCCTCCAAATCCTCGGGGACCACCTCGATATCTATTGCCGATCCCCTCGAACCGCCGGCTTCGTTTTGTAACTCCGCAACAAGTTTCCGCAGATTAAAAGTGGGTTTTACTTTTTGTTCAGATGAAATAATAAAAAATGACGAGTGAGCGTCTTCAGGCAGGCTTAAAAACGGAAATGCCGTAATTACGGCGTGCGCCACAAGTTTTGTGTCTACATATATAATAGCCCAATCCCGCCGAAAGCACGGACGCCATGCCCAAACCGTCATCCGGTTTCGATTCACCGGATATCATCGAAATACCCAGTTTTGCATACGGGATTTCAACTTCTTTATCTCCAATTTTTAAGGCAATTTCCTTAATTGTTTTTTGCTGTTTCGATTTGATTTTTTGAAAATTGAACGCGAATAAACCGAATGCGCCGATTGCGACTGCGACAAGCGCTGCAACAACAGCGATGCTTAAATTACGTTTTTTCATTTTTGTTTTTGTTAGCGATATACCCCTGGGGGGTATTGCATTATTATAATACCATAACTAGCAAACCAACGCAACTCGTCATTGCGCCCCTGCCCGTCTTAACTCAAGTTCATTATGGAGCCGTTGACCGGGATTGAACCGGTGACCCCGTCCTTCGCTTATACCTCTGTTTCTCTGGGCCTTATCAGAGGGCTAGACTGTATCTTAGGCATAGTTTTTTCAAACTTTAGCCTCCCTTGTCAGTCGTTCGGGCCCCGCTTCGCGGGGCCACGGTCTTGGCTTGTGCGAAGCCGTTAACCGTTATTCGGGATTCAGAAGCCAGTTTTCCAGCATCTGGGCAAGATCCTTATGCGTCTCACCATGGACGTGCTCTACCATCTGAGCTACAACGGCTCAAAGAACAAGACTGTGGCATTCTATCAAAAAGCGCCCTCGCTTGGAACCTTGCTTGCAAAAAGTACTAAGTCCCCAGCGAAATCAGCGCCATCACCAACATCGCCATTTTTGAAACCACAAATTGCAAGATAGAAAAACCGAATACTTCGCGCAACACCAAAGAATCAAATAAAACAAACAAAATCACATATTTCACTCCTTCGTGAAGGTAATTCTGGTAAGCCTGGTGATAACGATACGGCACAAAAATTCCTATAATTTTGGAACCGTCGAACGGCGGCAACGGCAAAATATTCAAACACATTAGCAATATGCTCAGCCAAAAAAGCTGACCAACTAGCCCATAAAGCGACATTGTGCGAAAAACCGTATCGCTCAGATATTTCAGCGGAATCGCGCAAACAAGCGCCGTCAGCAAATTTGAAAGCGGACCTGCAAGCGCAATCAACGCCGCATCGCGCTTGGGAAAGCGCAAATTCGCCTCATTGTAAGGCACCGGCTTCCCCCATCCTATTCCGAGAAAAATCAGCGAAAGCGTGCCGAACAAATCAAAATGTTTGAGCGGATTCAAGGTCAGACGGCCAAAAATTCGCGCGGTCGGATCGCCAAGTTTGTTGGCCATCCACGCGTGCGCATATTCATGCACGGTGACCGCAATCAAAATGGCAATGACGCCGGAAAGAAAATCGAGCACGGTGAAACTATACCATAAAAATTTTGCGATATTTTTATGCTTTTTCAGGCCGCGCCATTGACATATGTGACTTTATTGTTCTATAAGAGAATGGGCATCAAGGTGAATTCTGACCTCAAATGCAACTTTTGATGTTAGGGTCGGAAGTAATAATACCATGAGCCATGGCGACCTCCAAAGCACTGGCGTAGTTTAGGGATTTTCGGTATTTGTTGTTGAGTGTTGATAGTGCATGCTGC
>JACRID010000001.1 GCA_016220145.1 Candidatus Peregrinibacteria bacterium
ATCACAAAAAAATGGAACATGCCAATCCGGAACTGGGGCGAGGTCATCGGTCAGCTATCCATCATGTTCCCGGACAGAATTAAACTTTAACCCTTTTTCCCACCATGTCTATCCCATTTACACAAAACTGCTTGCACACCCCCTTTTCAGGGTTTCAACTTTCTATGCTTAAAATATCTGTCAATCTTTTATTCAAAGTAATTTGCGTATGATCCGAGAAATGAAACATCCGACATCATTGTTTAATCTCTACATCCTCCCGAGTTGTATTGGCGGATAATTACCACCACCTACAGGACTCCCGCCTTCCGCCCATAACTCCGCGGCTCCAGCTCCATGTTGTCTCATATCAACCAGCGCCCGATCTATCTCTCCATTACAATCTGCTACTATTGCTTGCAAATCCGGAGGCAGAGAATGCAATGCACTTTAAAGGCTGCGAAAGTTATCCCCGGGGATAACTACATTTTTCGCTTGCATACAGCATTTTTGGGCTTATACTGGCGGCATATGGAACCACCAGAAACAGAGGGACATGTGAGTGAGGGGGACGCGGACTTAACTGGGGCGACTTAGACCACAGGGGAAAGTGAAAACCGGTCCGTGTGTTCAGATAAAAAACACCTTGCCTTTTTCCATTAAAAACACTCCCCCGCCCGGGCATTGAATTTGTTTTTTGCCGATCCCCTTCTTAATCAAATTTAAGATTTCGCCGACCTTGATGAAAGGCAAACGGTAGTGCGTCTTTTTGGCTTTGCGATAAGCTTCTTGTATCACCGACATCTTGACCGCCTCCGGCAACTTTTGAAATTCGGCGCGGGTGAAGAGAGCGCAAGGCGCGCCGCCCCGCTTTGCGGTGGCGGCGCGCCGCAAATGCTCCTCTAAAAACTTTTTCGCCTCCGCAGTAAGCCATTTATTTATTTGCCCAAACAAAACCTCGTTTCTCAAAATGGTTTTGCGAAAATCCGGATTTAACGAAAAAATCAGCGGCAACATCTTTTTGCGGATGAAATTTCGCCTAAGCGACGTGTCGTCATTTGTGCGATCCGTGCAAAACTTGAGTTTTCGGGCTTTTAAATAATCAAGGATTTTCCTTTTGGATACGCCAAGAAGCGGCTTTAAATATTTTCGACTGGCAATATCCATTCCCTTTAATCCGGCCGGACCGCTGCCGCGCAAAAAATTCATAACGATCGTTTCAATCTGGTCATCCTGCGTGTGCGCCGTGATGATCCATCGCGCTTTATATTTTTTTAAAAGTTTTTCAAAAAATTGGCGTCGAATATTCCTTCCGCGCTCTTCCAGCGCCACTTTGCCGAGTAATTTTACGCGTAAAACTTCAAATTTAAGACCGTGTTTTTTTGCCAGTGATTTTACAAAATTTTCATCCAGATCGGCTTCGCGCCCGCGAATCCCATGATTAATGTGCGCAACAACAATCTTAATTTTCACCTCGCGCGAAAACTCCACCAACAGATCCAAAAGCGCGCAAGAATCCGGCCCGCCGGAAACGCCGACGATGATAGCGTCTCCGATTGAAACGTAACCACTCAATGTTTTTAAGAATTTTACTCCCATATTCTTGAATTAAAGGATAGTAGGCAGGTAGGTTTTTAGGGCTCCCTTTCCTACTGCCTAAACAACTACAACCTACCACCTAAGGAACCTCGTCTCGTCATCCTCCGCCGCCTTATTCAAAATCTCCTTCCCGCATTTTACGCATTTGTGCCTGATCATAAAACCCTTTTTGCCTTTATAATCCAATGAAATCGGCTCCATCATCCCACGGCATTCGCTCCCTCTATCCCCCGGCGTTTCATTATCCACATGCAGCGAAAACAGGCACGCAAAACAGTGGTTCCGCTCGCTTTTTTTCGCGGGCGGATTTTCGGCGCCGCATTTTTGACACCTAAACGCCTCATTGTGCTTCTTAAAATCCTTCCTCCCCATAGTATGTTTTTATGACTTTGTGGAGGCTGGCGGTCACAGGATATTTTCTGAGAACAGTTTTTTAGGAAGCAGAGCGAGCATCATGATGCGAGCGTCCCCTCACCACATGTGATGAGGGGGCTGCGCTCCACTGTTCGAAGGAAATATCCTGTGACCGCCGCCAGCCATACATTGTATAAGATAGAAAAAGATGATATAATAACACGATGATAGAAACAAATATTCCTCAAAGTCAACCAAATAGGGCCTGGTTTATGGTTGTCGGCCTGCTGGCCTTCCTGTTTGTGGGCGGATTTTCACTGTATTTTCAGTCGCAAAATTCATCTTTGTCAACCAGGTTAAACAATCTTGAAGCTCAAAAGAAGGAACTTTTACAAAATGCAAAGAAAGAGGAACCCGGAGTTCCAAGTTCCGCCGTTTCCGTTCTTTCCATAAAAATGAAGTTGGCGCAGATTGAAAAACAGCAGCTGGAATGGTCAAAAATCATTGAAAAAATCAACAACACCATGCCGAAAATTAAAGAAACCGGCGAGTCGATTGTTAATTTCAGATCTTATAATGGCAGCGAAGACGGCAAGTTTTCGGTCAGCGCGACAACAAGAAAAGGCGCATCGGAGCCTTATGCCGACATTGCGGCGCTTATTCGCGCATTCAACGCGGAAGATGTTTTTCAAAACGTTTTTGTCCCGTCCATCAATAAAAGCCTGACTCCGGAAGGCGACACGGTTTTAAGCTTCTCAATCAATTTTAATTTTAAAAAACAAACATTTTAATGATACAGGAACGAAAAATTCACAGCGGACTTGTTGGAACACTTTTACTTCTTTCAGCGTTGATCGTTTTTTCTTTTCATACGCGGACGGCGCAGCAAAATGCAAAAGTTATCGAATCCCAAATTGCAGCTCTGCAAGCCGAATTACAGGGGGTGGAGACTACGGCAACCGGAACTTCCACGGGCATTACCGAAACTTTGAGCGAAGTTGAAAAAAACGAACTTAGCCGGGCGATTCCTCCGACCATCGGGCAGGACCAAATAATCAATGATTTATATAAGGCGGCAAAGGCTGCCGACGTTTCATTCAACGCATTAAACTTTAATCTTGAATCTAACGCCGCGCTGCCGACGGTAAACATCACCGGCGGATTTCAAGGCGCTTCAGGCAACATTCTCCGTTTCTTGAAAATGGTCGAATCCAATCCGCGAAAATTGCTGGTCAAAGACGCCGGCGTTTCAAAATCCGAATCCGTCGGCGGACTTGAACTCGTTAATTTAAATGTCACATTACAAGCTTTTTACAGATGAACCCGCCAATTACAGAAAAAAGACAGGGCAAACTGGATCTTCTCCTTTCACGATTGCAAAAGGAAAGTGCTTCCGATGAGTTTATTTATGGCGTGACGAACCGCGTCGGGCGCGGGTTTTTTACCAAAATTCGCGATTTTTTCATCGATAATTCAGGCGTTTCGGGCAAAGAAAAGGCATATTTTTTCGAACTGCTTGGAACGATGATAAAGTCGGGAATCCCTCTGAACAGATCGCTAAAAATTCTCAAAACAAAAACCGATAGTTTGCGCTTAAGAAGGGTTATTTCGACGCTTTCAAACGACCTTGAACATGGATATAAATTATCGGCGGCGATGGACCGTTTTCCGGATATTTTCGATCAGACCGAACGCGGCGCGATCATGTCGGCGGAAGCGGTTGGCCACCTTGAGGGCATGCTTTTTAAAATCGCGGAAAATTTATATAGGCGCGCGGATTTGGTATCGCGCTTACAGGCGGCTCTTGTGTATCCTCTCGCGGTTATTTTTTCGCTGACCGTTGCGATTTCCGTGATGATGATATTCGTCGTTCCGCGCATGGAAGAACTTTTTTCGCAAAGTTCGCTGGCACTTCCTTTTGCCACAAGATTTTTACTCAAAAGCAGCGCCGTGATTACAAACTTTTGGTGGCTGTTTTTAATAGTTTTGATATTTTCGGGCATCACATTCCATTTTTATGTGAATTCGGAAGATGGACGATTTGGCTGGGATTTCAGGAAACTGCGCCTGCCCGTCATCGGAAAAATTTTAAGAAAAATAATTGTGATAAGGTTTGTCGACACGCTCGGCGTATTGATCGAAAGCGGGCTTCCAATAAACAAAACTCTGGAATATGTGGCTGCGGGAACCGGCAACGAGATTTATCGCCTTAAAACTTTCGAGGCGCTTGGCGCGGTGCAAGAAGGACGCAAGATTTCGGAATCGCTTTCGCTGTCACCGTTTTTGTTTCCTGAAGCCGTGACCAACATGCTGGCGGTTGGAGAACAAACCGCGACTCTCGGCGATATCTCCCGAAAAATCGGCAATTATCTTGAGAAAGAAATAGATAACACTCTGAAAAATTTCACCACCGTGCTCGGGCCTCTTCTTATTTTGTTCGTTGGCGTTATGGTGGCGTTTTTTGCGCTCGCGGTTTTGTCACCCATTTTTTCTCTTACACAAGCCGCTGTATGAAAAAGAGATTTGACTCCGGCTTCACTTTGATCGAAATAATTATAGTCATAAGCATTATTTTGATTATTTCCGGCATCGGGATTTTTAATTACACCGCAGTGCGAAAAAATATGGCGATTGACTTGGAAACGGACAAAATCGTGCAAATTTTGAATTTAATGCGCGAAGAGACAAAAAGTTCCGGACGCTGTATCGGAATAAAATTTAAAAAATCCGAAACGCCCGCGCGCCTTGAATCCGCTTATAATGGGCAAACCAAAGGGTGCGATACTGCTGCGGAAATGGCGATGTCGGAGTTTCGGGAACTTTTGGCCGTTAATTTGGAAGAAGATGGGCGTGAAATACCGGATTGGTCGGTGATGTTTGTGCCGCCATTCGGAGCAATGAGATTTTCGCCGGACGCATTGGAATCCGCAAAAATAGTCTTTGCGCTCAAAAACGCCGAACAAAACACCAGAACTGTTTCATTGGAGCCGGTTTCGGGTAGAATAGTAAAAATGTAAAAAGTAAGATGTACATGGTAAATGTTAGATGTTTTTGAAAATGATGCATTGTATGAAAAAGCATTTTAAGGAATTGGGATTCACCCTCGTCGAAACCATTCTTGGCATTGCGATCATAGGCCTTGCGATTGCGGCCGCGGCAAGCCTTACGCAAACTTCGCTGCGCGTCGGGCGCGAAAATATGCGCCAATTGGTCGCCTATCATTTGGCGGAAGAGGGGCTGGAAATTGCGCGAAATACGCGCGACACAAACTGGCTTCAAAACAAGCCATGGCGGAATTCTTTACAAGATGTTTTTTTTGAATCGGCGAATTTGATAACCCTTGCAGGCGGCGAAAAATTCACAAGAACCATAAAAATCACGTCGGTGACGGAAGGGGCCGATGCTTCGGTTATGAAGGTTGAAAGTTCGGTCAGCGCCGAAAAATCGCCATTAAAATCCGTTTCGCTGTCGGCGGAATTTACTGACTGGAAAAAGGGGCCGCTGTAGGGCATGTCATCCGCCCGCCATGAGCCTGTCGAACGGTCGAAGGATAGCGGGGCGAAGCAATCTATAACTTGGCCGCAAATATGATTAAAACGCATAATAAATCTCAAGTACAAAATGCCGGTTTCACACTGGTTGAACTGCTGATCTCCATAAGCGTTTTTATGATATTTTTGGCGATTGCCGGAAGTTCTTATGTCACGCTTGTCTCCGCCAATAAAAGCGCCAATGCAACGCAAAAAAACTACACCGAGGTGCGCTTTGTTTTTGATGAATTGGCCAGGGCCGTGCGCGGCGGAGCGATTGATTATTCCTGCGTGGATGGCGAAAATCCTTGTTTGGACAATTTGAATTTAACTACGCAAACTGTTTTCGGGGCGCTGAGTTCCGACGGCCTTGCGCGAACTTTATTTAAATTCGACGCGGCAAAACACGCCGTTTTGGTTTTGCATCAAACGCGCGCAGCCTCTCAATTATCGATTTGGAGCGCGGGTACTTTTCAGCCTCTAACTTCGGAAAATTTAAAAGTTGAGGACTTGTCGTTTTTCGTTTCTCCCCCAAAAGATCCTTACGCTTCCGAAAACGCCGGCTATGATAAATTGCAACTCCAACCGGCTGTCACAATTTCAATGAAAGTCGCGGGAACGGCTTTCCGCACAACATATTCTTCCCGTTTTTATGGAAGACAAAGTTTATATGAAAACTTATGACGTCATTGCAAGGACCACGCATCAAGTGCGTGGAACGAAGCAATCTTTATTGCGTTTTGGGCGGCACAATCAAGGCAGCGCCCTGCTAATCGCGCTGATGATAATGGGCGTTTTGATGACGCTTTCGCTCGGCGTCAGCAGTCTGGTGCTTGGGAATATGCGCGATTCGCGAGTTTTGATAGAACGCACAAAGGCCTGGTATGCGGCTGAAAGCGGGCTTGAACGCGCGCTTCTTGAAACTTCGAAAAATCCCCCTGGCTTTGAAACGGAGAAGAATGGAAATATGGGGATTCAGGGACCGGAGTTTTCATATTCCGTAAAATCAACTGCGAATAAATTTCCGATAGAAAACGGATATGCGACCCTGCGGCTTAGCGAATCCGTCACAATTCCTCTATTTAAAGGCGCAACAGACGAATTAACGGTTAAAGATTTTCATGTGGATTACTATTTGGCGCCAAACATCAGCAATCTTGGCGGATTTATAAGCAATGATCTGGATATCTTGCGCTGGAAGATTTTCGGAATAGCGGCGGACGGCACCATGGAAGTTATAAACGAGTTTGTGCCTGCAAATAAAGGAAATTCCGAACAGAGCCCGACATGCTTTGGAACAAAACCAAATTGCTATAACAACGCGAATTTTTATAGGCGCAGGCTTGGCGGCGACGGAGCATCTGAGTTTCACAAAGAAGATATAGCCATTAAAACTTTCTTGGATGAGCATAAGCAAAACTTTTTGGTTTTGACCAACGCGGTGAATACGGACATGATTGTAGGCGGGCTTACTTTAAGCGAAAAACAGCGTCTGGCAAATATAAAATATCGCGTTATTGAAGACGATAGCGGCAAAAGCAACCTCACCATGCCGACGATAAAAATCTCGAGCAACGGGACTTTTGGCGAGGCGAAACAAAGTTTGGATCTGGAAATAAAGAGAGACACATTCCTGCCGGTGTTCAATTACGCGCTTTACAGGACGGCGGATTAAACGGCTCGGCTTGTTTGTGGTACACTACAAGCGGTTTTCGTATGTCCAAATTTTACATAACAACAGCCATCGCCTACACAAATTCCAAGCCTCACATTGGTTTTGCCATGGAGCTTGTTCAGGCCGACTGTATGGCGAGATATCACCGTTTGGTCGGCGATAATGTGTATTTTTTGACCGGTACTGACGAGCACGGAATGAAAATGGCGCAATCGGCGCGTGAAGCCGGAATGGAGACGCAAAAATTCGTCGATTCACATGCGGGAGAATTTATTAAGCTGGCGAAGTTTTTAAATATTTCCAACGATCAATTTGTGCGCACCACAAATCCCAAACACAAAAAGGGCGCGCAAAAACTTTGGGACGCTTTGGCGGATACGGATGCTTTTTATAAGGCGACTTATAAAGGCCTTTATTGCGTGGGTTGCGAGGCTTATGTAACGGAAAAAGACTTGGTCAACGGCAATTGCCCGAATCACAAAAAACCGCCGGAAGCTTTTAGCGAGGAGAACTATTTTTTCAAATACAGCAAATATCTGCCACAGGTGAAAAAGCTGATTGAGAGCGACGAATTGAAAATTCTGCCTGCGTCACGCAAAACCGAAATTTTAAATTTGATTGAATCGTCCATTAAAGACAGCCGCGACGTGAGCTTTTCCAGACCGGCAAAAGCGCTTTCCTGGGGCGTTCCCGTGCCAAATGACCCGAATCAAACCATGTACGTTTGGTGCGATGCGCTTTCCAATTACATAACCGCGTTGGACTATGAACACGATGGCGAACTTTTTCAAAAGTTTTGGCCGGCGGACGTTCATTTGATCGGAAAAGACATTTTGCGTTTTCATGCGGGAATTTGGATTGCGATGCTGATTGCCGCAAAAATGCCGATTCCAAAGGCAATTTACGTTCACGGCTACATCACTTCCGAGGGCCAGAAGATGAGCAAATCGCTCGGCAATGTGGTTGATCCTTTTGAAATCGGGGAAAAATATGGGGTTGAACCACTGCGATATTATTTGTTGCGTGAGATTCCGACAGCCGATGATGGTGATTTCAGTTTGGCGCGTTTTGAAGCCTTGTATGATGGCGAATTGGCTAATAATCTGGGAAATTTAGTGAGCCGCGTTTTGACCATGACGGAGAAATATAGCGGAGGAAAAGTGCCGCCGGCAGTGAAAGAAGAATCCGTCGAAACCAAGGTTTTGGACGCTTGGAAAAATTATCAGGCGCACATGAACGAGTTTAATTTAAAGATGGCGGTGGAAGATTTGTTTGGGCTGCTTTCTTTTGCGAATCAGTATGTGGACGAGAAAAAACCTTGGGAGCTGGCCAAAAAAGACCCGTCGCAGGTTTTGCAAATTCTATATCATTTGTTGGAGATTCTGCGCCACGCGAGTTTTATGCTGGTTCCGTTTTTGCCGGAAACCGCGGCGAAAATTCAAGCCGCGCTTCACTTCAACAGCGAAAAACTTTATCCGGACAACATTGCTTGGGGAGTTTTAAAAGAAGGAACTACGATTAAAAAGATTGAACCGCTTTTCCCGAGGCTGGTGTGTCATTGCGAGAGCTAGCGAAGCAATCCGACGCGGAAGCGTCACCCTGAATACTGTCATCCCGAGCAATATCAGGCTGAGCTTGTCGAAGCCCTGTCGAAGGATGGTTCGACAAGCTCACCATGACGATTACGCCGCGCCCGCAGGCGCGACCGGTGCTTCATTTCCCGGTCCTGTTGGCACTGTCGACGGCGCGGGCGTTTCAGCCGGAGCTCCCGCCCCCCCCCTGCGGCGTGCCCTGCGACGACTCGTCCGCCCGAAACGGGATCTCGGCCACAAACCTCACTATCGAATACGACAAAATAATCAAAATAAGCCCGATAACGGCCCACGTAAGGCCTTTTTTGCCTTCGGTGATTGATTCTTCCTTGCCACCGGACGCGGCCATTTTCCAACCGTTTTGAGCAATAAAGAAAACCGCAATCACGCCGGCAAATCTTAGAATCCAAGAAATTATTCTGTACATTATTGCGTAACGTGCGACGCCAACTGGATCCTTACCGCTTAATTCATTTTGGCCCGGAACCGGCTTTTGCCCGCTTATGGTAGCCGCTCCTTCCGGATAATACTTCGACGGAATCGGAACTGCCGCAGAAGCCGTTTCAACCTGCAGCATTTTCAGCCCGCCGACGCAAAGAACCAATGCAAGCAACCCAACAAATATATTGATTTTTGTATTCATAATTATTTAAGCACAAGCTTCATTATGCCTTGCACAAGCGCATACGCGGCGCTGACGAACGCGAGGCCGACTAAAGACCAAAGTAAAATATTTTTAAATTTTGTGACATCTTCTTCGTTTCCCTGCGCGATTATCAGCATCACGCCGGCGTAAACGAATATGCCCATTCCGGCCGTTGCTGTGAGCCCGAGCGCGATATTGATGACCCGTGGGAGCACCTGTTTTTTCAGGTCTTTGGTTGGAAGAGGCAGTTTTTGCTTATCATCATACTTGCTGTCTGGCGATGAAGACGGCAGGATTTGATCTATTTTGCTGGTCCCACGTTCAACCACAGTATCCAACTTATCCGGGACTTCTGCAAAAGCCAACATTGTAGTGCCCCACGTTGCGCACATGATTACTGTTAATCCCCAAATAAATAAACGTTTAAACATAATAATTAAAAACTGATGCTGGTTATGATGCGGACTATTGCCGCGGATAAAATTACCACAACAAGACCTATGACGGCCCAAACCAAAGTATTCTTACCTGTCTTGATCATCTCTTCATTGCCAAGTGAAAAATACATTTGGTAGCCGCCGACCATTATGAAAATCACAGCCGTTATGCCCGCAATTCCCAAAAAGCCGCGTAAGAAACTGCCGGCGAAAGTGCCGGTTATATAATCCACCACGCCTCCGGATTTTCCTTGTGTCGTTTCGCTGATGCAGGGCAAATTCATACCCGAAACGCATGGGATTACAGCGGGTTTTGCGTCATTGCTGCCGCTTGTGACGGGAACCGCAAACGCCGGTACAACCAGTAAAGCGCACATCCAAAGTCCGAACATCAGGGCCAGAATTTTATTAAACTTTTTCATAATGAGATTCCCGCCTGCGCGGGAATGACAGTGGAAATTATCCGGTAAAGAATCCCGGGTTGATTGTGTAAAGAATAAGTCCGGACAAGAACAAAAGCGCCAGCCCGGCGAGTGACATCAATATGCGATTTTTGGCTTCATCAATGGTTCCGCCGCCGGCCATGGAAATCTGAATGCCGGAATAAACCATGGTGAATACCGCCACGATGCCGACAATTCCGGCGGCCCATTTATAGAGCGCGCCGACGTATTTGGCAAAAATGTCCGTGCCGGTTTCGCCGGTGATGCGTTCTTGGATGGAGCAGGAGAAGGTTTTATTATCATCAAAAGGCGTGGCCATTTTGTAACCGGGAACGTTTTGAGAGGAGTTATCTTGATTGCAGTTTTCTTCAGTAATATTATCGACTATTCCATTTTGGCCACTAATAAATTTAGCGAAAGCGGATTCTTTATCATCTCCCAAAACTGTTTGCAGCTCGGTTGGTTTATTATGCCCATTGCTTTTATTGACCGGCGTATCCCACACGGCGCAGTATGAAGTGCGGTATTTCTGCATTGTTTTTATGCCTTCGTCTACCCATTTGTCCTCTGCAATGATTGACGCAACCAAGCCCTTCGGAATCGGCATGTTTTGGAGCCACGCAACAGTTCCTTTCTCAATGTATTGATCTTTAAGAATATCTTTACTGTTAACCTCAACATAGTTCTCTCTAACTTTTATTTGAACCACCGCCCATTCCGGCACATATTCATACCCCCACTGACTGGCATCTTCGGCGCATTTATCATTGTTATCGAATTTTTTAATATCCACTTTCGGATACCCGCTCTTGTCGTCATTGCCGCCCGCAAGGCACCCCTTTATTAAAGTCCCTTCCATAATTTTAGGCTCGAGTGAACCGGTTTCTCCTTCTTTCAAGGACCCTGCAGATTCGCATTGTTTTTTAGAATAATTATCACCGCCGGCACTTTGCAATTCTTTACTGCATTTCAACGGCGCATACGCCGGCTTTTTATCGCACACCGTAATGTGCAAAACTTTTTCCCCCGCCCCAATGGATTCAGAATAATAAACCTTCAGCTTCCCCGCATCATCAGGGGCCGCATACGTCGCCGGTGCCGCTGCAAAAAACAGCGTTCCAAGCAGTGAAATCAAGGCCGAAATTGAAAGTAGTTTTTTCATAGGTATTTTTTTGTCATTCTGGACTTGAGATTTGTCATCGCCGATTTAGTCGGCGATCTTATGGAGTAGATCCCCGCTCAAGGCGGGGATGACAGGAGCAGAGAGGATGACATTAGTTAAAACAAAACGGACTGCACTGCGCTGACGATGATGAACGAGAAAAGCGCAATCACAAGCCCTATCAGGGCATATTTCATGGTATCTTTGCCCTTTGTGAGCATATCGTCTTTGCCCTGCGATGCAATTGTAATCACGGCGCCGATTATAAAAACAATCAGTGCGACGCCGCCGATAAAACTTGTCAAAAGACCAATGGCCTTAATGAGAACATAGGCGATGGGGCGATCGGCTTTCAGTTTTTGATCTTCCGACACAGTTCCGCCGTTTGAGCCACCTTTCGGCGGCGCAAACGTGTCGCCCTGTCCTTCCGCCTTTAAGCAGTTACCAACATTGAAACCTTCCGGAATGATTCCACTTGAACCTTTCTTGGTTATAAGTTCGCAAGGGTCCGTCTCCGCCGCAAAAACCACAGCGGCCCCAAACAGGTTGCCAACCATCACCGCCGACACCAACAGGATTGAAATGCGTGTAATTAGTTTCATATGGATTGTATGCCATTGCGGACTTGTGTTCCGCTCAGCGGGATCAGCATCCTTTATGTCATTCCGGATGTCATTCTGAATTTATTTCAGAATCTCCCGGCGAGACCCTGAAACAAGTTCAGAGTGACGCTTACTCTGGCTATTTTCTTCATATTTTACCACAAAAGGACACCGGCTGGCAAATGCGGGGTGTTGCTAGATTTAATAGATATTGCCTCGGTAATCTATATCAGCGATTTCAACTTCGGCATTAACTATATCAGCGAACTGGTTGGAACCCCGTATTGTCAGCCACCTTAACCTGCAATAGGACAAATGCGCGGTGCGGAGGATTCTGCAGCGCGTTCATTTCAAAATCTTGGTGATTCCATAATTGTTGCCGGTTTTTTCAAGCTTAAGAAATTGATTTTTGATTTGTATAATGTATCATACGGACATGAGCACATACTCATATATCACGGCGATCCGCCCGATGCACATGCTAAATTTTACACATCTCACCGACAAAGAATTATTTGAACTCTGCCGCGAATACGGGACCAAGTCTTTGACTTGGCGAAAAAAGTTTATCGGACTTCTGCCGGAGGTAAACCGTCGAAAGTTGTATGAAAAAAAAGGATGTTTGTCGATTTTTGAATTTGCGGCCAAGTTGTGCGGCGTTTCGGAAGAACAGGTTAGGCTTGCGCTGAATTTGGAGAAAAGATTTGAAGATAAGCCGTCTTTAAAAGCGCTTTTGGTAAACGGCGAGGAGAGCATCAATAAATTGGCTCGAGCGGCTTCCATCGCCACTCCGAAAAATGAAAAAGAACTGGCGGCAAAAATAAAATTCTTGTCGAAAAACGCTCTGGAAACTTTTGTGAGGGATGAAAAATACGCACAAAATTTCGGTGGTGATTTTAAAAACAGAAATGGCTTATTTGAGCCACTTTTCGACTCCAAAAGTCTGCCCGGGCATTCGAATCCGCAACAAAATTTTAGAAATGCAAATGCAGCATTTAAAAGCACTGAATTACAACTCTCGAATGAAGTCACGGAGAAATTGTTGGTCTTGCAGCAAAAAGGCATCGATGTGGACAAATTGCTCTTGGATTTTCTGGATAAGAGAGACGAGGAAATCGCCAATAAAAAAGCGGAGCTTGCGAAAGAAATTCAAGCAAACCAGCAAAACCGCCAGCCCACCGAACAGATGGTCGTAACCTATGCGTCGCGCTATATCCCTGTGGCAATCAAAAAACTTCTGTGTGAAGAGTATGGTACAAAGTGCTCAATTCCCACCTGCAGAAAACCTGCACAAATAATTCATCACGCGCAAAGGTTTAGCCTAAGCCAAAATCACGATCCAAGGTTCTTGGCGCCGCTTTGCAAAGAACACCATGCGATTGCTCACAGTATTGATTTTCAGTATCACTGCGCCCGGGACAGGTTAAGGTAGTTCCTGGAGTTCACGCCTTTGCGCTGAAGCGGTACTTAAAAATGCACATTCAAGTCCACTTCCGCGTGCGCATCCGTCAGTCTTTCGGTGGGCCCGCCGGCGGTTTTTTGAACCGGCAAAACGGTGGAACCGACGCAAGCATTCAGCACCACGCCAAGTCGGCTCCGGTTGGCCCCTCCTTCAACGCCAACGCATGCCTGCCCGGTTGGAACAACCTGTTTATATGCAGGCAAATCCGCCAAAATTCCATCATCATCAACGGCGGCATTTGGCCGGCCCGGAAAATCCAACATCATTACCCCCGCGCGCACTCCTCCTCTAACCCTCAATTGCGCACCGTTATCGGCCTGTGCAACCAGCCTCCTATACGCCAAACCAAGTCCGGCCGAAAATACGCGCCCGTCGACCATTCTTAATCCGGCGGGCCTAAAGCGCGTACTTTCATCGATTTCTTGTGAAGCAAAACCGGCGGCAATATCGCCTTCAATGGCAATTCTTCCGTCCTCCCCGAAATTTCTGCCAATGCCGATTCCATATAAAGCTCCGCCCGAAGAGGTTAACAAAGGCTCATTCAATTCCGCCACCGCCAATTTTTCCGTAACTCCGACATGCCATGGATGAGGATTTTGGCTTTCTTTAGGCACAGCAGGCTCCACCTGCGGCGGCAACGGAGGGGAAGGTAGAGGAAAATCCTTTTCACTGACTTCAGCGACACTCGGTTGAGGCGCGGCAACAGGCGGCGCAGTCGCGGTTTTCGGCGGGGGTTCATCCGGCGTCAACTGTAAATCCTCCACCAAATCCTCAAATTTGGGAATACGCAATAAACGGGCGGTTGTATCATCCGCGCATTTTACCGCCAAAATCCGCCCCCTGACTTTCGGAACTGCGATTTCAACCATCCCGCCCAAATCATCGAACTTATCGAAAGGCACTTTATTGGCCACCACGGCATTGGAACAACGCACCTGAATTACGCAACGCTTACACGGATCGGTATCGGTAACCGCATCAAGACTATTGCCGGTTATTAGCCGACCTTTATCGCCATATTTTTTAGCATCGGGAATAAAAAACATGGAATCGACCGCACGCTCCGGTTTCTTTTCGCGCAGTGGTTGTGCCACTTGCGGTTGCGGGCCGACTTGTTTCGGCGCGGCATCGGCTACTCCGGTCACGGCAATAGCGGCCGATATTGCCAAAGCGGCCCTCCTGCTCACGCCGTCCCTAAACCAATCAAGGATGGCACTGTGGGCCGGCACATCCGAAGCGTACGATTGTTGTTCCACCTTGGGCATTTCCATAAACCTCACTTATTTACAGGAGGTTTAGTATACAGCTTTTGGCCTACCGGTCAACATTTTCATCAGGTTGGCTGCTTGCACCGCCGCCTGCAAAAATTTCCCTTGGTTTTGCGCCTCTAACAGGCCCGATCACGCCGTTGGCTTCCATCTCATCCAAAATGCGCGCGGCCCTCGCATAACCGATTTCCAATCTGCGCTGAAGCAGCGAAGCCGAAGCCTTTCTGGATTCCGTAATGACAGCAATCGCCCTGTCATACATCGGATCATTGCCGGAAGAAGCTGAACCTTTCATTGCCGGAAGACCCTGCACGTTTTGCCTTGCCACCTCGCGCGAGGTAATCCTTTCGTCATATTCCGGCTCCATGGTCAGCTTTACGCGATTTGTAATTTTCTCAATTTCTTTTGAGGAAACATAAACTCCTTGAATGCGAACCGGCTTGCTCATTTGTCCGGAAATGAAAAGCATATCGCCCTGACCGAGCAAATCTTCGGCGCCGACCGAATCCAAAATTGTGCGAGAATCAACGCCGGCGGTAACCGCATAGGCAACGCGTGCCGGTATATTGGCTTTAATAAGGCCCGTAATTACATCCACCGACGGACGCTGCGTTGCAATAAGCAGGTGCATTCCAACCGCGCGGGCCATTTGGGCGATTCTGCAAATATAAGATTCAACCTCTTTGCCGGCAGCCATCATCAAATCGGCCAACTCATCCACCACGATCACGATTTTCGGCATTTTTTCTTCCATTTTAGGATCGCTGTTGAAATCCGTAATATTTCTGTGACTGGTGTCGGCAAGAACAATGTAGCGGCGATTCATTTCCGCAACGGCCCATTTAAGCGCAATCGCGGCCTTTTCCAGATCGGTGATCACGGGCGCCAGCAAGTGCGGAATATTGTTGTATGTATTTAATTCGACGCGCTTCGGGTCGATCATTATAAGCTTCAAATCCTGCGGGGAATTTTGATAAAGCAGTGCCAGCAAAAAGCTGTTCATACCGACGGATTTGCCCGAACCCGTGGCTCCGGCAACCAGCATGTGGGGCATGGCTGCAAGATCAACCGTCATCGGCTTGCCGTTAACGGCTCTTCCAAGCGGAAGAAGAAGCTTCGAATCCCCTTCCTGCCACTCGTCGCTTTCCAAAATTTCACGCAAACGAACCACCGTTCTTTGCTCGTTTGGAATTTCAATACCAACCAACGGCTTGCCCGGAATCGGAGCTTCTATACGTATCGCCCTGGCCGCAAGCGCAAGAGCCAAGTCGTTTTTTAACGCAGTGATTTTTGAAAGCTTAACGCCTTCCTGCGGCTTTAATGTGTATTGAATGACAGTCGGACCGACGTGCACATCGGACATCGTCACATCTATGCCAAACTGCTCAAGTTTTGTGCGGATCATTTCGGCTTTTTCTTTCAAGAATTCATCGTCGACCGCATCCGCCGCGAGCGGATTGTCCAACAAATCCAATGGTGGAAATTCCCATTCAATAACAGGTTTTTTGGCTTTCACAGGCCGGTCCGCCAAATTCACCGGCTTGTCTTTTTCTTCCGTAACATCATTGGTCGTCGCCGGTTCTTCTTCTTCTTCGGATTGGCCCCTTTCCAGCGCCGCCTGAGGTTTGATTATATTTATTTCCCTTTCCGCTTCTTCCGCGGCTTCCTCATCGGAGACTTCGATCACGCCCTCATCCGTAACGGCAAATCGTTTTCTCTTTTCTATGCGTATTTCCGGCTTGGCGTCACGCAAAAAATTAACAATGGAGAATTCAAAGGTTAGCAAAATGCCGACTATAAAAGAGGCAATAAAGATGATTGTTGAGCCCAAATTACCAATTTGCAAAAGAGACCTGAAGAAAAAATTGCCGACGAAACCGATGTATCCGCCGAATTGGCCGTTTTGCGCGGCGGTTAAAATTTCATCTTGCGGCACCGAAAGGTGAAAAATGGAAAGCAGCGACGTGAAAATCAAAATGATTCCGGTGATTTTGGCCAAATTAAACGGGGACTTTTTCGCGAAGAAGAGCGACAGAGAAACCCCAAAAAACATTATAGGAATCAAGTGAATCCCAAATCCAAAAACCGGTTTTAAGATGCCGTGAAAAACTTCTCCAACCATTCCAAGCTGGCCGTAAATCGAAAGCAAAATCAAAAACGAAAGCGCCAAATAAATTATCGCGAAAATTTCTTTTGCAACGTGCGATTCAACTTCAAAATGCAAATTGGAAGATCTGCGACGACGAGTCGTTGCGCGGCTCGCAACGCGACGATAACCGCGTTGCGTTTCCCCCGTTATAAGATTGATTATGCCGCTTTTGGCCGAACGATGTCTCCTCATATCTGTGATGAATTATAGCAGGGTGGAGGGTGGAGGGGGAAGGGTGGGCAATATTAACGCAATTTTCGTTGTATAACGTATAAAATTTTGGAGATTGATACTAACCTGAAGATTTTCGCAGCCATGCAACATAAAACCCACACTACCACATGAAGATGAAATAAAAATGAAAAAAATATGAATTTTTGCTACCCTATCTGCAACGGGGTATCAAAAAAATCCCCCGTCCCTCCACCCCTCACCCCACCCTCTCCTCCCTATGCGTACACGATTTCCACCGTCACCGACCGGATTTTTGCACGTTGGAGGGCTTCGCACAGCGCTTTATAACTTCTTGTTGGCGCGCAAAAACGGCGGCAAATTCATATTTAGGATTGAGGATACCGACCAAAAACGCGCGGTTGCGGGCGCGGTCGAGAATTTAATTGAGACCTTAAAATGGGCGGGATTGAGCTATGACGAAGGACCGGATGTCGGCGGGCAGTATGGGCCATACATCCAATCCGAGCGCACGAATTTATATAAAAAATACGCCGAAAAATTGGTTGAAATGGGCGCTGCGTATCCTTGTTTTTGCACTGCGGAGCGCTTGGATCAAATGCGCAAAGAGCAGGAGCAGCACAAAATGGCTCCGAAATACGACAGGCATTGCCTGCATTTGAGCAAAGATGAAATTGAAAAATTGATGACGGCGAAGACGCCGTTTGTGCTTAGACAAAGGATTCCGGACTCGGGCGGAGCGCACGGCGGCAGCGTCATGTGGAAAGATTTGATTCGCAGCGCAGTCACTTTTAAATATGAAACCATCGACGATCAGGTGCTTTTGAAGTCGGACGGCTTCCCAACTTATCATTTGGCGAACGTGGTGGATGACCATTTGATGGAAATTACGCACGTTGTTCGCGGCGAGGAATGGCTTTCTTCAACGCCAAAACACATTCTTTTATATAAAGTGTTTGGTTGGAAAATTCCGGAATTCGGGCATCTTCCGCTTTTGCTTAATAAGGACAGGAGCAAACTTTCGAAGCGCCAGGGCGACGTTGCGGTTGAGGATTACAGGAGAAAAGGATATTTGCCGGAGGCGGTTATAAATTTTATTGCGCTGCTTGGATGGCATCCCGGAGGTGATGGCGTGGCCAAGGGAATGGCCACGCAGGAAATTTTCACGCTTGAGGAGTTGATTCAGAAATTTTCGCTGGATAAGGTTCACAAGGCCGGTGCGGTTTTTGATATTGAAAAACTGGACTGGGTAAACTGGCAATGGCGACGCAAGAAGTTTGAAGAACAACCTGGCGAAAAATCCGAAAAATTGTTGGGGCTTTGCAGCGAGTTTTTGCCGCAAGAATGGCTTGCAGACAAGGAATTTTTGAAGCGCTGCCTTATTACAATTGGAGAAAAAGCGATTAAAAATCCGCAGGAAGCGCCTGAGCATCTTGGCTTTTATTTCAAAAAGTCTTTTGAAATTGCGCCGGAACTTATCGCAAATCCAAAGATGAAGGTGGATATGGAAATCGCAAAAAAGGCGGTGGCGGCGGTGGCGGAATCGCTTGAGAGTTTCGACAATTTTACCGATCAGGAAGCGCTGAAGATCCGCACAATGGAAGTAATCCAAAAATTACAGCTCAAAAACGGGCAAGTTTTGTGGCCGACCAGAGTGGCGTTGACCGGCGAGGCGTTTTCTCCGGGTGTGTTCGAAGTTTTGTGGGCGCTTGGCAAGGAGGAATCGATGAGGAGGTTGAAAGCGGTTATAGCAAAATGTAAAATGTTGTTATAATGGATTGGCTTTATGCCGCTTAAACTTATCAAACAGGCAATCGATTACCTTAGGAAGAAATCCAAATGCCAATTTTGCGGGAGCCGCTTTACCGAAAATTCGTTTTTGCTTGTGGCTTCGACAGTCATAACTCCCGACGCGGATGGCGCGGGACTTTTTCTTGTAATCTGCCCGAATTGTTTCGCGCAGGCTTCCATGATGGTTGAAACGGCCAGTGTGCTCGGGAAACTGCAGCAAAAATCCATGCAGCAATCAATAACGGCAAACGACGTTCTGGATATGCACAATTTTCTAAAAAGCTGGAACGGCGATGTGCGGGAACTTTTTAAAGAAATTTAAATATGAGAAATGCTTTGCACAGAATTTTGCTGATTACATCGGTGATTTTGCTGATTGTTGCGTTGTCGGGATGCGAATTTTTATCGAATTTGAGAGAGAAGATATGGGGCAAAGCGGACGATGTTGCAACTCAGGTTACAAAAAAAGTTGAGGATGTGACGGCGCAAGTCAAAAAGACAAAAGATGCTGTGGATAAAAAAGTTACGGAGGTGCAGGACGCCGCAAAAAAAGTTCAAGAAGCGATAGACGCACTTCAAAAAGTGACCGGCGGATTTGAATCAGGCACGACGACCGGAACAAGCACCAAGTGAAAGTAATCGGCGATCTGGGAGATGACAGACCTCGATGATTTGCTGTATAAATTAAGCGTGGCGCAAAAGTTTTTGGAACTGGTGAAAAAACAGGCCAAGTGCGGACCCGCGCGCATTGTTTTTCCGGAAACCGAAGATGAACGCACGCTGCATGCGGTCGTTAGAATGGCCAAAGAAGGCCTGGCAAAGCCTATTTTGCTTGGCAAGCCGGCGGAATTAAAAAAGAATTTTCAGAAGATTGGGCTTTCGCAGAATCTTGACGTATATGAAAATGCTATTGATTTTAAGAGGGCCACGAAGCATCGCGAGGTTTTTGCAAAGGATTTCTTTGAAATGCGAAAAGAAAAAGGCATGACATTGCCGGTTGCGCGTGAATTTATGAAAAACGGCGATTATTTTGGAATTATGATGGTGAAAATGGGAGAAGCGGATGGGTTGATTTCCGGTGCAAATTCGCCGACGGCCGCGCTTTTGCATCCGGCGCTGCAAATCATTCGCACAAAAGAACGCTTTCACAAAGTTTCGGGATTTTTCTTTATGGTTCTTGAGAATCGCCTGATGCTTTTTGCGGATTGCGCGGTGAATATAGAGCCGAATTCGCATGAACTGGCCGAAATCGCGATTGATACGGCGGAAACGGCAAAACGTTTTGGTTTGGAGCCGCGTATTGCAATGCTTTCGTTTTCAACTAACGGTTCCGGCAAGCACCCGAATGTTGAACGCGTGCGCGAGGCGACGCAAATGGTGCGAACGTGGCGTCCGGATCTGATCTGTGAGGGCGAAATGCAGGTTGATGCGGCGCTTTCGCCGGAAGTTTGCGCGAGAAAAATGCCAAAGTCGCGCGTGCCCGGTAATGCGAACATTCTGATTTTTCCTAACCTCGACGCGGCAAATATTTCATACAAGCTCGCGGAACGGCTCGGGCACGCGCACGCTATCGGCCCAATCCTTCAGGGCTTGCAAAAGCCGATAAATGACCTTTCGCGCGGGTGCAGCGTGGAAGATATCGTCTATCTTGCGGCGATCACGTCGGTTGAAGCCCAAGATGCTACAATTGAAACGTGCGGGATTACCGCACTTAGGTAAAGGACGCCAAGGTGTCATCGCGAGGAGGCTAGCCGCGCTTCGCTCGCTGCAGGCTCTGGCCGACGTGGCGATCTAGATTGCTTCGCCCCGCCAAGCGGGGCTCGCAAAGACACAAATCCGCAATGACAAAATACTTCTTATGAAAATTATTGTATTAAACGCCGGTTCTTCCTCCCTCCGTTTTGAGCTTTTTGAAAGCGTCGGCAAAAATTTGCATTCACTTTTTCAAGGCCATTTCGACAACCACGGCGAGCCTATAAAAGATTTTGATCGCGCGGTAAAAGACGCCGTCCAGTCACTTTTAGACGAAAAAATCATCAAAAATCTGGCGGAAATTAAAGCAATCGGCCACCGTGTAGTGCATGGCGGCGAGCTCTATACAAAGCCAACAAAGGTCACTCCGGCCGTCATAAGTGCAATAAAAAAACTTTCAAAACTGGCGCCCCTTCACAACCCGCCAAACTTGGCTGGAATTCTCGCCTGCAAAAAACTTTTTCCAAAAATCCCGCAGGTCGCGGTTTTCGACACCGCCTTTCATCAAACGATGCCCGAAGAAGCTTTCCTTTACGGCCTCCCCTACTCTTTTTACAAGAAACTCGGGATTAGACGCTACGGTTTTCACGGCACCAGCCACCAATATGTTTTTGAAGAAGCGCGCAAAAAACTCGGCATAGCCAAAACGCAAAAAACTATCACCTGCCACCTCGGCAACGGCTGCAGCATGGCGGCGATTTTGGACGGAAAAGTCGTGGACACAAGCATGGGTTTTACGCCGCTGGAAGGGCTTCCGATGGGCACTCGCACCGGCGATTTCGACCCGGCAATTATTTTTTACCTGCTCGAAAACGGCATGAGCCTGAAAGAAATCCAGTCCACCGTAAATAAAAAATCCGGACTTTTGGGAATTTCCGAAATGTCATCCGACGTGCGCGACCTTTGGGCGACATATAAAAAAGGTGACAAGAGAGCCATCCGCACCCTAAAATGGTTTGCATACCGAATCGCAAAATACGTCGGCTCCTACGCAGCCGCACTTGGCGGACTGGACTGTTTGGTTTTCACCGGCGGAATCGGCGAAAACGCGGAATATATAAGAAAATGGGTCCTTGAACACCTTGATTTTTTGGGCGACAAAGAGGTTTTGGTCATAAAAACCAACGAGGAGAAAAAAATCGCGGAGGCAACGGTAAATGCCATATAGCCCGATCTGTGGGGACCTTGTAAAATTTACCATACATGGTAGAATGTTCTCCATATGTCAAGGTGAATTCTGACCTCAAATGTAACTTTTGATGTTAGGGTCGGAAGTAATAATACCATGAGCCATGGCGACCTCCAAAGCACTGGCGTAGTTTAGGGATTTTCGGTATTTGTTGTTGAGTGTTGATAGTGCATGCTGCAACTGTTTTTCGTTCACCGTCGACC
>JACRID010000089.1 GCA_016220145.1 Candidatus Peregrinibacteria bacterium
AATCGTTTTTTCGTCCAAACCCACGGACCCCAGGATTCAGGATCCGACGACGGTATTTGCATACCCATACAACGTGATACTGCAACCGATAAGCCCCATGCCCTGAAAGTATCGTTTCCATATACCCATCATACCGTCGTCGGGTTCATTCACCCACGGGTAAACCCGTGGTGCTCTGTCTACGACCACAGTAGAAAAATTATTGCGCAGCGAGTCTATTGATAAATTCTGACGAGCGCTCCGCCGGAACCGCAAAGCATGACTTTCCCAAGTTGCGACGATTCTATCTCTCGCCTTTTCGCTAGTATTTTAGGGAATTTTGCAAAAATCGTTTCTTCAAAATCGTTATGCATATTTTCTATAATTGCATCTGCATCGCCGCGCCTGAGTGCCGCAATAAGATGTTTTGTTTTGTCACAATGGGCGCCGCAATTCACCAAATTTAGCGACTCATAGGCCATGCTAGAGGAGACCTCAACGCCCGTTGGAATGATTGTAAATTTTAGGATGAGTGGCGTAGGTGGAAGAGCAATAATTTTTTCACCGAAATGAGTACCAAGTGCGGTTCCGCCATCAAAAAAGAATGCGCAATCCATACCAATCCGGTTCGCAATCCCGGGTAAAACATCTGCATTAAGATGCCACAATTGAGCCAAGCCTTTTAGTGTCGCAACCGCATTACTACTTCCTCCGCCAAGCCCACTCATTAACGGAATGCGCTTTTTGATAAAGATTTGCGCACCTTTGGAAATACCAACAGCTTTCTTAAGTAATAGTGCCGCCTTCAAAACCGTATTCGTTCCGTCTTTAGGCAATGCTTTGCAATCGGAATCCACCTCGATTAAACCGTCAGCACGGTTTTCTAAAATAATTTCATCGGCCGGCTCTTTGAGTTGATGAAAAACGGTTTGAATTTCGTGATAGCCGAATTTCGTCTTTCGTAGAACATCCAAAGCCAGGTTGATTTTTGGATAAGAGGGGATGGAAATGATGGAAATACTTTTTCTCATAAAGATATATTTACCGCCGGCGCGTCTGGTGGCTAGCACTATTTGGATTGCGCCGAGCCCCCGAGCGAGCGCGTGGCGCGCATGCGAGCGGAGGGGTGCGGTGGCGCAAGACAAAAGTGCGCCACCTGACCGCCGTACTTAAATATTTGAATGTTGATGCAAAATCACCGCAGCCGTGCATTTTATTGCCTCGCCTTTCCCGAAAGGCGTTAACTTTTCGCCGGATGTGGCCGTAATTCCAATCTTAATTTCGGGCGAATTCAACAACTTGCCAAGGCTCTTTTTAATTTTCGGCACCAGCGGATCTATTTTTGGGCGCGCCGCCTCTATCGATACTGAACACTGCCGAATTGCCATCTTACGCTTCACCATCTGGACCAAAACTTTCTTCAAATATAACTTACTATCTTTTATGCCACTTTTGCACATTTTTGTCGCATACGTACCAAGCGACCCACCGCCAATCGCCGAAGAAATCGCATTACAAAGAGCATGGATCACGACGTCCCCATCAGAATCCGCATCAAGTGCCGGTAAATCTTCAATTTTAACACCACCAAGAACTAGGCACTTTTTCGCCCTCCGCCACCCACCCTCCTCCCCAAATTGGTGGCTGTCTTCACCAATACCAACACAAAAATCATTAGGCAAATCACCGGCCCATGACTTTAAAAATGCAAAATCTTCACGCGTGGTTATTTTTCTATTTTGCGCCGACGCCAAAACGACTGCCGTTTTCATTCCAGCGGCCTCCAAAACCGACAAATCGTCCGTGTAATCAACGTCGACAGTTTTGGCTTGCTCAAGAGCTTTCTTAAAGGCCGAAAATCTGACAATCTGCGGCGTCTCCATTTCCCAAAGATTTTCGCGAGACACATTTGTCTGCACGATGCCGCGATCATTGGTTATCTTAACCGTAGAAGCCACTGGCCTTCCAACGGCAACGCCGCTTAAATCTCCAGTGCATGCATTTATACATTTTTTCAGTTCTTCATGAGATGCCAGCGGATTTGCCGCATTGTGAATAATAAGGTAGTCAGCATTGAGTTTTGCCTTCTCTGCAGCAGAAAACCCACAAATCACCGATTTTAAACGTGTATCTCCGCCTATACAAACAGTTTTAATTTTTTTAAATCTTCCATCTTGAATTAACTGTTCAATTTTCCTCTTGTTCGACTTACTGGAAACCACGATTACGGCGTCAACTAAAGGCGACCGCTCAAAAAGATCTAGAGAATAACAAATTACTGGCCGACCCTTGATTACGCAGAATAACTTATCAAGACCAGCCCTTTTGCCTTTGCCCGCAGCCAAAATCAGCCCGACATTCATTTTATATATTCCTTAATAAAATCATAAATTCCCAAGAATAAGATCTCTCCTTTTAGAAATTTTTCGACAGCAATTTCATCGGCAATACAAAGTTTTCCCTCAGCATCGCCGCCTCTTTTAAGCGCTTCGTAGGCCAATTTCGGTCCTTCCAAAACAGAATGTTCCGGCTTTTCAAAGGTCATATTCATCTTTGATAAATCGAGTCGTGGAAGTTTATTTAAAACGCGCGTTTTCTTCTTTTCATCATAAAAAAGCGCGTACGAAATCGGCACTCGCATGTCCGGCGCAGCACAAACCGCCTTCAAATTCCCATCCGTAAATTGCACAAAAGAGTGGACCGCGCTTTGACGATGGATAACGACGTCGATTTTTTCCGGCGGCACATCAAACAACCAGCGAGTTTCAATGATTTCAAATGCTTTATTCATTAAAGTCGCACTGTCGACGGTGACTTTCGGCCCCATTTTCCACGTTGGATGATTGAGCGCCTGTTCTTTGGTTACTTTTTCCAATTGCTCTCGCGACCGGCTCCAAAAAGGCCCACCGGACGCTGTCAAAATAATTTTCTCTATTGATTCCGGCCTTTCGCCCTCCAGCATCTGCCAAATTGCCGACGGTTCCGAATCAATCGGTAAAATTTTCGCGCCGTTTTTTCGCGCCGAATTCATTACCGATTCTCCGGCCATCACAAGCGATTCCTTGTTTGCCAAAGCCAAAATCTTGCCTGCCCTGCAAACGGCCAACGTTGGTTGAAGTCCAGCCCGCCCAGCAATCGCATTCACAATAATGTCGGCCTCTTCCAAAACCGCCAGTTCGCAAACTCTCTCATTAAAATCCTCTTTATTTTCGCCGACTTCTTTAATTACAGCTTTTTTAGGCGCAAATTCGCGCCTCTGTTTTTCAAAAAGGTCCCCATTTGAATGCGCCGAAATTCCAATAACTTTAAACTCGCCCGGATGCGAACGAACAACATCCAAAGTCTGCGTGCCAATCGATCCTGTTGATCCCAAAACTACAATTTTCTTCATAATTTCTTCGCTAAATATCTCTCGATAATTTCAAAAAAATCCTTCTTTACAGACCCTCCTCGAAGTGTCTTTAGCGGCTTACCGTCAACAAAAACGGCAGCTACCGACTCCTCGCTTTTCCCCGGAAAACAAAGTGCAATATTCGCGTGCTTTGCTTCGCCGGGCCCATTCACGGCGCATCCCATCACGGCCAATTTTAAATTTTCAATTTCGGCATATTTTTTGCGCCAAACCAGCAACATTTTATCCACATATTTATCCAATTCTTGCGCCAATTTTTGAAACCTATCATTCGAAGTTCGCCCGCAACCCGGACAACTCGTCACCATCGGTCTGAAGCTGCGCAACCCCATAACTTGCAGCAAAGTTTGCGCAACTTTCACCTCCTCGGTCCGCCCATTTTTATCGCTCGGCGTCAGCGAAACTCGAATCGTATCTCCAATTCCTTCTTGAAGCAAAATCGCCAAAGCGGCCGTACTTCCAATAATTCCCTTCATGCCGGAACCCGCTTCGGTAAACCCCAAATGTAGCGCATACTTGCATGACTTCGCCAGCAATCTGTATGCCGAAATCGTCTCCTGCACGTCCGAAGTTTTCACACTCAAAACAATTTTGTTCGACGCCATTCCAAATTTTTCCGCCATTTTTGCGGATTCCAGCGCAACTTTTACCAAACTTTTTACACTACTGTCGCCAATTTCACCAAGCGACCCCCAATTAACTCCAATCCTAATCGGCTTGTCGTATTTCAAAGCGCATTCAATTATCTTTTTAAAATTTTCTTCCCGCAAAGCGCCACTTCCAATATTCCCCGGATTAATTCTGTATTTATCAAGCGCCTGCGCACATTTTGGAAATTTAGTGAGCAATAAATGTCCATTGTAGTGAAAATCGCCTATCAAAGGCACATCATAACCTGCCTCAACCAATTTGGCCTTAATTTGGGCCACCGCATCCGCCGCCGCTTCATTATTCACCGTAATCCTAACCAACTCAGCACCGGCATCAGCCAGCTGTTTAACCTGTAAAACCGTCGCCGAAACATCCGCCGTATCCGTATTGGTCATCGACTGGATTGCCACAGGAAGCCCGCCTCCAATAGCCAATTTCCCAATAAAAACCTTCAAGGAATCTCTCCTTTTGATCATAACAAAGCCATTATAATGAGCTTTACTTGACTTAAACAAGGCTTTTACCTAGACTTTCTAGGCTTACGGGTAATTCCTAACCTAAAAAAGTATCCCAAAATTCTTTCGTACAAACGACAGAATACGCTCCGCGACGGTTCGTCTGATAGACGAAAACGAGCAGCAAATAGGAGTGGTCGCGATAGAACGCGCACGCGAAATGGCGCGGGAGCGTGAGCTGGATCTGGTGGAAGTTGCGCCAAATGTAAATCCACCTGTGTGTAAGATAATGGACTTCGGGAAGCATCTGTATCGCCAGAATAAACAGGAACACAAGCAGAAGAAATCTCAGAAGCAGGGTGAGGTGAAAGGCATTCGTCTGAGTATGAGAACCGGCATACATGATCTGGAGGTCAAGGCTGCCAAAGCAAAAGAGTTTTTGAAAGACAGAAACGTTGTGAAGGTGGCGTTGATCTTGCGAGGCAGGGAATTCACACATATGAACCTTGCTTACGACAAGATGAAGTCATTCATGACAATGCTTGCGGACGCAGGGAGAACGGATGAACCTACCAAGAAACAGGGAAATAACTTAATCATGATAATCACCCCAAAATAATATGAAGCTCAAATCACACAGCGGACTAAAAAAGAGAGTAAAGATTTCCGGCAGAGGCAAAATTATGTTCCAAAAGCCAGGCAAGAGACACCTTTTGATCAACAAGAGCAAACGCCAGAAGGCCACTCATAACATGGGAATGCCAAGCCACGGTTCTGATGTGAGCAAAATCAAGAGACTTCTTCCTCAATCCTTCTAATCACTTATAAAGATTCCCGCTTTCGCGGGAATGACATAATTATCTAATCCCCAATTTTATGAGAGTAAAAGGCGGCGTAATGACGAAAAAGCGTCACAAAAAAATTCTTAAACAGGCTAAAGGTTACAGCGACAAGCGCCACAACGTTTACAGTTTTGCCAAGCGCGCAGTAATGATCGCCGGCAAAAATGCTTACATCGGCCGCATTTTGAAAAAGCGTGATTTCCGCTCGATGTGGATCGGCAGATTGAGTGCCGCATTAAAACCGCACGGCAGCTCTTACAGTAAGTTTATCCATAAGGCTACTCGCAAACAGGTTACTTTAAACCGCAAGGTGCTGAGCGAGTTGGCAATCACGGAACCTAAGGTATTCGAGGAAGTGGTGAAGTTTGTGATGGCGTAATAACAAAGATATTTTAAAAACCGTCGCGATTGTCGACGGTTTTTTGTGTTAAAACACTTGCGGCGACAATCATAAAATGCCTATACTAAGCCCCCGACTTCATACAGGCAAGTCGAGAAAATGGCTTATGAATGGGATTTGTCAAAAAAACTAGGCACTACAGGTTTTTAAGGATTTGTGGCTTCATTAAGGCCTTAACGCCCATTATTTGATATATTTTCTGTGCGTTGGG
>JACRID010000091.1 GCA_016220145.1 Candidatus Peregrinibacteria bacterium
CCCAACGCACAGAAAATATATCAAATAATGGGCGTTAAGGCCTTAATGAAGCCACAAATCCTTAAAAACCTGTAGTGCCTAGTTTTTTTGACAAATCCCATTCATAAGCCATTTTCTCGACTTGCCTGTATGAAGTCGGGATAAGTGCGCTATCGCAAAAATCCCTCACAACGGAGCCCCTCCGCCTCCACCCCGTCACGCTCCTCGCCAGGTATCCATTACAATTTCTTCTAAAACTCGGCCTTTTTCGTCCGATAACAATGCGTTCCACTCCAGCCGAATCCCGACTTCATAATGCGTGTTGGATATTATTGTGACTTCGAGTTTCTGGCTTTTTTTAGCCTTGATTGACCTGCTTAAAGGCAAAAATATCTGATCCCAGTGAGTTGATGGCTCAAATGGACTTGTTGAAAGCGTCACGCTCGGCACCAAAATGCAATTCCACCAGATGCCGAAGCCGAAAATCTCAGTGTCTTTTTCGAGTTTCCAACTGACGGTGCCCGATCTTGTACTTGAATTTTTCTTGTCGAAATTAATATCATCGTATTTTTGGATCGAGTTTGCTCCCTGCAGTAGGTCGTTTTTGCCGATCTTGAAAACAAACATATTGTTCAGCGCAACCTCTTGGACCGGCGAAAAATCCAAATCAAAACCAACGCGATTTAGCGGATTTATCTCATTGATTATTCGCGGCGAAACCACCGGCGCGACAAACTGCGCAATCTTGCCCGGAATAATTACTCCTGCAGGCGCCAAAAAACGCTTTGCGTCCTCCAAATTTTCAATAATATTTTCTTCCAAAGCGTAATTTCCGAGCGTTTCGGAAATCACGATATCCGCCTTCGGCGGATTCTTCACCTTCGCGGAATGCTTCTTAATAAAACGGCAATTTTTAATCCCGTTAAGTTCAGCCAAGTCGCGACTCATCTCCAAAAGATCGGAATATTCATACAAATGGCATTCCTTAGCGCCCAATTTGGAAGCCAAAAAACTCAAAAAACCGGTTCCGGACCCGATATCCGCGACAACGCTTTTTCCCTTTTGAACCGTTTTTTTCAGCGCCTCAAAAAACGCCTTGTTGCGCGCGTCGTTTCCCAAAAGTTTTAATTGCAATTCTATCATTAGGTCATTCGGCGGTTCACTTCCGCCCAGTTAATGGCCTTCATGAACGCGTCAATGTAGCCAGCGCGATTAAGTCCGTAATCAAGCATAAAAGAGTGTTCAAAAACATCCATAACGAGCAGCGGTTTTGCGCCGGCAAGATGGCCGACGTCGTGTTCGTTGATCCATACATTGAAAAGCCGCCCGTCCTCCTTGTAATAATACAAAATCACCCAGCCAATGCCGCGCATGGCGCCGGTAGCGCGAAAATCCTTTTCGAAGGCCTCAAAAGAGCCGAAGCGCTCGATAATTTTCTTTTTTAAATCACCATCACCGGATAGCGGCGACGCATTTTTCGTTAAATTGCCAAAATACAGCTCGTGCAAAACCATTCCATTGTATTCCCAGCCAAAACGCCGTTTAAGTTCGGCGTATTCCGGCGATCCGGATTCCGCTTTTTCCGACAGTTCAGCCATTTTATTCACATTTTTCACGTACCCCTGGTAAAGCGCGAAATGATTATTCAACAGATTGTCGCTGAAGCCCGAAAGACCCAGCAGCGGGGAGAAATCGACGGGTGAGTAATTCATCATAAGTTCAATATAGCGCAGCAATCGGGCGTCGTCATCTTTAATTTGACGGATACACTTCCATCTGCGACATACCTCCCGTTATGCGGGCAGGCCACGGATTGCTGGTATGAAAAACCATGTAAACGTAATCAAGACCGGAAACGTTGACGTCAAAGTCACACGCTTTTGAGGTTGTCCATTTTGCAACACCGCATTTGCCGAGAATCGAAGAATCGGCAGCCGCTATGCCGCATTTCGGCCAGTCGGCATCGGAGCAAATCACATTGCATTCACTGTCGAAAGTCGGCGTTGGATCTTTTGAAAGCACGGTCAGGCTGGAATAATCATCGTATTTTACGCCTACACCTGAAGGAGAGTCGGTGAAGAATCCGTGATCATCAATTGTTAAGTTGGCTTTTACATTCAGCTTATTCAAGCCCGCAACACTTACTTTTTTTACCCAATGATTTCTGAATCTATTGCCGGTTGAACAGGATAAAGTCACTTGATTCGAAGTGACGGAATTGCCAAAATTGTTACACGGGCCATTCCCGCTGTTTGGCGTATAAGTATAAATTTTTGAATTTTCCTCCAAATTAACGGACGTGCAGCTTGTGATTGCCGCGGACGGCGCTTGCGGAACAGCGCTTTCAACGCGGCCGATTTGCTCGGTCGCCCACATTCCCAAATTATTTTCATCATTCGCATTATCGGCGCTTTGAGACCAGGTATTTCGCTCGGCGTTCAGTTTTTTAATTTTACTTTTTTATATGAACGCAAAAAACAGACACATCATTGCGGTGATTGCAGTTGTAATTTTATGCGTGGGCGCATTTTATGCCGGCATGCAGTACGGAAAAAGAGGCAGCGGTGCAAATAATCCAAAAAATGCAAGTCAAATGCGAGGACAGCAGTTCGGTTTCGGAGGTCAAGGCGGCCAGAAAGGCGCAGTACGAGCAAACGGCGGATTTATTAACGGCGAGATTATTTCAAAAGACGATAAAAGCATTACCGTTAAGATGCAGGACGGCGGGTCGAAAATCGTGTTTTTGTCCGCAACGGCTTAAATTTCAAAAACAACGGAAGGATCAGCAAACGACCTGATGGTTGGAAAGCAGGTTTCGGTTATGGGCAGCGCAAATCCCGATGGCAGCGTGAGCGCACAGTCGGTTCAAATAAGACCGCTTCCGCAAGCCGTAAATAAAAGTAACTAATGATGCTGGCGTTTTTTCAGATGCCGCCAGACGTAAAGGCCGACGCACGCAATTACCAAGCCCAGAACGGCCATGTTAAAACTTTCCAGTTTTTCGTGAATCAATACCCAGTTGTTTTGCATTTTTATGCCCAGCCATGTGAAAAGGATGCTCCACGGCAGTGCGCCCAAAAACGTATAAATGCAGAATTTTTTAAGATTCATCTTGGCGATGCCGGCCGGAAAAGAAATGTAAGTCCTAATTACCGGCAACAGACGTCCAAAAAATACGATTGCCTCACCGCGTTTGGCGAACCACCTGTCCGCGATGTCCAAATCATGCAAAGAAATCAGTACATATTTGCCGTATTTTTCTATCAATGGGCGGCCGCCCTTAATGCCTATCCAATAAGCTAAAAGCGAGCCCGCCAAATTCCCGAAAGTTCCGGCCAAAACCGCACCGATAAAATTCATTTTTCCGATCGCCACCAAAAATCCGGCAAACGGCATGATTATTTCCGACGGGAAGGGGATTCCGCAGCTTTCAATCAGCATCAAAAATCCGACGCCTCCATAGCCGACAAAGTCGATTACCTGAATTATTATTTTTGCGAGAAACTCGATGACGGTGGTTATCACGTGTGGATTATAACATTTTTATTCATACTTCAGTTTCCCGAAATGCCCCTTTTTACAATGATTTCGTTCAGTTCTTTATCGAACGAAGAAAGTGTTGTCATACGGTATATGTCGAGGTCTTAAAAGTGTAAAAACAGGTGTTTCCTCTTTAAATATTTTTTACAAGTTTCCCTGAAATCTTGTAAAAGCATTTATTATCATTTTCTATAGCATTTCTATATCAATCAATGGTCATAACAACCTTGATTTAAGCCTGAAATAGGGTGATTTTCTATAACGTTTCTATATTAAACAGATTTTGCACTTGGCAGTCCGCGTGGGAGAAAATTCGAATCGAATTTGTTGAAAACTCGGCGGCCGCTGGGGGCGACTGCACGCGTTGAAGTCTGGCAACGCGCGCAGTAGGGCAGGCCGCCTTTTGATTTGATATTTTTTTTATTTCCTCTTTGTAATGAATAACCCCGCAGCAAGCTGCGGGGTTATTCATTTTTCCATACGGCGTTGCGTATTCATCATGTTTATAAATCTTTTTTTCTTTTCCTTTTTTATCGATTTTCGTCGTGGCGAATCCGCACGGACGATGATAATTCAAATACGGATTCAGCCACTGTTGGCAAAATTGATTTATCAACATTGCGTTTTTTGCAATCGCCGGTATGTGGAAATAACCGAACGTTTTGCGGATGACCGAGCCGTTTTTCGTTTCAACGAGAGCGTTGTCATTATGTTTTCTCGGACGTGATTTTGTTTGCTTAATATGAAGTCTGCCTAAAATATCCGCAACAACTTTATTAATATATTCCGAACCGTTATCGCTGTGGAAATTGATGATTTTAAATGGACATATGATTATTAATTCTTCCAGCACGTTTTCCAAAAAACGTTCGCAAATTTGAGGCACGCAAAAGACGAATTCCGACTGCGTAACTTCATCCACCATGTTGATATAGTACACGCCTTTTTCCTTATCAAGATCACCTTGGTGAACACTGTCCACCCTCAAAAATCCAGGCCGTCCTTCG
>JACRID010000090.1 GCA_016220145.1 Candidatus Peregrinibacteria bacterium
AATTTTGGCAATCATTGCTTGGCGCTGGCCGGCATCAAGCAATGCCTCAATCCTGTCACGGTCGTTCTGGTTTAAATGTCTGAATTTTTTCATACAACTTTCTTATCACAGAAAGTTGCATTTCAAAGTAGAATTTTCGTTCACAAAGATACAGCCAACCAGGCGAAATCAGAACAACTTTGGAAGTTCCACCCCAGGCAATGAATATGTCATTACGTGCCATTGATTTGGCGATAAGGGCGCGTGCAGAAAACGGAAGAACTGCATCTTCAGAGGCAACTGTTGGCACCATAATTAATGCGCTACCTCAAGCCCTTAAAGATGAGCTTGGCAGCCGAAAAGACATAGATGGATTAAAAAAGACCATCGCAAGCCATCTTGATGGGTCGTCATACACATGCTCTTGTGCATAGTCCGGCGCTGGATACGGAACATTTGCCGGCCGGTTTTGACCCGACAATTGGAACAAAGCATTTTTCACTTTCGGCGCAGACAGCAACCTCTGTCGCCATCTGGATAGTCTCAGCTATAACCTCGTGGATGGGTCTAACCAACTATTTTGGTAAAGGTATAGATTACGTATCTGAAACTTTTCAACTTGGGATTCCTCCGGCTCTTGCCATAACGTTGAGGCAGAGTCTCATTCTAGTATCTGTGGCAATTTCTCAAATGGTGTTGAAATTTAAGCAGCGAAT
The DNA here is from genome assembly GCA_016220145.1 of Candidatus Peregrinibacteria bacterium. Taxonomy (GTDB): domain Bacteria; phylum Patescibacteriota; class Gracilibacteria; order UBA1369; family UM-FILTER-53-11; genus JACRID01. The sequence continues at coordinate 696 of JACRID010000090.1, forward strand.
TGAAAAAGTTGCACATGAAGAAAATAAAGTAGGCACAAGAACTACCATTGATGTGATTAAGCGAAGTGTAAGATCTCATCCTGTGTTAGCGGCAATTGGTGGCTTTCTTGTAGTATTCGACGTCGGAACGAACTTTAACGGATTCGTCACCGGTGTATTACAAAGAAAGGGTGTGGCCGAACAGATTACCGATGCTAAAAGAAATATTGACGGACGAAAAAGAAGTATTGGTACTCAGGTTGAGGTAGTAAAAGCATTCCCGGCCGCAGTGGATAAACAAGTTAAAGATATATTGGACGCGGAGGCCGGAGGATCTTCGGAAACCGCACAAGCCGGTAAAGGCCCTGTATATAAAGCAAAGGAATGCGTTTACAGCAATGCATGTGGCGAGCTGGATGCCGCCTGTGATCCAACAAATTTGGACTGTGCTTTGAGCACGGCGATAAAAGATTCCGGACTCACCCAAGATAGCCAGTCGATGGGACAAGAAGTTGAGGCGAAAGCGAATGAAAAACTCGCTCATTTGCAGGCAGTTTTGGAAAAAGTCGACGCCCTCACGGCAACTCTTAGCCCATCAAGCGAAATTGAAACCTTAAATGACCAATTGCGCCAAGTTACCGACAGTATTGCCGAAGCGGTTGCTATTTTGAATACTGATTTGCCTAAAGATCTTAAAGCGCATTTGGCTCAATATGAAGCCGTTTCAAAACAAATCCTTCAGATTGCACAAAGGAGCGGTAAATATCCAAGATTGCAACCTGATCAACTGGCAAAATGGGAAGTTCCTCCGGTTAAGGTGGACACTTCAAAAATCGAAGTCGGCAGATTTAAATTCGTCGGCTTTGAAGATTTGGTGCCAGTTATGAAAGAGCACCTGGATGGGAAGCAGTCGTTTGGGCTAATACTACTTGGGGTAATCATTGCCTTTTTGTCTTCCTACGCGGATTTGTTCACTCTTTCTTCTTCAAGAAAAGGTTATGCAAAAGACCGCAAAGAGGCCGCTGACAAGAAAACGGAATATTTTGATTACACCTTCGATAAGGTAGTAACATTGCTTGCTTCAGTCTTAAATCGAGGACCTTATTCTCAATTCTTCAAACCGGGTGTCGCCGTCGACCAAAGGGTTGTGGAAAGCGCCATTCGCCAACGCGTTGATGAACTGGCAACCCAACCTCAAGATGGCAAAATCTTCAGGTTGCTTGGCAAGGTCTTGCCAATGGAATTCTTCAACAAAAGAAGACGAGGCAGAACCGGTGTTGCCCTGGACCACAATGCCCGCATAGGGGCGCTACAGCAAATAGTCTCATCTCCGGAGGAAATGGGTGCCGTTTTGCGCTCATTGATGCCGGGCATGAATTTGGTAGACAGTCCGGCTCAACATACAACTTTGAAAAACGTCCGAACCCAAAATGTCACCGAGATCAATGAGGCGAATGCTAAAGTGCAGGCCGAAGAAATACGCGGCATACAAGCCGAAATTAGAGCCGTACGCGCAGGCGTTAATCCTGATACGATTACGATGTCGGAACTCAACGAATTTGTTGCGCAGGCCGATGCCTCAGGCCAAAAATTGCGCACTGTAGCTGCCCATTTATATCCCGGAAACGAGAAATTGATGCAAACTGCGCAGGGCAATTTGACTTCTCTGCACGAACTTTTGAACCAGGTTTTGGTTAACATACAAGCCCGAAGAATTGCTCATGTGCAGGGACAAATTGAAGAGTTCGCGGGCCGTCTTAACCCAAGTATTCTATTGAAAGATTGGACTAAAATGGAAAGGGAACTTGGAGGAATCTATCGCGAATTGCGTGGTATTACAGGCATTTTCGATGAAAATGAAGAGAGTAACCGCGCCGCAAATTTTTCCTTCAATTCCACACAAACCGGTCTGCAAACAATATTAATTTCAATTGTGGACAACTTGGCAAGTAACACCCATGTTCTGACTACGATGAACGATGGTGAGTTGTCGGAAATAACAGATCGATGCACTTTGTGGAGGCAAGAATTGGTTCGCGTGATTCCGAACGAAGTTTTAGCTACATTGCCGGGAGAGGACCAAACACGTTATTTGACCATTATTGACACCATTGAAGGCGTTCTTAGAGACGTTGACACTATACGCGATGGCAGAAGAAGGAGTGTGGCTGAGGCCAGGCGTGTCAACCAGGAAAGAAGGGATCGTGACGCGCTAGAATCCACTCTGCGTTCCGTTGATACATGGTATTCCACCAGAGGCGTTCCTGTGTCAGAAAATACAGGAGGAGTTTATTCCGCCGACAGAATAACAGCTGAAAATCTTGGCATATTGCTCGGCGAAAGAAACTTGATAGGCGTTTCGGGACAGATTGAAGACCGCGGTGCTCGCCAAAGGCTCGAGACGCAATTTGCTGCCATTCAAGGGCAACTTGCGTTGGCCAAAGCTAATGCAGCCCAAATGGACGACCAAGGACAACAGGTTCAATATATTGAACAGAGGTCGGCAGCCTTGACAACAGATATGGAAGTGTTGAGACGCCATTTTGCTGCATAAGTTCAGAAACATATTGCACTCCATAGGGGAATGAAACCTATGGAATATTCATCAAAGATTCACAGCAAATATAGTGGGGTTAAAGGCTTTGTGCGGCTGTATCGACTGGCGGTACGATATCGGACTATGATAACCGAAAAAGCACTTAAAAAAGCCCGCGTGTTGGCTTTTTGGGAAAAACACGGACTTTCCGCAACGCTGGAAGCGTTTGGGATCAAACGGCGCACTATTTTTCTTTGGAAGAAAAAACTGAAAGAAGGCGGCGGAAATTTCGAGGCGCTGAATGATATTTCAAGAGCCCCGAAAAAACGACGGAAACGGCTGTGGCCTTTTGCGGTAACGGAAGAAATTCGGCGTTTAAGAAACGAACATCCGAATCTTGGAAAAGACAAAATCTATATGCCTCTCAGGAAATTCTGCAATGAAAATCATTTGCCGTTTCCGCGGTCATCAACGATTGGCCGGCTCCTCAAAGATTGCGGCGGATTGCGTATGTACCCTCAAAAACCGAGCTGTGCGGGCAAGAGAAAATTAAAGAGGGAAAACGTGCTGAGAAAGCCAAAAAACCTCGTTGCCGAATATCCGTGTCACGTTGTGGCGCTGGACACGATTGAGCGATTCGTTGACGGCTGCCGCCGGTACATAATTACGTTTGAAGATATTCATACACGTTTTGCATTTGCTTGGGCTACAACGTCCCACGCTTCGCTTGCAGCCGAAGAATTTTTTGGCTATTGCCGAAAAGTTTTCCCGATCCCGTTCACTTTTGTGCTCACCGACAACGGTTCGGAATTTAAAAAACATTTCTCCAAAAAATTAAAATGCCTGCATTTAACCCACTATCACACATATCCGAAAACGTCGAAAATGAATGCTCACTGCGAACGTTTCAATCGCACCATTCAAGAAGAGTTTGTTGACTACAACGCATACTATTTAAAATATCCACGCCTCTTTAATCAAAAGCTCATGGAATGGCTCATTTGGTACAACACGGAACGCACTCATTGGGCATTCGATAATCGCCTCTCTCCTCTTCATTTTATGCTATCCTTAAAACAACCTCGGGAG
>JACRID010000008.1 GCA_016220145.1 Candidatus Peregrinibacteria bacterium
AAGCGGGGTGCGGAGCTGATGCGAGGCAATGGACATAAATTCGGTCTTCTGCTGGTCTATTTCCTGCAAACGAAGATTGGCTTGCTCCAAAGATTTCGCCAGGGTGGTTACTTCCTCGCGGCGGGATACTTCGCGACGGACAGAACGAATCAACATAACGCCAAAGATACCGGAAAAAACAACTACCGACGCGCGAAGAAAAATTTCCGTGGAATTTTTTGATGAAAATAAATCCGTTAAGAGTATAATCGCCAAAAGACCGGTAAACAACTCCGCGGACACAACCTTAATATCCATTAGTTTATATTTTAACATCGCGTAAACCGTCAAAATCACGTAGCCGCCAACCAATACATTGCCCCACGGAGCGATATTAATGCCATACCACAGCGGGTAGTTGGTGGAACCTCCGACAAAAGCGATGACGATGCCTATTAACAATAAAAATGAAGATATTCTCTGTGAACCCTGTGACTGGCGATAGTTTTTAAATAATAAAACCGAAGCGTAAACAACATGAGAAAAAAAAGCAAAGAGATATGGCGCGTAAAATGGGCCGGGCAATGGCCAGAATTTAAAATACGAACGCGGCGTCACTCCGGCGACAAAATATGGCGTCAGATTGGCCGCCACCCAAAACAAAGAAAAAATATAAAAAATAATTAAAGTGATTTTATAAAATTTTAAATTATCCAATTTAAGAAAAACGATCACCAGATGCAGATAAGAAATGGAACTAAAAATAGCTCCGAACATTAAAACGCGCGACCAAAACAGCGCTGTCTCCGCGTCAACGGAAATTTGCCAAAAAAAATAACTGTAACTCCACGCGGCTACTGATACGCAAAAAAAGAGGAGGTACCGCGCCACACGCCTGTTAAATCCAATGCATATCAGATAAAAACCAAGGACAGTGCTGGTAACAGCGTTAATCAAAGCTGAAATAGGAAAAAACCACAATGAAGAATTCATATGGCAATATTATACCACAAAATACAAGAGCGCCCAAAGATTGGCGCTCGATTGTGGTTGGCGGACGAACTATCTTGCGATAGACCGTCTGCACTAAATTGTGAACGTGGGCTATTATCGTTTCCGACAAACACCCACGGGATGAATCTTGTGTGGTTCATCCAGTATTTTCACTTCTGACTCGGCGAAGCCGGCCCAAAGCAGGATACGTCGATATGCCGAGATGGGACGGCGAAGGAGCAACGGCCAGTTGATGACCCAGCGCACCACGAACGACCAGATGCTTGGCCCGATGTGCGCGCTAATGAACATGCCGCCGGCCTTGAGAACGCGGCGGATTGCGCCACAGATCTCCACAGCCGACTTCCACTTCCGGTAGTCCAGGAAGCCGACCATTTCCACCATATCCCAAGAACCATCTGGCTGCGCTGCGAGAAAAGACTTCACGTCTTGGGTGTGGATGAAGACGTGGCTGTCAACCCCACGCACTTTGGCCAGATGCGTGGCGCGAAGCAGAGAGGACCCGCTTCTGTCCACCAGGTGCAACTCTATATTACCTCTGGCGTCGGAATAAGCGGCCAGAAAGACCGCCATGGCCTCAATAGTTGCTTGAGCCGAACCAGAAGCCAGAGAAAGAACGTGGATTTTCTGTCCCGCCTGACGCGACTCCCAGAGCCGGCAGAGTTCATTCAGAATCTCCCTGAAAGTTATGCGCAATCGGTTGCGCACTGCCTGGCCGTCAGGCTGGTTAAGCCAGAAACGAACCCACCATCCGCCCCAAGTGTTAAGTTCCCCTTTGCGGCTCAACACCGGAACAGCGTTGATTCCGTCTAGCGCCTCCGAAGTGGTGACACCATTGCGAACCATTTCGCCGAGCCAGTGGCTGTCAAACAACCACAAGGCGTTCCGTGGTCCCAGCCACCACCGCTTTTGGTACTCCTTCCACTCCTCTTCGTCGGCCCCGTCCGACGGCCGGCACATGGCCCATCGCCAAAGGCGGTACGGCCACACTTTGAGCGCGGCCCAGCAGGCGTAGAGCATCATCAACGGCCACGCAAGAACATAGAACCACTTTGAGTCCTCCTGGTTTCCCAAGGTAGTGCTGTTCAGCAGGAGCGAATTTTCCGTGGCCAAAGAATCATCCTCGGGTGTCGTTATGATGGCCTCGGCCAATGCCGCGACACCATCTGCGTCTCCATTGCCAGCGAGTTGAGCCGCCAACCGAGCGGTTCCTCTTTTCACTACTGTACCAGTTCCAGTGACCATTTGTTCCTCCTTTTTTTTGTAAAACTACGGGCAACCATTGCCCTCATTTTAGATACAAAATTTGCATCCAAAATCAGAACAGTGGCAACGTCAACAATGGTGTGCTGTACCGCGCTTCAGTCTTCAAAATCTCCTTGCGGTTTGGCATCATCTTTGGCCCTCATTATCAGTAATTCATCAAAGTTGCTCAAAAATTCATATTTGAACATGGCATGAAATAATAATAAGATAAAAGGAATCACCACAATAAAAACAACAGGAAATACCGGTATTTTATAAGCCGGTAAAAAAGCAAATGGTCCGAGTACCAAAAAAACACAAAATCCTACCAACACATAACATAGCTGTGATCTGGCCACGCCGCGAGAATGCCGACAAAACCCGATTAATTGTACTAAAAAACCAAAGAAATAAAATAGAAAAAATATTAAAAATACGTGATGGAGCGGACCGGCAATAGTGTGCGCCCCCCAACTATAACGAAATACACCACTGACAAACAGTGTGCTGAATTGACTCAATAATAAAAACAATAAACCTAAAACATAACCCACTATCACTATCGCGCGCTGAATTCTGCTTCCATTTAATAATCGTAAATACACTACACCAAAATGATAAAGAAAAACTGACATCAAAGTAACCCCGATATAAACAAAATGATCCCAAAAAACTATCTCTTTGTCTGTACTAACGATGAACATTTTATAAGTGCCGAAAAGCCAAATCACTGTGGTCAGACAAAACATTAAAAACAACAAATTCGCTATTGTCTTGGGACGATACACTAAAACAAACAACATGAAAAGCAGTGTGGCGATGCCCCCTATAAATGGTAAGCTGGCGTAACTTATGGACATATTTTCTTCTTTCTTTCTCTATCTCTATTTAAAATACACAAAAACCGCGCGAATGTCAATGCCAGCCCACTAATTCGCGACCACTAATCAACACCAATAAAATAAAGATGGTAAACAAATTTTACCATCTTTTTGCGCCCAAAGTCTTGTTTCTTTAATTAGTGTTATTGGTGGTCGTCGCATTAGTGGGCGTAAAGAACACTATTTGTTCGTCTCCACATTATCCACCTTGCCTGAACCGTAAATGATAGCATAGTAAATATTGTTTATCTTTGCATCCGGAAACTGGGTATTCAGATCTGCCTGAATATCCCTCGTTACCTTAACCCAGCTGCCGCCTTTGGTATTTTCTTCCAGTTTAATGTAAACGTAATTCTCAAATTTGCCGGGGTTGGTAACCGGCGAGTAGCCGAGATAATAATCCCCTTTGTCAGTGTTTACATAGATAAAAAATAAATAATCCTCCGCGTAATTCATCTCCCAAGAAACATAGGGATGCGAGACGTTCCAGTACTTTTGGCTATCAGTGTAAAGAATGTAATCGCTGGCAAAACCGTTCCCGGAAAGCACGGCCACATTGCCATGTTCCGGATCTTCGTATTGAATAATCGCCGAGGCATTGGGGGTGGAAATCCATCCGGCCGATGCTCCGGGTTCGCCGTTGAAGATAATGTTGGG
>JACRID010000092.1 GCA_016220145.1 Candidatus Peregrinibacteria bacterium
GGGTGTGAACCCCTTCCAAGCAAAGCCCTCAGTTCGTTCTTTTCCTTTTCCGACAGTGATATGATGTGAAGTTTCATAGTGGAAGATTTAAAAATCACACCCACTATATCACATAATTAAAGTTAAAGGATGAGGTACTAGGAGTGGAATTCAACTCTTGATAAATTTGTTCATATGGATTTTTATCAATTCTATTTTTTAATTTTTCATCTGTAAGCTGACTTTTTATTACCTTTTTAATATCATCATTCGAAAAACCGTCGAAATTCATGGTAAATCCGGAACCTGTTAATAAAATCAAATTACTCATTGATATTTTCATCCAATCAACCCTTTTCTATGCAGCTCCCGCTGAAAGGTAATCGCAAACCGGTGCGATTCGTCGCGAATTCGCTGCAGCAATTTTAGCGCTTCGTCCCCTTCTTCAAGCAGAATTGGCGCCTTTGCGCCCGGGACATAAATTTCTTCCAATCTTTTTGCCAGCGAAATGACTGGTATTTCTAATTTAAGCCGCTTTAGAACCATCAAAGCCGTCGATAGCTGCCCTTTTCCACCGTCTATCATCACTAAATCCGGTTTTGAGGAGAAAGAAACGTCTGTTTTGTGCTTTAATGCGTCGTAAACCATAAAAACGACATTCTTTTTGTAGCATTTCTCGCAACCTTGCTTAAAACAATCCACCAAAACCGCCGGAGGTTCGTGCAGCACCGTAAACCCAAAAATCGAATAATATTCTTCCAGTTCCTTCTCCGTTGCCATGTAAACCCTCTTCAGTTTGAATTTTGAAACCAATTTTTTAATTATCATGTGGCCAAGCATGTTGCCTCGCGATTTTGGCGAAACCCACAAATCGGAAAGCGCAAAAACCTTGTTATCCAAAGCAAAAATCCGTCCAAAACCAATGGTATTTTTGCCTTCTTTTATCGCCAAAAAATCTTTTTGATTTAAGTATCCGCCATAAAGTTTTTCATCTGCAATTGTCTTTTTTATGACCTCAAAATCTTTTTTGATTGGCATTCTTATAGTTCGTCCTTTATCCTCCGCCTTTCCCACCAAATATTTAAAACGCCTCATCAACACTTCCTCCATGCTCGCGTAATCGTCCGGTTTTCCCACCACAGTTCTCATCTTAAACGAACGATAATGCTCGAACTTTGGCACGCCATTTTCAAAAACCACCATAGAGGCAACTGTATCGGTGCCGCCAAGGTGGGAAATATCAAAACCCTCAATTCTTTTTAGAGATTTCCCTTTCATATTCAAAACTTCCGCCAATTCCGCAAGCGCAGTTTCACCTCTTTGCTGCGCCAGCCACTTTATTCTGTATTGTTTTGCGAAAGATTCTGCGTTCTTGAGCGACAGCGCGAGCAGTTTATTCTTCTCGCCCTTCTTTGGATTTAAGATTTTTACTGACTTACCGCGCTCTCTTGTAAGCCATTTTTCAAGTGAATCCACACTTTCCAATTCCTCCGGCACAAAAACCTCGCTCGGGATATCCGCCGCCTTTTCATAATACTGAATCAAAAAGGATTCCAGTATCTCGGCGGATTCCAGCTCCTCCGGATGTTGCATCTCCAGGGCGTCGAATGCAAAATTTTCCTGATTTACCAACTTGCCTTCACGCACCATAAAAACATTAAAATAAACGCGGCCCATTTCCACCACGAAGTTAATGACGTCCGTATCTTGCCTCTCCAAATCCGTCACTTTTTGGTGTTCGGTAATTGATTGAATGGCAAATAATTTGTTCCTTATTCGCGCAGCTTTCTCGAAGAGTTTTTGCGATACTGCAGCCATCATTTCGTCCTTCAGTGATTTTTCCAGTTCACCGCTCTTGCCATTTAAAAAGTCTATAATTTGTTGAACAACTTTCTTATACATCACTGGCGAGACCGCACCGATGCATGGTCCCGGACAGCGTTTGATGAAATAGTCCAAACATGGGTAGTCGATTACTCGATTTTTAACTTCGACGGAATTGGGGTGGGGGGTGGAGGGTGCGGGGTGTGCATTATTAATAATTTCTTCCGTTCGCCCTTCCCCCTCTCCCCTCCACTCTATATCCAATTGGCAATGCCTGAATGGAAACAGCTTTTTAAGCGTCCGCAGAGTTTCATATACCTTGGAAGTGGCCAGCTTAGGTCCAAAATACTTAACCAGTAGGCCGAGCCGCGGCGAGGTCAGGCCAAGGCCTGATGCCGTCCCCGAGCAGGGGCGGCCTACTGCATTACTGCGCCCGGAGGGCGCAACCTTACTGTTATCTTTTTCGCTTTTTTTGCGGTCGCTTTCGCGAACAATCCTGATCCTTGGAAAATCCTCATTTAAATCAATCTTGATATAGGCGTAACTCTTGTCATCTTTCATCAAAATGTTATAGCGCGGGCGGTATTCCTTAATAAAATTATTTTCCAACAAAAGCGCTTCAAGCTCGGAATCCGTCTGCGTATACTCAATATCAACACAATTTTCCAAAAGTTTTCGCGTGCGAGTGGAATGCTGATAATCCTTCCTAAAATAGCTTGTAATGCGCTTTTTCAGGTCCTTTGCCTTGCCAACATAAATAATATTCCCCTCTTTATCCCTCATCTTATAAATGCCCGGAGAAGGAGGAAACGACTTTGCCTTGGCTGCTAGCTTGCTCTTTTGTGTCGCTTTAGGGTATTCCACAATTCAACTATAGCAGGCATACCTGTGTAGTGCATGCAATATTCCTTTGCAATGGTTGGTTTATGCATGCATACATATTCAAGGCGCGAGGAGTGCTGCGTACCTGTAGGTACGCAAGCGACGAGCAACACAGAAGATGGATGCATGCAAACTCAACCCGTATGGGAATGCAAATATTTGGTTCATTTCTGCGTCACTCCTCCTCGATGTACCTTTCAGGTACACCTTCGTCGTCGTTTCTTGAACTGAATTCAAATATTTGCATTCCATTGTAAAGGAATATTGCATGCACTACACTAAGCCTGTGAAGGAGGTTTTGTCTTTAAATCAGGCAACTTTGGCCACGCTTCGTTATTTTGATATGTTGGATTTTCCGCTTACTTTGGCGGAAATTGAGGAGTTTTTATATGGCTGGTCGGCGCCGCGCGAGGCAATTGAGGAGTGCGTAAAAAATTTGCATGGGATTGGGCATAAAGACGGTTTTTACTTTTTAGATGGACGTGAGGAGTTAGTGGCTTTGCGCAAAGAACGCGAAAAGAATACTCACAGACTTTGGAAAACAGCCGCACGTTGGAGTTGGATTACCGCTCTTTGCCCTTTTGTGAATATGGTGGCGGTTTGCAACAGTTTGGCTTATGGAAATTGCAAAGCAGAGAGCGACATAGACCTTTTTATAATTACCGAAGATAAACACCTTTATACCGCGCGTTTTTTTATGAAAATTCTGACGCAGCTGTTTTGCAAGCGCGTGCATCACGACAAAATTACCGGCAGATTTTGCCTGAGTTTTTTTGTGAGTGAAAGTGCTTTGGATTTGGGCAAATTGGCGCATCCTTTTGATCCGCATTTGGCATATTTTGCCAGAACCATGACTCCACTGCTTGGTAAAAGAACTTATTTAAAATGGCTTGAGGAAAACGATAAATGGACTTTCTTTTATTTTAAACGAGATCTTGCGCCGCGAACTTCCAAGATAAGAATTTATCCTGTTTTTGCGGCTATTAAATTTATTTTTGAAAGCATTTTGAGGCTCGGCGGTCGCTTCTTGGAAAATTGGCTTTATGATTTACAGGTAAAAAAGGACAATTTGCGCAAAAAAACGCTGAAAGACCAGTCCGGCGTCGTTATCACAAAATCTGTTTTTAAATTCCACGAACAAGATCCGCGTGCGGATTTTGCTAAGCGGGTTGAGAGTGCCAATCCGGCTTAAATTCAACTCTTATTGCGGTTCCGTAAAATCCAAACTTTCTCCTTATCTCATTTTCCAAGAATCGGCGATATGAAAAGTGAATTATATCCGGCTTGTTTGCAAAAAATGTGAAAGTTGGAGGGAAAACATCCGTTTGTTGGCCCTTGGAAATAATTATATTGTGGCCGCCTCTCATTGGAGGATGGGCCAGCACCGTTGTTTTAGTGAAAAGATTAAATAAATCATCCTCAATTTTTTTATTCATTTCTTCGGCAATGTCGCGGCCCATTTCGAAAATTTTAAAAATGTTCTTTTTTGAAATGGTGGAAATAAAAAGCACCGGTGCCCAAGGAATGTATGGCATTCGGCGCTGCATGTGGGCCAAAAAATTGGTTTGGTCACCGTGCGGATCTGTCATTAAATCGGCCTTATTTACGAGAATTATCAGGCCTTTGCCGGATTCCAGCACATATTCGCTGACGTGCATGTCTTGATTTGCGATTCCGGTGCCCCAGTCCAATACCAAACACGTCACATCCGACCTTGAAATGGCCTGCAGCGCGCGCATTACGCCAAATCTTTCCAGCCCCTTCACCTTCCCGCGTCGGCGGAGTCCGGCCGTGTCTATCAAAACGTAATCCTTTCCGTCGCGTTTAATAGGAGTGTCTGTTGCGTCTATTGTCGTGCCGGGTTTATCCGAAACAATCAGCCTGTTTTTGCTGAGCAGCGCATTTACCAAAGAAGACTTACCCACATTCGGCTTGCCGACAATTGCCATATGAATAACTTTTTTGTTGTGAGGTTTATCTTTGGACCATTTCATCTTCTTTAAAACTTTTTCAAGCGCTTCCTCGAGTTCGGAAATGCCGAAATTGTGAATTGAAGAAATCTGCACGGGATCGCCAAGGCCTAATTCGTAAAGTTCCGAAACAGCCTCCGCGATGCGTTTTCTATCAGCTTTATTTGCAATCAAAATAATCGGTTTTTTTGATCTTCGCAGATGCCTTGCGCAGTCCAAATCGTTGGAAGTAAGCGGCTCCGTGCCGTCCAGTACAAAGAAAATAATGTTTGCTTCTTCAATCGCGATTTTTGCCTGCAATTGGACATCGGCTTCTATATCTTTTTTCTTTTCAAACTCCATACCGCCCGTGTCCACCATAATCACGCGATAGGTGCCAAGCTCAGCTTCGTGATAAATTCTGTCGCGCGTTGTGCCCGGAATCGGCGAAGTTATGGCGTAGCGTTTGCCAATTAACCTGTTAAACAGGGTGGATTTGCCGACATTCGGCCGTCCGACAATGGCGATTACTGGTAATGACATAAATCTTTACTAGCTATATAATACGGGCTATGAAGCAAATACAGAAGTTTTTGGTGAATTTCCTCCTTATGGCGGTATTCGCGGTGGGCATGGGTTTACCATATCAGATTGCAAATGCGCAAATATTGCCGTCTCCCGCAAAAGATTTTGATTGCAGTGACAAATATAAAGAAAAGAAAGAGTTATATAAGGCTCTCAATACCGAAGAAGGATTTGATACATTTATTAAAAGCAATAATGAATTGGGCAACGCGCTCGGTTGCGCCGTCAAACTAGGCAGAATCAGGCTTTATATGATGCCGTTTTTTATCATGTATTTGACCAAGTTTTTGCTTGGAATTGCCGGTTTAATCTCGGTTATATTCATCATTCTCGGAGGTTATAACTACGCGACCGGAGGGCTGACGGAAGACAAGGAAGGCGGGAAGAAATATATAAAAAACGCGCTGATCGGCCTCATCGTCTCACTTTCCGCATGGATTGTTGTAAGCCTTGTTCAGGCCGTACTAACAAGTTGATAAATGAATAGCAGACTCAAAATCTCGGGCCTCCGAAAATTTGTACTGGTATTTGGAGACTTTCTTTCTTTTGCGGCCGGACTTTTGTTGGCCCTTGGTATAAGGTATGGATTTCCGATTCCGGCAGAACAACTTGGCGCTCACAGATACCCGTTCGGAATAATCTTTATAATCTGGTTGCTGGGTTTTTATGTCGGTGGGCTTTATGCTCTTAGAAAAGCGAAAAACGACAAGTCGTTTTTCGCTCTGTTTTTAACGGTTTTTGGGGCGAACGCGGCGGTTGTCGTACTATTCTTCTATTTTATCCCTTATTTCTCAATTACGCCTAAAACGGTGCTGTTTCTTGATTTGGGAATAACATTGACTCTGACGCTTGGTTGGAGAATCATTTTTAACAGAGTTGTGTCTCTCCCTCCGCTTAAAATAGCCGTTCTTGGGGATGGGAAAGAAGTTGATGAATTGCTGCATGAACTGAGAATGCACCCTCAGCACGGCTACGAATGTGCGGCGCACATAAAGGACGAAGCTCAATCGAAGTATCTGCAAAAATTGGTTAAAGACGAGGAAATCGACGCGATTATCGTTGAAATGGATTATCGCAATGCCCACGAAGTTCAAAAAAACCTTTTTGAATGCATTCAGCTGCGCGTGCAGTTTTTTGAGTTTGTGGATTTTTATGAAAAAATAATGCAGAAAATTCCGCTGGCGGCGATCGATAAGGCGTGGTTTTTGGAAAATCTGAATGAATCGGGCAAGGAAATGGTGGATTCGCTTAAGAGGGATGCGGATATCTTTATAGCGCTTGTTCTCGGTGTAGTTGGCATAATCCTTTTCCCTTTTGTTGCCGCCGCCATTTGGCTGGATTCAGGGCGTCCCCTCTTTTATTCACAAATGCGCGTTGGGCGTTTTAATTCGCCCTTTAAAATTTATAAATTTCGTTCGATGCACATCGGTGGCAAAGATTCCGTGACTCGCATCGGCCGTTTTTTAAGAACTTCCCATCTTGATGAAATCCCTCAGCTTTGGAACCTTTTAAAAGGAGAGATGAGCTTCGTAGGGCCTCGTCCCGAACAGGTTTGGATTGTGGAAGATTTGAAGAATAAAGTGCCTTTTTATACGGAAAGATTGCTTGTGAGGCCCGGCATTACCGGCTGGGCGCAGTTCTTTATGCCGCACGCAAAAGCGGATGAAGCGCTTGAGAAACTGCAATACGACCTTTTTTATATTAAACACCGATCTTTGCTTTTGGATTTGCAAATACTTTTGAAGACGCTGCGCATTCTGTTATCATGATGGTACTATGCCAACTTTCAAACATTTTCTGGAGAAAACACATCAAAAAATAAAACATATTCAGGGGAAGGTTGCGGCTTCTTTGGCTAAAAGAAACGAAGTGCCCGTGGAAGTCAGTCCGGTTGCCCCAAAAACCGAAAAAAAACAAAAAATGGAAATGATGGTTTCTTCGAGGACGATGGCGCGTTTTGTGGCAATTACATTGCTTCTTTTGCTGGCTGCGGCGTTTTTATATGAAATAAAGGATATACTGGTAATATTTTTTGTTTCTTTGCTGTTTGCAGCGGCCTTGGATCCTATGGTGGACGCCCTGGAGAGACGAAAAATACCGCGAGGCGTTGGTGTGGTGATTATTTATCTGGTGATTTTGTTTGTATTGGGCTTTTTGATTTCAAATCTTGTTCCGCTGATAGCCAATGAAGTTTCTCAGTTGGCTTCCAAGATCCAAGACTGGATTGGCAATTTTGTTAAAGGTGACATTATCTTGCCGAAATTTATGGAACGCTTCCGTCCGGATATTAAAAACTGGCTTGGTGATGTGGATATTTCGCAATTCGGGACCTATAAAGATGTCTTATTAAAGGTGGCGCAACAGCTTTCCAGCGTCGCAGGTAACGTATTCAATGCCCTTTTGGTTGTATTTAACGGTTTCTTTAACGCGATTTTGGTTTTGGTTTTGACTTTCATGATGACCGTGGACGAGGCCAGCATAGATAAATTTATTCTTTCGCTTTTTTCTTCGCGCCACAGCGAATACATTCGCCACAAGAGCAATTTGATAAAAGAAAAAATGGGAGATTGGCTGCGCGGGCAAATAATTCTTTGCGTTGTTATCGGCGTATGCGTGTACATAGGTTTTTTTATAATAGGCTTGTTTACTGCGAAAGTTGAATATGCAGCCACAATGGCGCTTGTTGCGGGCATAACGGAAATTATCCCATATGCCGGCCCATTCTTGGCTTGGTTAATAGCATTACCGATCGTTGCCAATCAATCCCCCATGCTTATAGTTTGGATGACAATTTTGATGTATATCGTTCAAACTATGGAAAACAATTTAATCGTGCCTTTTGTGATGAACAAAGCGGTTGGAATATCGCCGATATTCGTAATGTTTGCCATGTTCGTCGGATTTGAATTTCTTGGAGTTTTGGGAATGGTTCTATCCATTCCGGTAGCAACTGCTGCTGCGTTATTCCTTAAAGATTATTCCGAAAGATCGAAGTAATCTTATTTGCCCGTTGTTTGAGGAGCGCTGGTTGTTCCTTCAAAATGTTTGAAGACATTATTAAGCTGTGTTCCAATTATGTTAAATAGCTTTCTTTTTGGAGCTAAAATAAGCAAATCAGAAGCAATCTCACGAGACTCATTCAAATATTTAACATCTTTATTTACAATGCTTTTCTGCATCAACAATTGAGCCAATACTATTGACCATCTTTGTTCAAATTTGTTTCTGGCGTGAATTTGTTTTAAATCCGAAACAACCACATCGAAATATCGGTTATATACTCCGGTTTGAGCCATAGGCTCAACTTGTTGAATGATACTGCTTCCGAGAATGCCGCTTAATTCCAAATTCATGGCGGGGAAGTTTTTTGAAAAGGCGCGGCTGGCTTTATAGTCGTTTAAAAAGTTTTCATAATAAACTGTCGGGGTAGGAATGCCCTTGTTCGCAGGATCAAACAGAAACCTAAGGTTTTCTATCAAGTCTACATAACCGTCCATTGCTTTTGTATTGGCCCTTGCCGGCCGGATGGTTAATCCAATCATTGAGGCCAGCATAATGCAGACCGTTGCTATGCCTATCCCGTATTGAAAGACCGGTTTTATGATTCTATTAGGATGGTCTTGCTGAATTTTCTGATTAAATAAACCATCGGCAAGAGCGATAAAAATAAATAGCGGCAGATAAGAATTTAAATTGTCCACGCCGGTTAAATTTTGTACTGCATAAGCGCCCAGCATTGCGATGAATAAAGGATGCTTGCGGACGGTCCACAAGGCGACTCCAAGCAATCCAAGATATGCAAATAACCCTAAAAGTCCGCCGTTGATCAGTTCGTCAAAGATAAAGTTGTGGGTTCGGTCTTCCCATCCTTCGCCAACCTTTGCGTCGTCAAAAGAAGTGTCGAAGTGTTTGTTGAAAACAATTGAGTAGTTTTCCCTCCCCCATCCGGCCAGCGGCCGTTCTTTAAATCCGGCGATTGCCATTTTCCACATGGCAAAACGCGCCTTGATGGTTTCGTCCTGGAAAGAGAAGTTTGTTACGCGCTGCACTATAGAACTTGAGCGCAAAAAATCCGTGTTTTTGTTTATGAAAACCAGAGCATATAGGGAACCGAGTATAAGTATTACGCCTATAAAGTGAGGACGCCATTCTTTGTGCGTCCATGATTTGTATGCCAAGAAAATGAAAATACCGGCGCAAAGTCCTAAAAATACGCCGCGCACGTTGCTGTTTAAGATGGTCGCCACCGCTACGACTGCGACAAATACAAAAAATGCCTTTAACCAGCGATTTGAGGTTTTTTGAAATAAATAAATTGCGAAAAATATGTTAAACAGCAAATATGCAGCCAAGAAGAGCGGATTACCGGTTATTACATGTGAATTTTGCGCAATCAAATGGCCGTACTCGGGATTCAACCCTGCCAGAATTATTGAGCCCCAATAAATGAATGCCGGAATCAAGCATGCGACGGTGTTTGCGCCAATGAATAAGTCCCATTCCTTTTCGGTTTTCAGTGCAACGGTTAACACAAAAAAGAGCATTCCGTAGTGTAATACGTGAAAGTAACCCATTGAACGTTCAATCGTTCCAATAAAGCTTTTACTTATATCTTCCGATGTCAAAGTTGTCAGTGCGCCGACCGCCAGAAATATCAAAATCGCTTTAAATAAAGATGAGAATGAAGGTCTGTATTTTGGGTAAAATAATACCAAAACCACCGCCAACGCGAAAATTATTTCAACTATGACCTGAAAATAAACCGCCCGCGGCATTATGTACGGAAAAAAGAAGGAATTTAGCTTTATTGACGGCGCAAGGAGCGTCAATGCAAGTCCGATTCTGGTCGCCCATAGTAAAATTTTGTCTTTTGAAATATTCATATGGGTCCATAGTAACACTTTAAAAAACTCCCAACCAGCTTAGCTTGCAGGGAGTTTTTTTCGAATGCGGTTTTATAATTTATGAATGAGCCTATCAGTAAGTTATCAAGCCTTTTCTGTAGGTATCATAGACCAATTGAATAACTTGTCCTCTTGTGATTCCGCGGGCCGGATAGAACTTTTCCGTTACAACCAAGCCATTTGAAAGAGCGAAGAAAGCATATTTCAAGTACCACGAATTTTTCTTCATTGGGGTATCAATAAATGGTGCATATGGAACTTTATCTTCCAAAACGAAGTTGGCAATTCCTCTTGGAGAAGCCTTTGCGGCCTTAAGAAACACAAGGTAAAGTTCTGCGGTACTCATTGTGCGCTCCGGATGCATTGTGCGATCAGGATAGCCCGTAATTAGCCCAAGGCGCTTGAAAGTTTTTATGTATGGCATGTACCAAGCGCTTGTTTTGTCGGTTAAATCCTTAAAGCCAAGTCCGCGGTCAGTGTAAGCATCGTAGGAATCCAACGGATATTTGAATGCCTTTTGCACTACGGCCAATAATTCAGCTCGTTTTATAACTTTGTCCAAGCCGATAGTGCCGTCGGAATAGCCGGCAAAGATTCCCTTTGATTTAACGAATTGAATGGCCGGGCAAAGAGAGTTATTTTTGGAAATGTCGCTGAAGTTGCCGCAATTGTTGATTGGAGGGAGAGGGTCGTATTCTTCGTCAATGACCTTCACTGTACCGGTGGCATAGTCGGAACCATATTGCGAACCGCTGCTTGTAACGTCCACGCGGAAGTTGTAAGTACCCGCCGGAACAATATTCCCGTTGTCATCGCGTCCATCCCACAAAGCCGTTAAAGCGCTGCCCGCGCCGTACCATTGGTTGCTTGTAAGCGACTTAATGCGGTATCCGTTGGAATTTGTGACAACGATTGTCACATATCCGCTTTGGCTCAAACTGAAGGTTAAATAGGTGCTTCTTAAAGTCGGATCAAAATCCGCCGGATAAGCATAAACGCTGTAAACATCCACGCTGCTGGATGTCAGGCTTCTATCTGCGGTTACGCTTCCCGTTACCGCATCGCTTCCATAAAGGGAACTGGTTGCGTCAACGCGGAAATTATAAATTCCGTTTGAAACCACATTTCCATATTGATCATTACCGCTCCAGCTTGCGGAGCGATCTCCGGAATCAAAATATTGGTCGGTGGCGACCGTTTTTACATAAACGCCGTCGTTTGCGCGAGTAACTGTAATCGTTGCTCTGGCGCTTTGATTCAGATAAAAGTGAAGCATTACTCCCTGTCTTTCCGGATTGAAAGTGGCAGGTTCGGCATAAGGATTGCTTACGTCGAGGGAGCCGGTTTGAGTGGGAGCAACCGTCACGGTGCTGATTATGGAATCGCTCTTTCCATATTGCGAACTGACCGCATCAACTCGGAAGTTATAGCTGCCATAAGCGACAACGGATCCGTATTGATCTCTGCCGTCCCAGCTTACCGAACGATTTCCCGCTTCCATGTATGAATTTGACGCAACCGTTTTTATAAATGAATTATCACCGGTTCTGGTCACGGTGACTGTAATTTGAGCCGCCTGATTTAAAGTAAACTTAAGCAAAGTGTTTTGGTTCAGAGGGTTGAAGGAAGCCGGGTCGGCGAAAGCATTGCTGACATCCAGCGCCGTTCCGGGATCGCCGCATGAATAAGCGGAACTTGAACAAATCACGATGTTGCCGGTTTTTGAGGCCGCTGTTCCGTTGGAATTGCGGGCTTCAATCACATATGTGTAATTCCCGGGAAGAACATAGAATCCGTTTTCATCGAGGCCATCCCAGTTAACAACGTTTGTTGTGTTGGCATAGCCATTATTGGCAAAAGTTGAAACAAGTGCGCGGCGGATTGTGGCGTTTGCGCTGTTTAAAACAATCAAATCCACGCGCGCGTCCTGATTCAATTGGTATCTGAAGGAAGTGGAACCGCCGGCGTATGCAAATGCGGCCGGGTTTGGGCCAAGATCGGTAATTACAGGCAAGTTTTGTGGGTTTGAAGCGGCAACGCTAACCATGCCCATAACTGCATTTTCGCCAGTAGCTTCAAGTATAAAATTATAGGTTCCGGCTGGCGCAAGCGCCCCATTAAATTGGCCATCCCAAATATTCGCGTAGTTTCCAGCTGTTTTGTAGGTAGCGCTGGTTAAAACGGTTGAAAAGGTGTTACCGGAATTTTTTACAGTAAGTTTGAAATTATAAACGCCCTTGCCGAGTGTATAAGCGATCGTCGTAGTCTCGCTATTCCCGGGCACAAAAGTCGAAGGCGTTGCCGTTGGCGCGCCAACAATGAACTGGGTAACTGGAGGCGGAGGAGGAGGATTGTCTACCGTATACGCAACATTAATAAGATTGTATCCAATAACTCTGCTATCTGAAATCAACACATATTTGTAAAGTCCGGCGGGAACAATATTTCCGTTGTTATATTTTCCCTTCCACATCACGGAATAGCTGCCGATTTCAATCGGAAGAGTTGTGGAAAACAACTGTCTGACCGTGTTGTCGTTTACATCGCGAATTTCGATTCCCAAGCCGGAAATCAATCTTTTTTTAACCGTATAATAAATGGTTGTGACATTGGCGGGAGATGCCGCATTCGGGTTGAAATAAGAAGGGCTTACATAATGTTCAATGTCCGCCACCGGAACATTATTGGATGTACTACTGACTTGTATATAACCTATAACGGGGCTAAACCCCGCAATCGTGAATTTATATTGGTAATATCCATTAGCGACAACATTTCCGTCCGTGTGTCTACCGTCCCATTGAACAACGCCCTGCGTTCCAAATGTCAATTTAAGACCTGTGGCATAAAGACTTTTTACGAAATTACCGTTTGTGTCATAAATGCTCAAACTGAAACCAGTCGCCAGTTCCTGTTTAACCGTATAACTGATATTTGCAAACTTCTTTGTTGTATCTGTGCTGTTCGGGTCGATTACTGACGGGCTGACAGACACGGTCATCGGACTGCGAGTGTAATCAACGGGAGGAATTCCGACCAGGCTGCCGGTTGCCGCATAATAGCCGCTGCCGGGAGTGGAGATTGATATGTATCCTTCTTTTTTTCCAAGTGAACCATACTGCGGATTATCCCATCTTAATGAGTAACAGTAAGTGCCTTCGGGTTGTGCGGCTGTCTCGCCATCTTTTGTCCCTTTCCATGTCGGGGTATATTTACCGACCGCGCGATTTTGAGGTCCATCAATTGTGGCAACAAGTTTTTCCCAGGCGCTGCCATCGTCATAACATCCGGGCTGCAAAGACGTTGGTTGATATATCTTAACAATTAACCCTTTGGCTGTTTCCGTGCCGGAAACCGTATATTCCACAGAAGCCACTTGTCCGCGCGTCGGATCAAAATATGTCGTTGCGCCTGTGACGTTAACGACTGCGCCGGTTGCGGCTTGCGATGTTAAAGGCAAAAGCCCTGCAAGAACTATCGACAAAACACCTGTGGAAATTAAACGTCTCATAAGGTGAAAGTTAAGCATAAAGTTAATTCATTTATAAAATAAGGAGGTCATTATATACAAGAAGTTATGTCTTTGTCAACAGGCGTTTTGTCAAACCCCTCAGACAGTCACTATTTCTAACCTGATTAACAGGTTAGGGAACCTCTGAAAAACTCTCTTCCAGCTGCAAATTACAAATTTCGGCTGCAAACTTTTCAGACCTCCTCGCCGTATCAAACCTGATATGGCCTCGTCGGTCTTCAAAGTTTTCGCTCGAAATTTGTAATTTTCGCTA
>JACRID010000093.1 GCA_016220145.1 Candidatus Peregrinibacteria bacterium
CTTACTCCATTATTCCAAAATATCTGTTCTTTGCTCAAGCTTAAGCCACCAAACAGGATTTTGGGGGTGTAGTGGCAAAAAAATCCACTTTGGCTTCCACATGCGGAAAAAACGTACTCAAGTGGTGAAGATGAGTTTAACGCCGACTTTCGCCTCTTTCGGTCCCCGCATCCTCGGGACGGTCTTAAAGAAACTTATGTTTGCAAAAAGATAAATCATTCTCAAATCCGTGCTAAAATTATACTTACATCTGCTGCAATTTTTGAAGAAGTTCTTCTTCGGTGGCTTTTTCCGCTTTTTCGGCCTGACCTTCCGCGGCTTGCAATTTCTCGCGCTTTTCTTTGGCCTCAAAAGCCTTCCATTCGACTGCGTGTTTCTCGTTAATTTTCTTCATTTCTTGTTCGTATTCGGTGTCCAGCTGCTTTAGCTGCTGCTTTTCATTAACCAAAATTTCGCGAAGTTTTCCAACCTGTTCTTCGGTCATTATAGGCAGGATTTGGAACCAATATTGGCGCTCGTCATCGTTCATTGACTCCGTTTCCAAAATCAGCGGAATCAAATCCGGATATTGCTGCTTCACCGTTTCCGGAATGTCGAATTTGCCGAAAGGGGATTGGGCGGCGCCCGAAGCATTTGCCGCGGCTGCAGTTGTTGCGGCTGGTGTAGTCCCACCTGTTGCAGTTCCGCCAGTTTGGACCTGGCGAAGGTCTATTGTCGGTCCCGCCGGTGGTGGAGTCGCATTATCTGCCATATGGTTATATTAGCATTTTATTGAGTTTCTGTAAAATTCAGCTGTTTGTCTTTGGAGGAGTGCTTGCCGGCGCGCCTGCGGGAGGTGTTCCGGTTGCTGCTGTTGGTGCGGCAGCCGGCGCATTTGCCGATGCCACCAATGGAGCTGCCGGCGTCTGAGCCGGTTCTTCGGGTGATTTTATTTCCTTCCAGCTTGGATTATTTCCCATAAATTCAAAGACCGTTTTTTCCGATGTGTCTCCGCCGTTTTGGGTCAATCTTTCCGCAAGTCGTTGCAGTTTCGGGTGCATCGCGGTGTCTGCGACAACTTCTCCCGGTTTTTCGCGAAGCGCTTTAACAACGTCTTTTGTTTTAAACGGGCCGATTTTATTTGCGATCGCCCGCGTTAATCTAAACGCCCTGAATTGTTTTTCAACTTTTAGGGCAACAGCGGCTTTTTCATCATGAAATTGCTCCGCCAGCATTTTATTTGAAATCAATCCGGAATTGCGGACTTTGTCTCCGATCCATGTGACGCCTGCCAGAGATGCCAAGAGCCCGCTTAAAAGTTTCGCTATGCCGGTGAGAGCGGTTTTCCATGTGCTGCCTTCTTCGGCTTTGTTTGCCCATGCAAAAAGTTTGTCCACCATTGGGGTGTCCGCTGAGTCGGCCTCTTCCATTGCGGCATCCGAAGCCGCTTTTTCTTGCGCAATCATCGCTTTTGCTTCGACGGGAGATTTTTCGCCGGATTTAACTTTAGCAAAAATCGCGTCGCATTTTTCCGGCGGAATTTCTGCTGCTGCAGGATCTTTTGCAAGTTCTTCAAATGGTGCCAATTTTGCGCCGAAAGCCGTTATTGCACCCTCAATGTCTACTTTTTTGGCCGAATCGGTTGCAGCATCAATCTGAGCGGCAAGCGCTGTGGCTTCGGCTGTCAAAGCCTCCGGCATTATTGTTGCCGGAAGTGCCGCAAATTTTGCTTGAATCGGCGCGAGTGTTTGTTTCAAATCTACTTTTACACTTTCAAGAGTTGCGTGAGCTGTCGATTCTTCGCCCTCTTTTTGAGCAAGAGTTGATTTTTGTCTGCCTTTCTCGGCGTGCCATGCATTATATTCAGTCTTGTGTATTTTTTGAAACCAATCTTCAAATGATCCGATGCCCGCTTGTCCGCCGACGCTGGTTTGTGCAGGATCTCTTACTACTGCGAAAAATTTTCGCACTGCATCTAAGTCCATTTCGCCTTTTCCGCCAAAAGTTCCGATATATGCTTTCAGTTCCGCAAGTACGCATCTGGAAATTTCTTCCATCCACTGTTTTTGCATGGTTATGGGGCCGTTTTCAGGACTCAATTCTCCAAGTAATCCGACCAAGCTGTTTTTTACTTCTTTAAAAACCAGGTTCTCTTCCACTTTTGCCGCTTCATTGTTCTCGCCTTTGAAATCAAAATCCCCAAATTTTACCTTTGTTATAAAATCGGAAATAGCCAGTTTGGTTTCAATTCCCAGAATTACGCCATGGACTTTGTCGTCTGATTCAACTTGAGCTCTAAGTTCTGCGAGATTTCCGGCGGCTGACGTTTTAGTTTCAAGCCGTTTGTCTTTCAAATAAGCCTTCACACGTGCAATCTCAGCGGTTTTTAAGCCGGCTGCACTGCCAAATTCATTGGCCATTTTTTCTTCTTTTGTTTGTAGGCCTATTGGTTGAGCAGGGGGGGCTTCAGCTGGAGTCGGCGTTGCCGGAGCTTGAGCAGGAGCTGGCGGAGTAGTTGGTGCTATCGTCGGAGCCACCGCCTGTGCCGGCGCTGCCGCTGGTGCTGGTATTTCTGGTTTATTCTTTCCCATAAATTATTGTTAATCTTCGGATTATTTTTTTGCGTCTGCGGCTGGAGCTGCCGGCGGAGTTGCCGGACTTGCAGGAGGAATTGCTGCCGGAGCCGGGGGCGCGACTGGAACTGCAGAAGCCGCCGTCGGCGTTGCCGGCGGAGTCGGAATGGGGGCTGCTGCCGGAGTCGGAGCCGGCGCGGCCGGTGGTGCTGATGGAGCCGGTGCGGGAACCGCAGCCGCAGCCGTAGCTGCCGGTACTGCACTCGGTGCCGCTGAAACTGATGTGCCCGGCGCTGCCGCCGGAGCCGCCTCTTTTAATTCAACGCCCGCCGGTGTCAATAATGTCGTTGTCGGATCGGTTTCTTTGTCATTCTCAAAATACCGCACCGTTACGACGCTATCTTCTTTAAGCGATTTCCCGACAGTCTGGCCTTTTTTGATTTCAGCTTTGGGAACTACGCCGTTTGCCGGTGCCACGTTTTTATAAGTGACTTTTTTGTTATCGGACGTTTTAATCGTAACCGTGTGTTCTTTGGTATCCACCGCTTCAATTTCTCCGTCCGCAAATGCCGGAATATCGCTTTCGGGAATTGTGCTTATTTTGACGCCTTCGTCTTTTTTGTAATCGGTTGCGATTTTTAATTTTGACGGAGCGGCGGTTTCAATGGCCGCTTTTTTGGATTTGAATTGTTTGTTGAACCAAGCGCCGATTTTGTCCATCAGTATGCTTAAATTTTTCATCAAGCGTTCAAGCAGCGCCATAAACCCGCCGCCGGCGGCTGCGTCCGGAATTTTTTCCAGCAGTCCTCTGGCCGTTTTGTAGGCATCTTTTGCCGTTTCGGTAATTCTGAGTTTTGCAACTTCGACGGGGTCATTCTTCTTTAATATGGAGTCCACGTTATCTCGTAGGGCGACAGCTTCCCTGTAATTGATTTGCCCGGATTCCGAAAGTTCCGTAATCTCATCCGGATTTGGAATTGAATCGGGGGGATAGTTGGTTTGATGCCATTTTGCCGCAAGCAGACCGCGGACTTTTGTTGAGGTTTTGTCGCGTTCGGCTTGAGTGAACCCTTTCTCCGCCCACTTCGCTATGGTGAGGTCAGATCCATCTATTTTGTAGTCTTGTAGAGTTGCCTTTTCATCGTTCTTAGGCGCTTCTCTAAATGCTTTGACTTTATCCAATGCGGGTTTGACTTTTTCTTCGGACAAATCGTTTGTTTTGTCTGATTTATCCGGAGGAGTAAGCTCTTGATTAAGTCTACCATCTGCAGCTTTGCCGGATTGTTCTTTTTCCGCATCGCCGCTTTCCGCGGCTTGTTTAATTCTCGCTACTCGTTGTTCATGCGTTTTTTGGGCTACGCCTTCAGGAGGTTCTTCGGCGCCCGAAGCCGGTGCGGAAGGAGCGTTCTCCGGCACTTTTGCAGGCGCTTCGCCCTGACCCTCCATTCCGACAAGCCGTGCGTCCTTCCACCAATCCGAATTTTTGAAATGGAACAGTTCCATAGTTTGTTTTTATTAAGCCGCCGAAGCGGACGTTTTTCTCTTTTGCGCCGCTGCGGCAACCGCCAAAGCCGGATCTCTTGGGACTCTGGAGGGATCTTTGTATGAAAAATGCAAATGCGGACCGGTTACCAATGATCCGGTGGCTCCGACTTTTCCGATTTCGGACCCGCCGGCTACACGCTGCCCAACCGTTACATTTAAAGCCGAAAGATGAAGATATTGAGTGTAAGAGCCGTCTTCATGCCGCAAAGTTATATATTTTCCGCTCCGAGTGTCTTTGCCATTGCTGTCCTTACCTTGAGTATCGGCCATGACGACTTGCCCGGTGCGTACCGCCAAAACCGGAGTGCCGGCTTTTGCCGGATAATCAACCCCCGCATGAAAATCATCTTCTTTGCTTTTCGGATGGATTCTGTGTCCGAATTTGGACGAGATGCTCATTTTGCCCGCGATCGGCGCGAAATCAAAGGCTATTTTGACAGGAGAATTCAGGGCTTCATATATTGCTCCCACTTTTGCGACGCGTTCCGCATGCAGCGCGCGGGCCTCGCCCTCCAGCATGCTTTTGCCACCATATTTGTATTGTCCGTTTTGGAATGGAAGCAGATGTTTTTTGTTTTCTTCATTGGGATTTTCCAAATAGCGGCGTAAAACAACATAGCCCCTGCCTCCGTTGTTATAGGCCATATAAATCCACTTTGTGTCGCTCGCCAAATTAAGTTTATATTTTGAAGCGTTCGGTTCGGGAATGCCTTCTTTTTGCACGGCCTCGTTTGCTTCCGCGATTTTTTTGTTAACGTGCCATGCAACAAAATCTATTGCGACCTGCGGGTTCTTCAAGTCCGGATTTTCGCTCCACGCGGCATTTGGATTTTCCGCTTTGAATGACGCGTATCTTAAGCTCTTATATTCCGTCGCGCTTCCATGTACGGCTTGGGCAAGCCCGATTGCGGAGCTTTTCTTTGCGATCGCATCCGGATTGAAAGAAGATTCCATTTGAATAATGGCTGCGAGGGTGGACGCCGGCAATTTTTTCCCGTCAGGCGATTTGTGTCTTTCGCATGCCTGATCTATGTAGGTCATCCATGTACTGTTTTTAGAAAGCGCGGTCGCGATATTTTTTGCGTTTTCCAGATCATTTTTGTCAAATTGACCGACAGGTTTCTCGGGTTCAACGGCTGCATCTTCGGTTTCTTCGTTTGGTTTTTTTGTGTCGGTGGCGGTGAGCTCGGGTTTTTTCAGGGCCGCGCCGATTTCACTTCTGCTCAACCCCGTTCCGGCCAGAATCGCGCAAAATTTGTCCCACAATGCTGTAAGTTGTTCCCACGTTCCGCCAAGATTCTCCATGGCTTTGCCAAAGCTTTCCAAGGTATTATCGAAAGTTTCCGGATTGTTTTTAATGTTGTTCAAATCAATTGATCCGCCAAGAACTTCTTTTGCCGCATTGCCTGCGCTCGCCGTGACTCCGGCGCGCAAATCTTTGAGTACCGAGGCGGCTGGTCCTTCGGCAGGCTTGCCGGTTGCGGGTTCCGTTTTTGCGTCCGGCGATTTTGGTACTGCTGTTCCCGGCGCCGCCAATGATGGTTTTGGCGCCTCTATTGCTGCCGTTGGAACTGCCGGTGCTTTGGATTCTGGTGTTGGCATTTTATTTTTATTTATTTTTTCCTGTCATCCTGAACCCTGATTTACATCAGGGCAAGCTTGTTTCAGGATCTGGATGCTGAAATAAATTCAGCATAACAATGCGCTTTTTCCTTTAAATCACGTACACATCCCCCGAAATTTCCTCCAGTCTTTCTTTTGTGACGCGAACCTGGTGAACCATGTTTTCTATCTGGAAAGTCGGTTGTTTGTCTATCTTCCAGAGGTCATAAATATTGCGCAATGTGGTTAGCAGATTCACGGCGTCAAAATCGACTTTGCCCTGTTTTTCCGGAGGCAGCTGATCGTAAATCGCGTGATTTATCAGCGTGCTCGGCATCAGCAGATTTATTTGGCCGCGATCAACCTTGTCAAGCACCATGTTCAGGAATGCCTGATTTTCCGGTGAAATGCCTGTTGGTTTCACGAGCGGCTCATTTAAACGTTTTTGAGTTTGCGGATCCATCTGGTCTTGGTTAATATTTAATCTTATAATTATACCAGAAATTCACTTTCATCTCAATATGGATAAACAACAGGTTGCCGGACGCATCGAAAAGCTCAAAGAACAGATCAAAAGCCTCAATTATCAGTATTTTGTGATGAATAATTCGCAGGTTTCGGAACCTGTTAGGGATGCTTTGAAGCGTGAATTAAAGGAGTTGGAGACGTCATTCCCCGAGTTTGTCACGCCGGATTCGCCGACGCAAAGGGTTGGAAGTGTGCTTTCGGGGCGCTTCGACAAGGTGAGGCATTTGACGCCGAAAAAGAGTTTGGAGGATGTTTTTTCTTTTGAAGCAATTGCGGAGTGGGAGGAGAGGATTGAAAAATTCGCGCACGGTGAAACGATAAAATTTGTTTGCGAATTGAAGATTGACGGGCTGAATATCACACTGCATTACAAAGCCGGAAAGTTTGTAAGGGCGATCACGCGCGGGAACGGAATTGAAGGCGAAGATGTGACGCATACGGTGAAGACGATTGAGGCGATTCCGCTTACGCTTAGCGAGCCGATTGATTTGGAAGTTTCAGGCGAAGTTTTTATGTCAAAACGCAGTTTTGAGAAAATGAATGATGAGCAGAAAAGGCTTGGGGGAGAGCTTTTTGCCAATCCCAGAAACGCGGCGGCGGGGAGCGTCAGGCAGCTTGATCCGAAAGTTGCCGCGTCGCGGGATTTGTCGGCGTATTTTTATGAAATCGGCGAGAGTTCGCTAAAAGCTGCGCCGGAGACGCAAGAAGAAGTTTTAAAAACTTTTCATAGGTTGAGTTTGCCGGTGAATCCGGAATTTAGAGTCGTTGATCCTCATGGCGTCCTGAAATTTTGCAAAAAGTGGCATGATAAGCGCGAAAATTTGCCTTATGAAATTGATGGAGTTGTGGTTAAGGTAAGCCAAAAATCACTGCAGCAGCGAATGGGATTTACGGCAAAAACTCCAAGATGGGCGGTGGCATATAAATTTCCGGCGGAGCAAACGACGACGCAGGTTTTGAATATAATTATTCAAGTCGGAAGGACGGGCGCGCTGACGCCGGTGGCCGTGTTTAAGCCAACTTTTGTGGCCGGTTCGACGATTTCACGCGCAACGCTGCACAACGAGGACGAGCTGAATGAAAAAGATGTTCGCATCGGCGACACGGTTATTATTCAAAAAGCCGGCGATGTGATACCTGAAGTTGTTTCGGTTTTGAAGAATTTGAGAACGGGGAATGAGCGCAAATTTCATTTTCCAAAAGTGTGTCCGGTTTGCGGAGGCGTTGTTGAGAAACCTGAAGGAGAAGCCATTACTCGCTGCGTGAATCCGGATTGTTACGCGCGCGAACGCGAATCTTTAATCCACTTTGTGAGCAAGCATGCGTTTGATATCGACGGCCTTGGTGAAAAGGTTGTGCTGCAGCTTTTGGATAGTTCACTGATTGGCGATCCGGCCGATATTTTTACGCTAACGGAGGAAGATTTTTTACAGTTGCCGCTTTTTAAAGAAAAGCGCACCGGAAAGTTAATTGCTTCAATCGAAAAGGCAAAAAATGTGTCATTAACGCGGTTTCTGTTCGCTCTTGGAGTTCGCCACATAGGCGAGGGGACCAGCCAGGACTTGGCGAAATTCATACTTTCGCATTTGGAAAAAACGGACGGGATTGCGCCGGTGGAAATTTTTGATTTGATGCACAAGATGTCGAAGGAGGAAATAAATGCGATTGAGGGTTTTGGCGATATTGTCGTTGAGTCGGTTTATGAGTTTCTCAGGAACGAAAAGGCGAAAGCTTTGTTCGGAAAACTGGAAAGCGTCGGTGTGCGGATTTACTCTGATTTAAGCGCAAAACAGACCGCTCTTTCCGGCAAAAAAGTGGTGGTTACGGGGACGCTTTTGCACTTCGGTCGCGAAGAGGCGAAAGATGCGATAAAAAGAGCCGGTGGAATTTCGCAGTCCGACGTTTCTGCAAAAACCGATTTTTTGGTTTGCGGCGAAAATGCCGGCTCAAAACTGGAAAAAGCCAAGGAGCTTGGGGTGAAGGTGATTACGGAGGAGGAATTTGAAAGATTGTTAAAGTGAAATATCTTAAAGACGGTCCAGGTGGCGCACTTTTGTCTTGCGCCACCGCACCCCTGCGCTCGCATGCCCCGCTAAGCGGGGCGCTCACTCGGGCATAAGCCCAAACGGCTTCGCTTCGCTCTCGCCGTTCGGGCTCGGCGCAATCCAAATAGTGCTAGCCACCAGACGCGCCTTCGGGAGTTAACTTTGAAGTATATTTAAAACTCATCATCCCCAAAAATTTCCATTGCCTTTTCCGCCAAATCGGCGGCCGGCTTTTGCTGTGATTGAAGGGGTTTTTCGCGTGCTCCCATCTCTGCCGGAGCCGGCGCGGTGGGCGCTTTCTTCATTGTTTCGTCCAGACTAAGCTTTACGGTAACGGTTTTTCCGAAAATCTGATTTATCGCCGACTCGATCTTTGATTTGTTCTCTATGGTATTCACTTTCTCCATGTGGAACCTTGAACCGAACGTTAAAGTCACCGTGTCTTTTGCGGTTTCTTCGGTCTTTGCGTCCGAAAGTGAACGCTTCAGCGATGGCGGTTGCACGCGCTCAAGCACGCGCGGCCAATGCTTCATTATGCCTTCCATCTCATATTCCTGTTTTATCGCCGTCGCAGTTTTTTCTTCCGCCGCGGTTTCGGCGGGTTCTCCTTCCATAACGGGTTTTGCTTCAATTCGAGGTTTAGCCGGTTCAACTTTTACGGCTTGTTTAACGGCTTTTTTAACCTCCGCCACTTCTTGGATTTCTTCAGTAATGCTTCCATCTTTTTCGCAAATTTTAATCACTGCAATTTCAAGCGGCAACTGAGGAATTACCGTGTTTCGCAGCATATCGCGCGCTTCTTCAAAATGCCCGATCATTGCCAGCCAAATAGATGCATCGGAGTTGCCTTGTTGAATTCCTGAAATCAATCTTTCGCGCAAACATTCCAAAATTTCGCGCACAAAAGACGAAAGATCATAGCCCTCGCGGTGAACTTCATTAACAAGGTGAATGGCTTTGGAAACGTCTTTCTTCCCCAAAACATCAAGCAGTGTAAGAACCGTTTGATGTCCGGTTATTCCCAGATGCGAACGAACGTGCTCGACCAGCAATTTTCCGTCGATCATCATCTGTTCAAAAAGGCCGATTGCATCGCGCATTCCGCCTTCCACATGGCGTGCGATCATCTCAATGGCAGCGTCTTCAGCCTCAATTTTTTCCATCTGCGCGATGTAATTCAGGCGCGTCATGATCGTTTTTACGTCTATACGTTTGAAATCAAACCTTTGGCAGCGCGAAATAATCGTCTCCGGAATTTTGTGAACTTCCGTCGTGCACAAAATGAAATATACATTTTCGGGCGGTTCCTCCAGCGTCTTCAAAAGGGCGTTAAAAGCCTCTTTCGTCAGCATGTGAATTTCGTCCATTATGTAGGTTTTGGATTTGGCGCGCGTCGGCGCAAACTGAATTTTTTCCTTTAAATCGCGGATTTCTTCAATGCCGCGGTTGCTTGCGGCGTCGATTTCGATCACATCAATAAGGCTGCCATCCTTCACGCCCGTGCACATGCTGCAGGTGTCGCAAGGCTCGCCTTCGGCGTTTCTCTTCTCGCAATTCAGTGATTTTGCAATCAGCCTGGCGGTTGAAGTTTTTCCGGTTCCGCGCGGTCCGGCAAAAAGATAAGCGTGGCTTACCGTGCCTTTTTGGATTTCGTGCAAAATCGTCAGGCGGATGTGTTCCTGTCCGACCAGGTTGGCGAAGTTCTGCGGCCTGTATTTGCTGTAAAGAGACATGCTAAATGGTTGTGAGGAGATTGTAGCATATCATAGGAATGGCAAATGGAAGATGGCAAATGGAAAAGGTTCCAATCTTGTCATCGCCGATTTATTCGGCGATCTTAGATCCCTGCCTAAAGCGGGGATGACAGGCTACCCAAGGCGCTTTGCCGTCACGGTCGCGTCGGCTTTTGCAACAATTGCGGTACCTTTATCTCGAAGAGTTTTATCAATGCCTGCCGGTGTTAAACCAGAGAGATTCTCTGCCATTTTTGGGGCCGTCGGCTGATTTTCTATTCCTTTTTGTGCTTCTTCTGGATTGGTTGCCATACATTTTGATTATATCACCGATTTTACCGCCGATTTAATTTGTTCCAAAAAGATTTCTTTTGAAAATTGCTGCGCTTGTTTGCGCGCAACGTTCGGATTGTATGTTTTTTCGTTTAACATCAGGCGCGCAAGGCCTTCTTCCATGGAATCCGCGTTTTGTTCATAAAAGAATTCGCCGGTTACGCCTTCGATAACAGATTCGCGCACGCCGCCCTCGCCGTAAGCCAAAACCGGCTTGCCGCAGGCCATGGCTTCGATTGGCGTGATTCCAAAATCCTCTTCGCCGGGGAAAATGAGCGCTCGGCAATTTTTCATGTATTCCGCCGCGGTTGCGTCATCTTTAAATCCCAAAAAGTCGATCGTGTCGCCGGAAATATTTTGCAAAAATTCGCGTTGCGGGCCGTCGCCTATAATCACAAGTCGCCTGCGTATTTTGTTGAAAAGTTGGATCGCGAGGTCAATGCGCTTATATGGCGTTAACGTTGATATGATAAGAAAAAAGTCCTCGTGCGATTTTGAAGTTTTGAAGCGCGAAATGTCCACCGGCGGATAAATTACGGAGGAGTCGCGGCGATAATATTTCTTGATTCTGCGCTGCACATGTCTTGAATTTGCGATGATGGCATCCGGCCTGTCTGCGGATACGGCGTCCCATTCGCGAATGCCCTTTAAAATATGTGCGATTGCGATTTTTTTAATTCCGCCAATGTTTTGTTCTTCAATATATTCATGCGTCCAATCCCACGCAAAACGCATTGGGGAATGGCAATAGCAAAGGTGTTTTGTGTTAGTTGGCGTGATGATGCCGTGGGTAAACGCGCTGCTGGAGGAAATTACGAGGTCAAAACCTGAAAAATCCCATTCTTCTACTGTTCGCGGCAGCATTGGTAATAAATATTTGACGTTTCTTCTCAGTAATTTGGGCAGTTTTTGGAGTGGGGAAGCGACGATGCTTTCTTTTGGAAAAACCGCGCCGACTTTTGCCTCGTCATAAAGCAGAGTGAAAACCGGCGCCTTTGGGTAAAGTTCTTTGAGTGCGGAAAGCACGCGTTCCGCCCCGCCGAGCCGCGTAAGATAGTCGTGTACAAGCGCCACTTTCATCGAGGATAGGATAGCACAGGAAAGCGTGGCCGGTGTTATTTTTGACCATGTTTAGCCTGCTGGGCCGAGGGATCATGTTTTGCGAAGCAAAATGCCGAGATTACCATCGAGGCAATCCCGAGGCCGTTGCGCGAGCGCAACATGCAGGCTTATGGTCAAAAATAATATCAGTCATGCTTTCCTGCTTATCGTAGCCCGGCACACAACGAGGCAGATTATGTTTTTTGCACCGGCGGATTTTAAGACTTTTGCGCATTCGTTGAGCGTTGTTCCGGTTGTGGCGACATCATCCACAAGGATATAAGTGGCATTTTGGTCGCATTTATATCCCGAATTTGCCGGCGAAAAAGCGCCTTTAAGGTTACTGAGGCGATCTTTGTATTCAAGTTCCACCTGCGGGCGCGTAAAAATATGGCGCTGCAAAAGATTCTCGCAGCGAATATTTAAGGTTTTCCCTATTCCTTTGGCTAAAATCTCGCTTTGGTTAAAACCGCGAAAAAGTTTGCGCCGCTTGTGCAGAGGCACCGGCACCAAAACCGCATCTCGGGGCAATACTTCTCGCCATTCCTCCCTTATAAAACCTGCCAAAGTGCTTCCAGTCTCCTGCGCGCCGTCATATTTAAATCTATGTATTAATTTTGCCAAAGGAGAACCCTCCTTATGCGGCGCCGCGGCAATAATTCTCTCGAAGGCAAAGTTGCCGTTTGCGGCTTCAATAACAGGTTCGGCCGGCGCCATAGTATTGCAACATTTTGAACAGCAATGCGTTTTTTCTTTTTTGCATCCGACACAAAAAAGCGGGAATAGAAAGTCTAAAATCGCCCCGCCAACTTTTTTAAGAAACTTCTTTAAATCCACCAGCCCAGCCTAGCAGATCAAGATGAACTTTTTATTAAATTTTTATGAACTACTACCTTATATCTTTTGAATACAAGGTTCCATAGTCTATTGCTGGTTCCCCGGGCAATAAGCCTCTATTTTGTAATGCTAACCTTAATCTCGTGGAAACTGGGATTGTATTCATCCTTCTTGCGGAGGTATATACGCGTGTAAGAGGCGACTATTCTGCCTTTTGCTGCACGCAAGCCAATATCACGTCCAAGTGCAATTCCTTTTCTTGGCTCATGAATCACGGAAAAACCGGCCTCTTCACAAATTCGCTGAGTCTTGCATCCATAAGGTTCGCCATTCACTACCAGAATAAACTCGCACGCCCGATGAGTTTGCCTCATTAAGGAAAGGAGCGTCGCGAGTATGTATTTTTCTTCGCGATAAGCCGGAACAACAACGGAAATTTCCGGATATGGTAAGTCTTCAGATGCAAGCGCTGCCGAACGCTGTTTTCTCACATCCATGCCTGCTCTTACAAAAGCACACTAGTACCTCATCCTTTAACTTTAATTATGTGATATAGTGGGTGTGATTTTTAAATCTTCCACTATGAAACTTCACATCATATCACTGTCGGAAAAGGAAAAGAACGAACTGAGGGCTTTGCTTGGAAGGGGTTCACACC
>JACRID010000094.1 GCA_016220145.1 Candidatus Peregrinibacteria bacterium
CTTACTCCATTATTCCAAAATATCTGTTCTTTGCTCAAGCTTAAGCCACCAAACAGGATTTTGGGGGTGTAGTGGCAAAAAAATCCACTTTGGCTTCCACATGCGGAAAAAACGTACTCAAGTGGTGAAGATGAGTTAAAATATGAGTGTCGCAATAAAAGATTTTAAAGATAACGTTGGCAAATCAGTCACAATTCAAGGTTGGATGTTTAACAAGCGCAGCAGCGGCAAAGTGGCGTTTTTGGAATTGCGCGATGGAAGCGGTGAAACTCAGGGTGTTGTGGTGCAGGTGAGTTCGGAGGCTTTTAAAATTGCGCAGGAGCTTAATCTAGAGGCTTCTGTGGAAGTTACCGGAACCGTGAGCCGGCACCCGAAATTTAAAGACAAATTTGAACTTCAGGTTTTTGCGATTAAGGTTTTTCAAAATCCGACGGAGGAATATCCAATTGGCAAAAAAGAGCACGGACCGGAGTTTTTGCTCGATAACAGGCATTTGTGGCTTCGTTCGCGCAGGCAAGCCGCGATTCAAAAGATCAGGCACACGGCGATGTATTCAATTATGGATTTTTTTGATAAGCGTGGTTTTACGCGCATTGATGCTCCTATCTTTACGCCAAATGCGTGTGAGGGAACAACTACTCTTTTTAGCGTTGATTATTTCGATGAAGGGAAGGCTTATTTGTCTCAATCCGGTCAGCTTTATCAAGAGGCTGCAATTTTTGGTCTTGGCAAAGTTTATGATTTTGGGCCGGTGTTCCGCGCTGAGAAATCAAAAACTCGCCGACATTTAACCGAATTTTGGATGATGGATGCTGAAATGGCCTTCCATGACCAAAAAATGAATATGGATGTGCAAGAGGCGATGTTCGTTTATATCGTCGAAAAAGTTTTGGAGAAAAATATGCCGGAATTGGTTGTGCTCGAGCGCAATGTGGAAGAATTGCAGCGCGTAAAAGGGCCATTTCATCACATAAAACACAAAGATGCTTGGAAAAAACTTGCGGACGCCGGGTTTGCGCCAAGGGAAAATGATGACTTTGGGGCGGACGAAGAAATTGCGTTGGCCAATATGTTTGATCGACCTGTTTTTGTGGAAAATTATCCGGCGGGCGTTAAGGCTTTTTATATGAAACGCGACCCAAGTGACGATTCCCGCGTGCTTTGCGCAGACATGCTACTTCCGGGCTACGGCGAAGTTATCGGCGGCAGCCAGCGCGAAGATGATTACAATATTTTGCTCGGATGCATTAAAGATCACGGTTTAAAGGAGTCGGATTTTAGTTGGTATTTGGATCTGCGTAAATACGGTTCGGTGCCTCACAGCGGTTTTGGAATAGGCCTGGAAAGAATGGTTACGTGGCTTTGCGCTTTGCCTCATGTGCGTGAATCAATTCCATTTCCAAGACTTATAAATAGGTTGAGGCCATAATTCTGTTATAATTTTCACATGCGATATTTGGTCGGTCTTATAGGAATTCCACTCGGTGTTGTAATTGTGGTTTATCGTGAGCGATTAAAGCGTTTTACCGGCGATTTCTCTTTTGCGGAAAAATGGTTTGGCACAGGCGGCACATATACTTTTTTGATGATTTTTGGAATTGCAGTTTCCATTGGATGTTTGATGTACATGTTGGGAACCTTACAATCAATGGTTACGACCGTCTTTGGTCCCTTCTTCGGTGGCTAGATTGATAAATAATTGCTCTGTCAACCTGATTTTGGATGATCGTTTTGGCTTTAAACTAGGGATAATTACAGATTAAGGTGTCTAAAAATATACGAAATTCGCCATAAGATAAAAATCACGTTGACTTCATGAAATGAGTCCCTATAATAGGAAAGCTTCAATAGCACTATGACACTTTTTCGATACCCCTTAGCCGCTAAACTTTGGTTAGGCTGAAAAGCCCGACTTGTATATAGGTTTGAGGTTAGGGGGTGTGCGAAAATCACACCCCTTTTAAAATCTTGATCTTTGAAAATCAGGGATCAGTAAACAATAAAATATAGTTTAATAAAGTTAATAAGTTTTAATTTAAAAGTATTCTTTTTCTAGCAATTGCTAGTTAAAGGCGTTTTAATCTGGAATAAGTTACAAAGGGAAGAGAGTGGATGCCTTGACTTCTGTTTCCGACGAAGGACGTAGCAGGCTGCGATAAGCCTCGGTGAGCGAGCCAAGCACGCTTTGATCCGGGGATGTCCGAATGGGGAAACCCAATCCGAGTTATGTCGGATTACTCCCGCGCAAGCGAGAGAGGTCACACAGTGAACTGAAACATCTTAGTAACTGTGGAAAATAAATCAACAGAGATTCCCAAAGTAGTGGCGAGCGAAATGGGAAAAGCCTAAACCCAAGGTCGAAAGATTTTGGGGGTTGTAGGACTCCGTTTAAGATTCACAAAGCTTAGTCAAAGGAACCTGGAAAGGACCACCAAAGAAGGTAATAGTCCTGTAGACGAAAAGCCAAGTGACTGAGGAGTATCCTGAGTAAGGTCGGACACGTGAAATCCGGCCCGAATCTGGGAAGACCACTTTCCAAGGCTAAATAGAACAGAAGATCGATAGCGAACAAGTACCGCGAGGGAAAGGTGAAAAGTACCCCAGATAGGGGGATGAAATAGTATCTGAAACTCTCTTCTTATAAAGAGTCACGGCCCCGCTTAGCGGGGTTGTGGCGTACTTTTTGTAGAACGGACCAACGAGTTAGCTATATGAGGCGCAGGTTAAGCCATTTCAGGCGAAGCCGTAGCGAAAGCGAGTACTAATAGTGCGTTTGTCTCATATACTAGACCCGAAACGGGGTGAGCTACCCATGGCCAGGATGAACTCCGCTTAATCGCGGAGGGAGGTCCGAACACACTGGTGTTGCAAGACCGGGTGATGAGCTGTGGGTAGGGGTGAAATGCCTATCGAACCCCGAGATAGCTGGTTCTCTCCGATATAGTTTTAGGACTAGCCTCGATTTTTTCATTAGAGGGGGTAGAGCTCTTTTTCGGCTAGGGGGTGCAATACACCTACCAAACCGAGAAAAACTTCGAATACCTTTATGTAGATCGGGAGTCAGACCGTGACAGCGAAGTGCCATTGGTCGTGAGGGGAACAGCCCAGACCGCCTGCTAAGGTCCCTAATAAAGTTTTAGTGGTAAAGGATGTGAAACAGCGTAGACAGCCAGGAGGTTGGCTTAGAAGCAGCCACCCTTTAAAGAAAGCGTAACAGCTCACTGGTCGACGTTGTTTTGCGCCGAAAATCCAACGGGGCTTAAATCTTTAACCGAAGCAGCGGATGCATTGCACCGCAAGTTCATGCGCATTATTTTTTTATAATGTGCACTGCGCTTGCGGCGCAGTGCGTGGTAGGAGAGCGTTCTCATTGCAGCGAAGCGGAATCGCGAGGTTCCGTGGAGTGGTGAGAAGTGAAGATGTTGGTATAAGTAACTAAAACCAGACGAAAACTCTGGTCACCGAAAATCCAAGGTTTCCCAAGCAACGTCGATCGACTTGGGGTTAGTCGGTCCTAAGGTCTTGGCTGAAAAGCCTGATCGATGGATAATCTGTTAATATTCAGATACAACCTTTTTTTCGTCCCAGCAAAACCGGAAGTCTCTTGTGGTGAACTTCGACGCAAGTCGAGGGGATCCATTCGAACTGAAGGTGGCGCTAGCTGAGGAGTGACGCAGCAGGAATTTTGGAGCGTGCAAATGAATGTACGTGCAAGCATCAAGTTTATGGCTTGATAGGTAAATCCGTCAGGTATCACGAGATGCTACGCAAAATGCTTTGACCGCAAGGTCGGGGCGATTCCAAACGTTTCAGCTGCCGAGAAAACCTTCGCAGCGAGAAAAAAGGGTTACCGTACCGCAAACCAACGCCGGTGGATAGGTTGAGTATACTAAGGTGATCGGGTGATACCCTCTTAAGGAACTCGGCAATACAGCAGGTGTAACTACGGAAGAAACCTTGCTTTAATCCTATTGTAACTTCACTGTTGCAATGGGAGAAAAGCCGCAGTGAAAGATGCCAGGCGACTGTTTATCAAAAACACAGCTCTCTGCAAAACCGTAAGGTGATGTATAGGGGGCGTCGCTTGCCCAGTGCCAGAAGGTCACGAGGAGAGCTTTACGGCTTGAATCCAAGCCCTGGTGAACGGCGGCCGTAACTATAACGGTCCTAAGGTAGCGAAATTCCTTGTCGGGTAAACAATTTGTTTTCACAGTCGGAAACAACTTGCCCGCACCACACGTAAGCGTGGACACTGAGGAATATAAATGCGCAAGGCAAACGCTTTGTGAACAGTGGAAAACTCGACTATATGCTGGAAACCCCGTGTATGAAGCACTACCCCGCAAGGCGGGGTGACAATGTGTCTTCTGCGGACAATCAGCAGGTGTCATATGTGGCAACATATATGATTAACCTCAGAGACTTTACGTCGAGACCCCGCGGGGCGGGGATAAGATAAAGTCCGATCTCATAGGCGACTATGAGGCTTACAAAAAACGAGTGAGCCATTCCTTTTGGAATGCAACAAACGTCGCAAAATAGTTCTTAAGACTATTTATTGCGGACAATTGAAGTTCCGACCCGCACGAAAAGCGGAACGGTCCGGCAACTGTCTCGAGGGGGTGCCCGGTGAAATTACAGAGTCGGTAAAAACGCCGATTAACCATGGAAGGACGAAAAGACCCTGTGCAGCTTTACTGTATCCTGACATTGATTCGAGGTATGTTTTGCGCAGTATAGGTGGGAGCCTACGATGGTTCGCTTTCGGGCGGGCTTGAGGCAACATTGAGATACCACCCTTGACATACTTTGACTCTAACCCCGCGTAAAAAGTGGGGAACAGTGTTTGGTGGGCAGTTTAACTGGGGCGGTTTCCTCCTAAAGAGTAACGGAGGAGCGCGATGGTCAGCTTAGCCTGGATGGAAATCAGGCTGGACGTGTATTCGCAAAAGCTGGCTTAACTGCGAGACCTACAAGTCGAGCAGGTGCGAAAGCAGGCGAAAGTGATCCGATGCCACTACGTGGGTAGGGTATCGCTCAACGGATAAAAGTTACGCCGGGGATAACAGGCTGATCGCGCCCAAGAGTTCATATCGACGGCGCGGTTTGGCACCTCGATGTCGGCTCGTCGCATCCTGGGGCTGGAGAAGGTCCCAAGGGTATGGCTGTTCGCCATTTAAAGCGGTACGCGAGCTGGGTTCAGAACGTCGTGAGACAGTAGAATTTTTGGCTTATACAAGCCAAAAATTGGCTATTGCTGTCTATAAATTCGGCTAAATGCTGGAAACTCTGAGTATATCGTAGTACTGTATGGGTACATACTCATAAGTAAAAATCTATGATTGCAGACAATCAGCAGGAAAGACTAAAAGATGGATTTAATCATTACATTTCCGGTTTTGTGGATGGAGAAGGAACGTTCCATGTTGCCATTCAGAAGACAAATAATGTAATTCCAGAATTTCGAATTTCACAACGTAGAGATCGCGTGGAATTATTAAGAAAAATTCAAGAAATATTCCAATGCGGGTACATTAAGCAAAATCATGCTCGCAATCTGCGAGATAATAATCTTGTGTACGTCGTTCGTGATAAGAATGATCTCTGTGATAAGGTAATTCCTTTCTTCAAAAGATATCCGCTTCAATCAGAAAAGTATTATGATTTCATTAAGTTTTCTGAAATTGTTGAAAAGATGCGGAAGGGCATTCACCTTAATAATATCGGTTTGAAGGAATTACTGAAAATCGTATTCTCAATGAATAGAAATGGTAAGTATAGAACTATTCATAAATCAAATCTCATTAATCTTTTAGAATCCTCAGAGACTATACGCCGAACTCCTAAAATACCAGGAGAAGATATAGTCCGATCTCGTTAGCGATATCGAGAGAAAAGTAGAAATACTTTTCCCCCCGCCAAAGCGGGGTGTAACATTTATGTTGGCCTCTATCCGCCATGGTCGTAGGAAATTTGAAGGAAGCTGCCCGTAGTACGAGAGGACCCGGGTGGACGAACCTCTAGTATATCTGTTGTCGTGTCAACGGCATAGCAGAGTAGCTATGTTCGGAAGGGATAACCGCTGAAAGCATCTAAGTGGGAAGCCTATCCTAAGATAAAATTTCCCCATTAGCCTGCGCCAAGACTAGGCGCTTGATAGGTCTATAGGTGTAAGCACCGCGAGGTGTTGAGCCAAGAGATACTAATAGGCAATTGACTTATTCCATTACGCGCTTTTAACTAGCAATTATTGGAAAAAGAAGACAACGAATTTGTGCCTTGCTCATGCTGCAAGTGCTCCCTGTCGTGGAAGCGAGCAGGATGAGCAAGAGTACAAATGAAGTTGTCCTTTAATTAATAAAAACTTTAAAAAACCCTCTAACTCTGGTGTGTATTCCGGACTGGTACAACCCGTTCCCATCCCGAACACGGAAGTTAAACAGTCCAGGGCCGATGATAGTTGTCGGATGACTGCGAAAGTAGGTCCACGCCAGAATTAGGGGGTTTTTTGTTTGTCTCGCGTTTTTGCCTGGTTTTAATGCCCAAAATCTTCCTCGCTGTTGATTCCTGCTTTTTCCGGATCTTCTATTTTTTCGTTGCGGGAAGTTATCGGATTATAAATCTGATAAAAAAGCGCAATTAACTCAGATGTATTGAGTTCCTGAACTTTAAGTCCGCAGTTTTCAAGTCCGCTGCTTATCGTAGCCGTGCGCTGATTAAGATTTTTCTTTAATTGATCAAATTCCTTATGGCGCCTTACGATTGAATCAATCGTATCCGCCGGATGCATTCTGCCCCAGAATTTCTCAACAAAATTTTGCGAAGAAACGCGCGCCGGATCCATTGGAACCACAACATAAAACTCCTTTTCCATAATATCGGCGTATTCAATCAGCCTTTGAATGTAGTCCACATACTCATGGGTTTGCTTCTGAAGTAAGCTGTTTGTCTGCTTTTCGGCGATCTTATTCAATTTATCGATGTAAGTATCCAAATCCAGTTTTCTGGAGCGAATTACTATTTGAACAGGAAATTCCAAA
Organism: Candidatus Peregrinibacteria bacterium; assembly: GCA_016220145.1. GTDB lineage: Bacteria > Patescibacteriota > Gracilibacteria > UBA1369 > UM-FILTER-53-11 > JACRID01. Next base: position 7,041 of record JACRID010000094.1, read on the forward strand.
GTGTTAAGAAACGATTGATAAGAGTAAATTATGGCATTTTGTTCAGCTTCCGACTTTAAATTAAAATTCATGCTTGAGACTTTTAAAACCGATCGAAGCCCGCCGCTTTTAAGTACCACCGTATTGTCTCGAATCTCCGCAATGCGCAAATGAAGCTGAGTTGCAGCGTTTGCATTTTGAGAACTTATTTTAACGCCCTGTGAATTTGGTGCGAATGGATTCCACATAGATAAATGGCAAATGTTAAATGTAAAATGTCAAATGTGTAGATTTGAAGTTTTAATATTTGAGATTTTATCGCCGTGCGTATCGACGATTTTTGTTATTTCTTCCAGCTTTTTTCGACGATCTTGTTCGCTTAGCGCCTCAGCTTTTTTCTCAGTCGGCTGCCCTGAATTCAAAGGATTTCTCAATACCGAAAGAACGACATCTCCTTTCATCTTTTGCCAAGTCCTTGCACGCGGACGAAACTTATATTCAATAAAAATCAGTATGAATCTTTCGAAAAGTATGTCGTGAAATTTGAAAAATGCAAATGCCAAAGTCAGAAGTCCGACGAATGCCACCGGAGGCAACCAAATCTCGAGATAATACTGTTTGCTGAGCGCCACATAAAGAGCATACGCAAGCCCTCCGCCTATAATTACAATTACAAGCTGGCGCAGAGTCAGAAAGCCGACGATTTTGTCCGGCCTAAGTACGTCTTGTGGTATCTTAAATTGCATCAGATTATTATACCATTTTAACCAGTTCTTTGCTAGACTCTAACCTGTGAATGAATCGGGAAACATAAGGAATTTTTGTATAATAGCCCATATAGATCATGGAAAGTCAACCTTGGCGGATCGTTTTCTTCAGGTTACAGGCACTCTTTCACAGAGGGAAATGAAGCATGCTCAAATATTGGATTCCATGGAATTGGAGCAGGAAAAAGGGATTACCATAAAGTTAACGCCGGTCAGGATGGATTGGGCCACCGGGGGTAAGCCATATATTTTGAATTTGATAGATACGCCGGGACATGTCGATTTTAGTTATGAAGTTTCACGCAGTTTGGCGGCCGTTGAGGGCGCAGTTTTGGTCGTGGATGCAACTCAGGGCATTCAAGCTCAGACTCTTGCCAATACTTTTTTGGCGATGGATCACAACCTCAAAATTATTCCTGTAATAAATAAAATTGATTTGCCGGCTGCCGATGTCGCGCGCGTTACGGAAGAATTGAAAAATATTTTGGGTGTTGATCCAAATGACATCATCACCATTTCTGCAAAATCCGGACTAAATGTGGAAAAAGTTTTGCAGGCGATTGTGAATAGAGTTCCACCTCCGCCGCAAGCAAGCATTGGCGATTTGGAGACGAAAGCCCTGATTTTCGATTCCGTTTATGATTCTTACAAGGGAGTTGTGGCTTATGTGCGCGTTTTTCAGGGCGAAATCAAAAAAGGGGATCACATGAAATTACTGCACACCGGCCAAGAAATGGAAGTGCTTGAAGTCGGTTATTTTAAGCCAAAATATGCGCCGGCTCAAAAATTGCATTCCGGAGAGATTGGCTATGTTGTAACAGGCGTGAAAACGGTTTCCGAAACGCGTGTCGGTGATACCATTTGGCATGGAGCTGATGATATAAAGCCAAAGCCGCTGCCGGGTTATAAAAAAGTTACGCCGTACGTTTATGCGGGTATATTCCCGACGGAAGGTGACGACTTCCCGTTGCTAAAAGATGCACTGATGAAATTATCGCTGAACGACGCGTCTCTTTATTATGAAGTTGAGACTTCGATGGCGCTTGGACATGGCTTCAGATGCGGCTTTTTGGGGCTTTTGCACATGGAAATCATTCAAGAAAGGCTTGAGCGCGAATATAACCTTTCTTTGATTGCAACCGCGCCCAGCGTGTCTTATGAATTGGTGAGAACAAATGGAGAGGTTGTGAAAATTTCTAATCCGACGGAACTTCCGGATCGCAGTTTTTATACGGAAATTCGCGAGCCGTGGATGAAGGTTGAGATTATTACTCCGCGCGAACATATCGGCGCCGTTATGAAGCTTTGCGAAGAACGCCGCGGAATTCAAAAAAACATTCAATATCTTGAAAGCGTTCGCGCGATTTTGGACTTTGAACTGCCGCTTTCTCAAATAATCATGGATTTCTATGATCAGTTAAAGAGCCTTACTTCCGGCTATGCCTCGATGAACTATGAATTTTTAGACTTTAGGAGCCAAGATTTGGTCAAATTGGATATATTGGTGCTTGGAGACAGGGTTGATGCTCTTTCCACAATTGTTCACAGAGATGAGGCGTATCGCACAGGTTCAACGCTCGCAAAGAAAATGAAAGGTATAATTCCACGTGCTCAATTTGAAATAAGCATTCAAGCTGCGATAGGAGCAAAGATTATTGCGCGCGAAACAATCGGCGCAATGAAAAAGAATGTAATTTCCAAGCTTTATGGCGGGGATCGCACTCGCAAGGATAAACTTCTAAAAAAGCAGAAAGCCGGCAAAAAACGCATGAAAATGATGGGACAAGTCGAAATTCCGCAAGAAGCTTTCTTGGCTGTGCTCAAAAGATAAAGGAAAATTCAACGCTTACATTAAAAACTCTTGAAAGTTTGTTTACATTCTGTAAAATGATTTCAGTTTATATTTCTTAACTCTTTACAAATATGGCCGAAAAAAAGCATTGCCATTGCACTCTAAAGATCATAGTGCTTGTTTTGCTCGTCCTTTTAGCTGCAATCGGCGTAACTCTCTGGAAGAGTTTCTACTTGCCAAAGGTTGATTCAACGACGTATCAGGCGGTTTTCCTGGATAATGGTCAACAATATTTCGGTCATCTGAATGGCGTTGGAAGATATGGTCCGTATTTAACGGATATCTACTACGTTCAATCTCAAATGCCAGCATCGAGCAATCCTGCAGATCAGAAATTGAGCTTGGTTAAGCTTGGCAAAGAATTACATGGTCCTGAAGATAAGATGTATTTGAACTGGAAACATGTTATTTTCTGGGAAAATTTGACCGCCGATTCACAAGTTGTAAAAGGAATAGCACAAGAAAAATTACAAAGAGCTAATCCTCAAGCTGTTGCTCCGGCTCCGGTTGCCCCTGCAGCTCCAGCTGCTCCCGTAGCACCAACTTCGGCTCCTATAAAATAACCGTGATTATAAAATTAAGAATGGCGGAGCGAGTTTAATCTTTGTTCCGCCATTTCTTTGTTTGTAAGTTGGCGGAAGCCCTTGACCGGCAAATCTCGCAACTCAATATTCCCAATTCTAACTCGTTTCAGCCTTTCTATGTGCAATTTTGCATTATCGCACATTCGGCGAATTTGGCGATTGCGGCCTTCTTTTAAAATGATTCTAAGTAGGTGAGGACCTGCTTTTTCCACTTGAGCAGGCATCGTTTCCCGCCATTTTATAAAAAAAGTCCTTGAAAGTTCCGTAAGCGCCGCCGGTGTTATTTTTTCCCTGACTTTTACCAAATATTCTTTTTCTTTTTCAAAAAGAGGGCTTGTTAAAGTGTATGCAAATCGACCATCGTTTGTGAGTATCAAAAGTCCGGAAGTCATCTTATCGAGCCTGCCGATCGGGAACACTTTTTCCGGCAGTACTTTTATTAGTTCCGTGATTTTAGGTTCTTCCGGACCCGTGACGGAGCAAACATACCCAACCGGCTTGTGAAAAGCATAATATGCGAATTTTTCTTCCTTGGCTTTTGGCAAAACCTCTACCTTGTCATTGTCCGGATCAATTTTAATTCCCATTTCTTTTACAACCTTTCCATTAACTTTAATCAGACCTTCTTTAATATACTCCTCGCACTTGCGGCGCGAAGCCAATCCAGTTGAAGCCAAATACTTGTGGAGACGAACCTGCATCTGTTGTAGAATATCATTATCATGATAAATCAGGAAATCTCGGAGATTCTTGGGAAAATGGCTGAAATAATGGAGTTTTTGGGCAATCCGGCGGATAAATTCAGGATTCGCGCCCTTCAAAATGCCGCAATTGCCATTGGTGAAGCTTCGGATAATCTGGAGCTTTTGGCACGCGAACATCGACTTCGTGAGATTCCTGGCATTGGCGAAGGGATTGCAAAGAAAATAGAGGAATATATAGCGACAGGCAAAATTAAAGAATTTGAATTGTTGAAGAAAGCTGTTCCCAAAGGCTTTTTTGAACTTTTGGGGATATCTTCGCTTGGACCTAAAAGGGTTAAGATTCTTCACAGTGAACTTGGGATTTCAAATATAGAAGATTTAAAAAAGGCAATTGCAGATGGGAAAGTGCAGGCGCTTCCGGGTTTTGGCGAAAAGAGTGCGCAAAAAATGATGGAGGGAATTGATATAAAAGAGCGCAGCAAAGGCAGGCGCCTTCTTGGCGAAGTTTATTCTACGGTTGAAGAAATCGTCGAAAATTTGAAGAAATGCAAAGATGTTTTAAAAATTGTGCCAGCTGGTTCATTTAGGCGCATGGAAGAAACGGTCGGAGATATCGATATTCTTGTGACTGGCAAAAATCATGTGAAAATAATGGATTATTTTGCCGGGCAACCGTATGTACACAAGATTTTGGTGAAAGGGGACACAAAAACCTCCATTTTAACTAATGAGGGGTTGCAAGTAGACTTGAGGGTAGTTGATTCCAATCAATTTGGAAGCGCACTACAATATTTCACAGGGTCAAAGTTGCACAATGTTCATTTGCGAACTTTTGCAAAGAATCGCGGATTTAAATTGTCGGAATATGGCTTCTTTAAAGGCGAAGAGTTGGTTGGCAGCAAAACCGAAGAGGAGTGTTACGGCGCGCTTGGAATGGATTACATAGAGCCGGAATTGCGAACTGATAATGGCGAAATAGAAGCGTCCTTTAAACATCAATTGCCGAAATTGCTTGAGCCGAAAGATATCCGTGGCGATTTGCATGCCCATTCAACTTGGTCCGATGGAGCAAGCTCAATTGAAGAAATGGCCAGGCGAGCGCATGAACAGGGCTATGAATATATAGCCATGACCGACCACTCGCCAAGTTTGACTGTTGCCGGCGGATTAAAAATATCTGAATTGAAAGAAAAGAAACGTGAGATAGACGCCCTTAATGAAAAATTGCCAATAAAAATTCTATTTGGAACGGAAGTGGATATATTAAAGGACGGGCGCATTGATTATCCCGACGAAGTTTTGAAGGAATTTGATGTGGTCGTTGCTTCGGTTCACGGGCATTTTAATCAAGATAATACGGATAGAATTCTTGCGGCAATGGAAAATCCTTTTGTGCACATTATTGGGCATCCTAGCGGCCGATTGATCGGGCAAAGAAATGCTTATCCTTTGGCTTACGAAAAGCTTTTTAAGCGCGCAAGTGAGACCGGAACGGCACTGGAAATAAATGCACATTATTCGCGTTTGGACCTGCAAGATGTTTACATTCGGGAAGCGAAGCGCTGGAAGTGCCTTTTTTCGATAGGCTCGGATTCTCACTCATTCAAAAGTCTTTGGATGATGCAGCTTGGCGTGGCCTTAGCAAGGCGAGGATGGGCTGAAAAAGGGGATATATTAAATACTTTGCCTTGGGAGAAGCTAAAAAAGGTTTTGAAATAGATTATCTTACTAAATCGGCTTTCCGTTCAAATCCACCTCCGGATCAGGCCAGATGCGTTTTCCGTTTGGGTGACGCAAAATCAGCGCATTTACGGGACAGCCCTTGCAAGACTCCAAAAGTGTCTGCAAATCGGTGCCGTCTGGATTTTTTACGACTGCTTTTCCTTCCGCATCCAGTTCAAAAACATCAGGTGCGAGCCCCAAACAAACCGCTAAGGTAACGCATAAATCGCGATCCACCTGGATTTCATACCCTTGCTTTGTTTTGGAAGGATTATTCTTTGCCATAATACCGCTAGATTATTCAATTGAGTTTGAAAAGTCAAAGATGGTAAAATCCAGTAGGTTCATTGGGGAGTCGCCAAGTGGTAAGGCATCGGCCTTTGAAGCCGACACCGAAGGTTCGAATCCTTCCTCCCCAACCAACGTAATTACAAAGTAAAATGTTTGTGCGAGATATACTTAATAAAATAATAATAAAAGGGCAGATACCTTACTTGATGGCGTTGAAACGATTGATATTCTGGATTGCCATTCTTTCGCCTTTTTTAATTTTTATTGATCCATATCAATTTAAGGAATTTTCTAAAATCGGTTGGAACATATTGGTTGGAGTTATGTTAATAAGGCCGTTGGCGGATATTTTTTCTAAAATCGGCATTTTAAGAACTTTAGTTGCTTTAAGAAAAGAGTTTGGAATCGGTGCCGCATTATTGTTTATTGCACATTTTGTCGGATTTATTTTATTAAATAATGTTTCAGTTTTTGATGTTGTTTTGGATGCGCGTTATTGGAATTTTAAAATGTACATTGCATGGGGGCTATTGGGTATTACTGTATCTTTGCCGATTTTGCTTACGTCCAATAAATTTGCGATTATACATCTTAAGAAATGGTGGAAACCGATCCAAAAGCTTTCGTATTTGTTGTTTATAGTTGGCGGCATCCATATTTTTTTGATTGGCAAAAAAGATGTTGTATATACGCTCTTGTTTGTTGCGATAATATGGCTCATCGCAAAAATAAAAGTAATTTATGCAAGAGCAACTACTTAATCTCAGTCTCCATCCCAGTTGTGATATCAACTTCCGCCGGTTTAACGGTTGCGATCTTTTTGTAGTACATCAACAGCAATAGCAGTGCTATTGCCATATAAATTATGCCTATAGCCCAAGGCAATGGCAGCGCGATATCCAATAATCTTCCTCCAACTATAGGCGAGATAATTGCCGCTAGAAAGAATAAACTTTGATAAACCCCCAGAACTTCGCCTCTTTCATGCGCGGGTGCGGCGCCTGAAATTTCACTATTACTCACAACACGCAAAAGCGGCTGTGCGAAAGATTGCAGAAACACGCCGACTAGCATTAACCAAAAATTTCCTGAGGTAATCAAGAGCAATGCAATAATCATGCCGATGTTAGAAATTATTTGTATGCGCGATTCGATCCAGAATTTAAGCCAGAAATGTTTGAGCAAAATACCTTGATTTATTGCCATAACAAGCCCTATGCCGGTTAATATCAAGCCGTTTTGCGACGCTGTGAATCCAAATGCCAGATGAGTATAAAGCGCAAGAATGGAATTGAAATTGATCATTGTGAGCCCATACAAAAACCAAATAATCAAAAGCACGCGCACCGTTGGGATTGAAAAAGCTTTTTTTATTCCGGCAAACGGGTTGATTGTAAGTTTATGGTCTTTATTTCGGTTAATGTGAGTTTCAGGAAGTATGAAATAAGCGGCGATCGTATTGCCAAGCGCCAAAAAGCCTGACACCAAAAACGGAAATGTCATTAAAATGGACGAAAGTGCAGCTCCAATTGCCGGACCGATTACAAATCCGATTCCCAATATCGCGCCCATTAATCCCAAATTGTGTGTGCGATCCTGTTTGTCTTTTGCAATATCTGTTAGATAACTCTGCGCAATCGATATATTACCGCTTGTGATGCCGTTTATCGTTCTTCCGAGAATTATAAAAGGAAGGGTGCCTATTGAAAATGTGAACCAACCTATTGAAGTACCAAGTAAACTTATAAGCAAAATTGGCCTGCGCCCGTATCTGTCCGAAAGGCTGCCGAGCATGGGACCGACCAAAAAACCAAAAAGCGCATATACGGCGAATACCAAGCCAACTGTAAATGCCGAATTGGTAAGATTTTGTACGTAAATTGGCAAAGACGGCACGACAATGCCAAGGCCCGTCATATCAAGAAAAACCGTTATGAAAATGATTATTTTAGCTTTATTCATTGTAGAAGCAGAATTGTTGCCGCCGATATGGCTACCGTTTCTGTGCGCAGTATACGCTTGCCAAGCGAGCAAATTTTAAAGTTCTTTTCACGGGCGGATGCAACTTCTTTTTCGGAAAAACCGCCTTCGGGTCCTATAAATAATTCGCATTTGCCATGTTTTTTGGCCTCATTTAAAACCGACGACAGTGGTAAATTCTCACCTCGGCAGTGAAGCAAAATCGGGAATGAAAGTTTTTGATTTAATGCGTCTGGAAATTTTATTTCATTATGCAGAGTTGGAATCTTGCCGCGTTCGCTTTGTTCCGCCGCTTCACGCAGAATTCGCTCAAGTCTATCGCGTTTTGATACTTCGCCTCGTTCGGTGAATTCGCTTGCCAAAGGCACAAATGCACTTACACCGATCTCCGTATCTTTTTGCAGCACAAACTCAAAAAGGTCCATTTTCTTTGGCATTGCTTGATATAAAGTCACAAAAAGATCCGGCTCCGCCGTATTCGCACGTTTCTCAATAATATCGGCCGTAACCGCACCTTCATTCGCACTTATCAATTTACAAATAAATTCCATTCCGCTGCCGTCTAAAGCTACGAAACAGCTTCCAGTCCTCATACGCAGAACGCGCAAAATCTGATGTGCAATTTGAGGATTCCTAATCTCTATTTGGTTGCCTTTTATATCTGAGGAATCAATGAAAAAGCGTTGCATGAGCACGGTACAGGTTATCTTGAATAAGAAGGGATATCAATACTGCTTTGCCGTATCCTCAAGGCTCAGAGGTACACGACGCACCTTTTTTGAAGCTTCCTCTCCCGTCAATTGTTTTACATATTTTTCCGGCAACGAAGTAACCGGCACAAATTCAAGCGGCAAATATTCCAGCGGATCAACGTGCGTAAAATCTTTAAATACTTCGAAGTGCAAATGAGCGCCTGTAGTAAGCCAGCCTGCGCCTTTTGTGCCCGGAATACCTCCGGAGAGTCCTATTGTTTGCCCTTGTTTTACAATTTCACCCTCTGTGACTAGAATTTCGGAAAGATGTCCGTAAAGCGTAAGCATTTTGTCTTGATGGGCAATTATAACGTAACTGTAAGCGAAGCCGTTATCGGCAACTTTGGTTATTACGCCATCTCCCGCAGCCTTCACTTTCGACCCTTGTGAAATACGTATGTCTATTGCATTGTGCTCTATTCCAATGGCTTTTTTATAGCTTTCATCATGGAAAAGTGCGCTTAAACCAAGGCTTGGATCAACGGGCCATGCAAAAGTCTTATCGCTTTTAAGAATTTCCTCCATATCATCCAAACTTAGATTATCCAACATTAACTCGGCAGCGTTTGGATTGTTTTTCAGCTCGTTCAATTTCTCCTGAAAAAAGTCATAATTTTCCTTCAATCTCTCTATGGCAACCGAAACTTGCTCTTCTTCTTTTTTAGATAGAGAAAGCAATGTTTCATAAATCATTTGTTTGCCTTTGGTCTCTTCCAAGAGCCTTTTCTTTGATTGTTTGGCTGCTTCAAGCGTTTGTTTCTCACTTGCTAGAAACATTTGTAACGCCGCAATTTTATTTCCCTTGTCTTCCAAGTCTGCTTTTTTTGAATCCAGCTTTTTTTGAGTTTCGGTGATTTGTTCCGCAATGCCCTCGCTCGCTTTTTGCAGTAAAAACAGATATTCATTTTCCTGCAAAACTTTGCCGGTGCTTTCATCGGCCGATAAAAAGGCCAGCAAACTCGGACGATTGCCATTGTCGCTAAAAAATAAATTTGTCTGCAAATAATAAGAAGTCATCGCGTCATTAAGAGAGCCGACCTGTTCACCCAAATTGGTTTCAAGCTGTTTGATGTCGGCTTCCAGTGCGTAAATTTTTGTGTTCAAATTTGCGATTTGAAGTTCTCCGGCATTTATTTTTGCCTCATTTAAACTTATTAAACTACCCAGATTCTCCATTTGAGACTGAAGATTTAGGACATTAACTTTTGATTCTTCTATTTTTCCGCGTAATACATCGGTGTTACTGCGTAAAGATTTCAATTCTTCATGGTAATTTTTTATTCTCAATTCTATCCCCAGGACGAAGTATGTGCCTTGTTTTAATTTGCGCTTCAAGCTGTCACTCAGTTCGCGCTCAATTTTGGCATAATCATCCGGTTGGGGTGCAGGTTGATTTGCAGCTTGAGTAAACCTGATAAATGGATTTGCCGAAATCACCAGAAATCCGATTAAAATTGCCAATGTTTTGACCCCGATTTTCTTCATAAATTCATTAAATTATACCAGAAAACGCACTTCTTGGCAAAATGGGGGTTGATTTAGGTTTGTTTTTCCATTAGTATTGCCCCGCATAATTTTTAGATCATTACTATATGGCACATAAAAAAGCCGGTGGTTCCACCAGAAACGGTAGAGATTCGCAGGCGAAACGACGTGGAGTAAAGCTGTTTGGAGGTCAATTGGCTCGTCCGGGCGCAATCATTATCCGTCAAAAGGGCACAAATTTCTTCCCTGGCGATAATTGCAGAATGGGTGGAGATTTCACCATTTTTGCCGTTAAGGAAGGCAAGGTTGTTTTTCAGGAAAAAAAGCGCACTCGATTTGACGGTCAAGTACACCGAGACATCTACGTTTCTGTAGCGAATGCGTAATGGCTGATTTTGAATCTTTTAATCCGGGGGAGGGCGGTGAGGCATATGATCCTGCCGCTTTTGAGCGTTTTAAGGAGAAAGTTAAAAAAAACGCCGCTTTTATTGCTGCCGTAAGAAAAGGCGAACAGAAACAGAAGGTTAAAGAAGACAGATTGGCGAAGATTTTGCTGAAATTCATTCAGTCCAACCAAAAAAGCGCACTTTTGATGCTGGCGGCAAAATTATTACAGGAAAATATTCCGGCAAGCTTTATTTTAAGTATTATTTTGCTCGGGAATGAGGAAGTTCAAATGGAGCTTAAAAAGGAGGCACAGGCGGATTTGCCAAAGTTGGCGGCCGGAGAAAGTTCGGCCATAAGCACAATATCTTCGGAATTTTCGATTGTGACAGCCTTTTCCGATCAATCTTTACCGCTAAAGTTAAAGGCCGAAATAGATAGCTGGGGAAAGGGGATTCTTGAATCCGGATCAGCGGCGCCATTTAGAGTTCTTGAAACTGCGCTTGATTCAACAGGCGCTGTTAAAAAGATTATAATTGATTGCTGCGCGAATGTTTTGGGCGATTTTATGGCAAACAACAGCGATCAAGAATTGGGCTACGAAACCTTTTATTCCTTTTGCGAATTCTTAATGAAAGGAGTAATGAGGCATCTGCAAAAACAGGTGGAAAACCAAAAGGAATTGAATTAATGAAGGCAAATGTGTGGCGTTTCCTGGGAACGGTTAAGGAAGCAGAGCCTAAAACTGCCCCATCATTTGGCTTAAGCCCGCTGCCCCGTATTGAACCGTCAAAAAGACGCTTAGGCCTATTAGAATGATTCCGAAAATCATTCCCCAAAGCTTTGGATGGGATTTTATTGCGCCTTCACCCTCCGGCTTCATTTCTTTTATGTCAAAATGATGGCCGATATCGCGAAAAAACCACCCTGTGGAAGAAGCTTTCTTGCCTATTAATTTGCGAACCCTGCCCAATGCAAAGAATAAATTTCCAAGGAAACTAAAGGCTGATTCATAATTAAGGTAAATAAGGCCTTTTGAATCTTGCAGCATCACGTCTTCGGATAAATAAGCGCCCGCAGTGCCTCTGCCAATTATTTTGCCATCGAGGCTATAAGGCTGGCCGCGCATAGGCGAAGCGTAAATGTCGGACATCATATCGAGAGTTGTGGCTTTAACCGGCTCTGTTTCGGGATATTTGTACGCAAGCTGAATCAGTATTCCGACGCCAATTGCGCCCAGCATCCAAATTAATAGCGTCGCATTTCCCAAGATGGCAGCTGCGATCAGACACGCAAACGGCAAAATCCAAGGCATAAAATATATAAATACGTCTTTGAAGAAACCTCCGTAAAGTTTGCCCTTATCGACGGTCATATCATGAGCCGATTTCGTGTCCATTGAGACCTTTTTGCCCAAATTCGCGGACAGATCGTTGAGTTTTTCAATGCGCCTGCCCGTAAGCGGGTGAGTGGATTGAAGTTGCAAGATTTTTGCCCACGGACTCAAAAAATCAAAGGCAATAACCTTTGAAATTGCGTGCCAATCTTGTTTGCTGCTTTCGTAAGCCGTTCCAAGGTGTCGTGCGGCGCGAGTGTCAAATGGACCGAGAGCGCGTGTGGATTCGAGCAAGCGCTTTTGTTCCGGCGCATCCGGTTTTGCAACAATTCCATAAGCGATTTTTACCAATGCCCTTGCCAAAGCATCCGGATTTTGCGTTTCTGATGCGGAAAAAGCGTCTGCTCCATATTCGCGGGTTCGCGATAAAAATAACAAAAGGTAAGTGCCAACAAGGTAAAAAACATATGCCAAAAGTCCGGCATAAGCGAGCCCGCCTTTCGATTTGCTGTTATTATTGCTGCGACGCTTGGACATCCATTGATAAAGTTCGTACAAAATTTGCACGCCGGTTGATGCGATCGTCATTATTATGAAATCGCGCCTGATTATATGTCCAAGTTCATGTGCAATTACAGCCTCAATTTCTTCTTCGTCCAAATATTCAAAAAGCCCGTCCGAGAAGCAAAGTCTGGCATTAAATGCTCCGGAACCAAAGGTAAAAGCAGTTGGATTGTCGTCCAAAATGTTAATTAAGCGCGGTACTTTTATCTTGTGCTTTTCGCATACGCGTTTAATAAAATCCACCAATTTCTTTGATTTAACAGCCAATTCTTCAATTGTCAGGCGTTTGGTTTTGTAAGCAAATCTATAAATCAAATCCGTAAAAAACGGCGCAAAAAGCCATATTAAAATGTTTCCCAACACGGTAAACCCGATTATCATCGGCATATCCGCGCCGCCGCCAAAATAAGTCGCCAAAAATACGATGATGAATATGAACCCGAAGATCACGCCGAGTGTTATGAACGAAGCCAGTCCCAACATATTTAAAATAAGTTAAATTACCGATATTATATGTGCAAATTGCCGAAATTCCCAGCATAAACTGAGTTATGCTGGCCTTTTCGGATGTTTGTCGCTTACATGATAAACCGGATTTGCACCCTCATCTATCGGACTCAATTCTCCCGATTCTTTAAATTTGATCAAAACGCGGCCAAGCACAGCGCTTATTTTAAGACAAAGATGAAGTTTTTGATTGGCTTCATCGGTTGGCGCTGTTGACAGCATCGCGAAACGTTTTCCGTCGCCGCTAGTACCTCATCCTTTAACTTTAATTATGTGATATAGTGGGTGTGATTTTTAAATCTTCCACTATGAAACTTCACATCATATCACTGTCGGAAAAGGAAAAGAACGAACTGAGGGCTTTGCTTGGAAGGGGTTCACACCC
>JACRID010000096.1 GCA_016220145.1 Candidatus Peregrinibacteria bacterium
AATTTTGGCAATCATTGCTTGGCGCTGGCCGGCATCAAGCAATGCCTCAATCCTGTCACGGTCGTTCTGGTTTAAATGTCTGAATTTTTTCATACAACTTTCTTATCACAGAAAGTTGCATTTCAAAGTAGAATTTTCGTAAAAATACTCTGAATAACAGATTAGCCGCCATATCTCTATCCTTAATGGCGGGTTGCGCCACGGTTGCGCCGAAGAAGGTCGCTCCCAATACAACTGTTCCTCATTACAGTATTGCCTACTCGGGAAGAATCGATGATCAATGCAAAGATATTCAGCTCCAACTTTATGATGCCGTGCACGAAGAACCGTGTACAAAAATACCTTCCATCACCCATCTGTTGGCGGCAATGCATGCCGGATGCGAAGAAACGGATCTCACACGAAAATTAGATTCACAGGCGGACACTGCAGCTACTGATTGTCAGGGCGAAAAAGATGACAAAATCGGCATACGCAGAATGGCTCAAAGGGGACGAATCCAGGAATGTACGCGTGTAATTGAAATCTACCGCGATAAATTATTGGCGGCCACCGTTACATGCGATAATGGAATGCTGCATGCTTTACCTACGGCTGCCGCTAAAGCGTGCGGCGATGCTTTTACTCATGAGAATGGCGATGAATCCAATATAGCAACCGCACTGGGGCGATTTGATGTGGACGTGCGAAATGCCCAAAGACGATGCCTCGCAAAAAAATAAAATCGCGCCCCGGCTTCATTCGAAAAGATTTTTCTTGCGTTACAAAATAGAAGCTGCTATACACGAGTTGTTTATTATAATAAATTCTTCAATGTTGCGAGCGCGAAGCTCGAATGAAGAAGCCAGAGCGTCCCCGCGATTGGCGACTGAGTGAGAGCTTTGTTTATAAATTAAGAAATGAAAAACTTCAAGAAATTCTGGAAATTAGGCCGTAAGGATTTCAACACCGAACACTTCGACATTAACGACGATGGCGAGTTGATAATTCGCGAAGGCAATTATCAATATAACGTCTACGATTTGGCACGCAAATTCAATGCGTCCATAGAGATATTTTTGCCGTTTATTTTGGAAGAACGCCTGCGCCACTTGCAGGAAGTTTTTTCCGACAACTCAAAAAAGCTCGGCTATAAGGGGAAATTCACATATCACTTCCCGATGAAGGTGAATCAGAATAAGGAATGCGTGCTGCCGCTCGTTGCCGAAGGTTCGCATTTGGAAGTCAGTTCCGCCAATGAACTTTGGCTTGTTAAAAAACTATGGGAAGGCGAAAGTTTTCATTCAAAAATTCGCGTTATTTGCAACGGGCCGAAAACTCCGCCGTACATTCGCTTGATTGAACAGCTCCGCAATAACGGGCTCGCGATTGTGCCGATCGTTGAGGATTTGCATGAAATGGAACTTTTGAAAGATTACAAGGGCGACCTTGGCGTTCGCATAAATCTGCAATCGAAAGTAAAGGCGCACTGGGACAAGAAGGTTGACCGTTTTGGGCTTAATGCAGACGAAATCTTGGAGCTTGGCAAGATAAGGAATCTGAAAATTTTGCATTACCACATAAGTTCGCAAGTCGAAAAAGAGAGCGATATGGTAATCGTTTTGCGCGAGGCATTTGATACCTACGTTAAATTGCGCCGGAAAAATCCGTCGATCGATACTATCGATATCGGTGGCGGTTTTGCCATTCCTTATGAGGAAAAGAAGCTTTACAGCATTGAATCGGTGGTAAAAAAACTACTGAGCTCACTATGCGAGATGAGTGATTTGGCCGGTATTCCACATCCAAACCTTATCGCAGAATGGGGCAGATATATCGCCGCTCCGGCGCAAATGACGGTCTTTAAAGTTGTGACGGCCAAGCCAATCCCGCAGGGCATTACGGCAAAACAGTGGTACGTGATCGACGGCAGTTTTATGAATGATCTTTTGGATACATGGGCAATCCACCAAAAATGGCATATCGTTCCGGCCAATCAGATGAAGGCGGCAAAAAAACACCGCGTTTGGCTGGTTGGGCTAACTTGTGATTCCGACGACAAATACACGGCCAGCGACGGCTATTTGCTGATGCCGCGGCTTGAAGACCTTTCTCCGGGCGACGATCAATTCGTGGCGGTTTTGGACACGGGCGCTTATGAAGACGCTCTTGCGGCACATCACTGTTTGCTTTCCTCTCCCACCAAAATTGTTTTGCAAAACGGGCTCGTGACGGTTGCGCGCAGACGCGAGACTCCGGATGACGTTGGAAAATTGTTCGGATGGTAGTGTCATCCCGAACCCTGATATGCATCAGGGCAAGCTTGTTTCGGGATATGGATGCTGAAATAAATTCAGCATGACAAGTACAGTTCCGGTATAACGTTGTGTGTATAAAATATGATACACTAAGCTTCGCATGAAATTCGGCGCGCGGGTTCGGGATAAAATCAGGCAGCATGTAATGGCGGCCATGCCGGAGCGGCACGAATCTTTATTAAAACGTATTTTTGTTTGGGCTGTGATTGCGGCTATGGGCCTTGCGGTTGCCGGATTTCTCATATTCACGCTTTTGGTATTGGGGCTTTCAATCGGCCTGCCGGACGTGCGCAACTTTGATAAACTGGCCGGAACCGAATCCACAATCATATATGATCGCGAAGGCGGGATTCTTTACACCATTCATGGCGAAGAAAATCGCAAGTACGTACCCTTATCCGAGATTTCTCCCCTTCTTCAAAAAGCCACCATCGCAATTGAAGACGACAAGTTTTACGAACACAGCGGGTTTGATATTCCCGGCATAGGCAAAGCTGTAATTTATGAAATTTTCGGAATTGGAACTCGTCGCGGAGGCTCAACCATCACTCAACAGTTGGCAAAAAACGCTTTTCTTTCTTCCAAGCGTGAATATACAAGAAAACTCAAAGAATTGATTTTGTCGGTTCGGCTTGAGCGTGCCTATGATAAAAATAAGATTTTGGAACTTTATTTGAACCGCATACCTTACGGCAACAATGCATATGGCGCCGAAATGGCTTCGCAAATGTATTTTGGTAAATCGGCCAGCGCATTGACTTTGGCGGAAAGCTCCATTTTGGCATCGATGCCCAAAGCGCCCACTTTTTACTCGCCTTACGGGCCTCGTGTTTATTCGACTTTGGACAGGGAACTTGATCCGGCGGAATACAAAAATAAGACTCTTACAATCCAGGACATCGGCACGAATGATTACACTATCGGACTTGTGGGCCGCAACATCGTGGTTGCTCCGGGCCAGAGCGTTTATATCCCGGGGCGTTCCGACATTATTTTAAAGAGAATGGAGGAGCTTGAATTAATCGGCGAGGAAGAAAAAAGGGCGGCCGTTAATGAAATCCAAAATCTGGTCTTTCAAAAACACCGCGAGGCAATCCGCGCGGCACACTTTGTTTTTTATGTCAGAACGCTTTTGGAAACTCAATTCGGCAAAGACGTGATAGCTCAAGGAGGATTAAAGGTTTATACGACGCTTGATCCAAAGCTTCAGCAAACCGCGGAAGACGCGGTGGCCGAACAAATCAAAACCGCAAAAGAAACTTATGGCGCTTCAAATGGCGCGCTCTTTTCCATTAACGTAAAAACCGGCGAAGTTCTGGCCATGGTGGGCTCGGCGGATTATTTTGACCAAGAAGCCCATGGAAACGTAAACCACGTTTTTGCAAAGCGCCAGCCCGGTTCTTCTTTCAAGCCGATTGTGTATGCGAAGGCATTTTTAAACAGATATTCGCCGGCAACCGTGATTTATGATACCCCTACGAATTTCGGCAGTAACTACATTCCTCAGAATTACGAAGGCGGATTTAAAGGACCGATGCCAATACGCGCCGCTCTTGGACAATCCCGCAATATTCCCGCTTTGAAGACGTACTTTTTGGCGGGCCAAGAAGCCGAAATCGTGAATTTCGCAAACCGGCTTGGAATAACCAGTCTAAATCCGCAAGGCAATTACGGACCTCCTCTTGCGATCGGCGCCGGTGAAGTTACTTTGTCCGAAATGGTACAGGCATTTTCCGTTTTTGCAAATAACGGCATCAAACGGCCAATTTACACAATAATGAAAGTCGAAGACCGTTCCGGAGATGTAATGTACGAAAGAAAGGCGGCGGATTTCCCGGATCAGGCCGTTTTGGACCCTCAAGTTGCTTATCTTATAAACAACATTTTATCCGATAAATCCGTTTATCTCGGGCAGCGACTGGATGTGCAGGGCCATCTGACCGCGGTGAAAACCGGTACAAGCAATAAAGAAATAACTCCGGTAAAAATTCTACCTTCCAACCTGTGGACCCTTGGTTATACGCCGTCGGTTGTTACCGGCGTTTGGGTTGGCAATAGCGACGGGAAAGAAATGAAACCCAATGCCGATGGATATAATGTTGCGGCCCCGATTTGGGCAAAATTCATGACGGCGGCCCTTTCAAACGTACCTCCGGAATCTTTCCCCGTGCCGGAAGGCATCAAATGGGTGAATGTAAGCAACGCTTCCGGCAAATTGCCCGGTGCGGATACTCCCAAAAACGACATCGTTTCGGCGCCATTTGCCAGTTTTGCAGTGCCAACGGAAACTGACGATGTTTTTGTTAAAGTAAAAGTAAACAAGTTGGATAACAAATTGCCAAATAAATATACGCCCGAAGAATATGTTGAAAATAAATTATTCATGAAGCACAAAGATCCGATCGGTGATTATCCGAAGTGGCTGGAAGGGGTTCATCAATGGGTAAAAGAACATGCCGGCCAAGGCGTATTGGATTTCCCGCCAACCGAGGAAACAACCATGTTCACCGCTGATTCCGCAAAAAACAGTCCTTCAATTCAAATCACATCGCCGGTAGCAGCTTCCACGATTACCGACGCTCAAATTTCGGTGGAAGTAAAAATCACCGCACCAAACGGAATCGCGCGTGTTGTTTATTATTTGGATGACAAAATCGGTCCAAGTTCCACCCGGCGAAAGAGCCCATATGCCGGCATTGTGAAATTTAAAAAAGTTAAAATCGGCGCTCACATAATAACGGCCAAGGTATACGATAAAATAGGCTACGTCGGCGAAGCGAAGGTTGAAATAAAATACGAAGGGCCGACGGATTAAGGAGATTGCGGCTTATGGGGTTTGTATTTACCCGTTTCTTTTTCCCAAATCCACACGCAATTGCGGCCGTGCTGTTTAGCGGCATACATTGCGCCATCCGAATATTCTTCCATTTTTTCCGTAGCCTCCAAGTACGAAGAAACTCCGACACTGATTGTGACATTGACGTATACTGTCCCTCCCGTCTTTTCATTTTTAACAACCACGGGGTCTTTTTCAATTATTTTCCTCAATTCTTCCGCCAATTTGGGAGCCGATCCGTTGGCCGCCCTTGGAATCACTCTGAATTCTTCCCCTCCCCATCGCGCAAGAAAATCATTGGTACGAAGACGATCCCGTATGCGGCGGGCAACTTCTTTTAGAACCACGTCTCCGGCCGCATGACCGTGAGTGTCATTTACATTCTTAAAATGATCAATATCTATCGTAATCATTGAAAACGGTTCATTCAAAAGAGTTTCCATTTCGGGATTTACGCCCGTTTTTTGCTGATCTTCAAATCGCGACTTGAATCTTTCCGCTTCTTTTTGCAAATCTTTCATTCTTGCGTCATAACCGCGTCTGTTTAATGCGCCAGTGAGAGTATCGTGGGTTGCCAATTTCTCGACCTCGCGTCTTTGCCGGCGTTCCCTCAGCGTCTGCATGATTTGCGTTTCAAACGCCTTATCTTCCCAAACGGCCACGGGGCTTTTGGGATGCCGCTTTCGCGTCTTTTTTTCTTCGCCGACATAATCATAAAAATTTATGCCGGTTTTTTTCAAACGGCGCTCAAAACGGCGGCGTTCCGTTTCCATTGTTTTTTCACGGGCCTTTTGAGTTGCGGCCCCTTCCTGTCCAACAATGTCGGATTTCGGCCCCTGGCCTTCTTCGTCAGGTTTTTTATTTATACCACCCATCACTTAATTATACCATAAAATTAGCGGATGTCCATGTGTATGCCATTCGGTATTTTCCATTGCCGCCCCTGACGGGGACGGGAGAACGAAGCGCAATTCCGCTTTGCGGAATTTTTAAAAGAAATCTACGTTCGCCTCTGCTGAAAGCTATTGTCTTCCATGACAGTGAGCGCCAATGGCTTGCAGCAGGGCTCACTTGATTTCCATGGTCGGGGTGCCGGGATTTGGTCACGCGTCCCCGCCTGAGCGGGGCGCGCGACCCCGCCTCCCTCGTCGCGCATCTGCGCTCCTCGGTCCGGCATTCAAATCCCATTTGTCTCAAACTCAATATCCTCACTTTGTTGCAACATATCTCTGGTCGGGGTGCCGGGATTTGAACCCGGGATCTCATGCACCCCATGCATGCGCCTTAGGCCGAGCTGGGCCACACCCCGAAATTTCGCTATTCAGTACCAATTAGATTAAAATGCCAATGATGAGGAAAACATATCCTTCTACTGTAAAATTGCAAGCCCAATGCCTTAGAGCAAATGGGAAAACGCATAGAGAAATTAGTAAAATTAACATTCCAAAATGAAGAAACCAATCCAAATTCTTTACGAAGACCCTTACCTTTTGGCCATCAATAAGCCACCGCGGGTTGCGTCCGTGCCCGGCAGCAATTTGGCCTTGCAGGAAACGGTCATGGGAAAAATTCAGTTGCAGCTTCGCGGCCGCGATTTTGTCCCTTATCTGATTCACCGTCTGGATTTGGAGACTTCCGGCGTTCTTCTTTTTGGAAAACACGAAAAGGACCGTCGGGCCCTGGAACAAATATTTCGACATCCGGAAACCCGCAAAAAATACGTCGCTTTGGTGCGCGGCTTTCCCACCGGAAAAGTCATAGCAAAAAAATTAAAGGCTCGCGAATCGGACGAAATGATAGATTCCCAAACCAACTACAAGGTTTTGGATGTATTTAAAGCCCCTGCGCCGCTTTGTGCCTTGGTAGAGGCGGAAATAAAAACCGGCCGCAAACATCAGATTCGCCAACATTTTGCCATGGTCGGCCACCCGATTATTATGGATTCCCGTTACGGAGATTTCCATTTTAACCGAAAATTCCGTATAAAATATCATTTGGGCCGACAATTTTTACATGCCGCTTCGATTTCGTTTCACCATCCGCTGTTAAAAAAGCAGATTCACATTGAAGCACCCCTCGCTCCCGACCTTAAAGTAATTCTAAAACGACTCTCCTTCTGACCTCCTACCTATGCTTAAAAGACTACTTATCGCTCTCCTCATTTTGGTTACCGGCACCGCCGCTTTAATTTATGGAAGAAACTTCTTAGTCCAAACGGCACCAATAAAAGATTCCGCGCTGACTGCAACGATAAAACTGCCGGACATAAAAATATTCCAAAGAACGGTCGCTCCGGAAGGGACAAAACTAAAAATGCCAATTGATGCGGGAATTTTCAACGCGGGTACTTTATGGGTTCCCGTCATTGTCTATCACCATATTGGCACCGCCCCAAGCAATTTGAGCAGCGCCGATCAGAGCATGTTCATCAAGCCTGAATGGTTCGAGAAACACGTCAAATACCTGAAAGACAACGGTTTTGAGACTATACATTTTTCCGATTTGGATATCTATTTTAACAAAGGCACGCCATTACCGGTAAAGCGCCCTGTGATAATTTCTTTTGATGATGGAAACGGTACGGGCTACACAAAAGCTTTTCCAATTTTACAGAAATATGGCATGACCGGAACTTATTTTGTGATAACAAACTATGTAGGCCATGGCTCTCACCTAACCTGGGATCAAATTAAAGAAATGGGGGCTGCGGGCATGGAAATCGGCTCTCACACCCTGTCGCATCCGTTTTTAACAAAATCTTTGAGATTAAAGGAAGAATTGGTCCAGTCAAAGAAGATACTTGAGGACAATTTGGGAGTCACAATCAGCACGTTTGCCTATCCTTATGGCATTTACGACGAAAAAACCGTCGCGTTGGCAAAAGAAGCCGGTTACACAACCGCTCGATCATTCACTACCGGCAACGGCATCTCTACCGGCAATTTATTCGAAATTCCCGTGGTGAGAATATACGCAAATATCGGTTTGGACAGGTGGAACAAGCAGCTTTTTGCAAGCGGAAAGCCGGAATAGCTACGTCATTCTGAATTTATTTCAGAATCTTCTCGCGGCTAGACCCCGAAACGAGCTTGCCTTGATGTATTCAGGATTCAGGAATGACGCCTACGCTCTTTCAACGTACTCACCCGTCTCCGTGTTGATGCGAACGCTATCTCCTTCATTCAAAAACAGCGGAACCTGCACAACGAGGCCGGTTTCCAGAGTCGCCGCCTTTGTGCCGCCAGTCGCCGTGTCGCCGCGAACGCCCTGAGTGGTTTCCACAATCTTAAGCGCAACTTTTACCGGCAATTCAACGCCGATCGGCTTGCCTTCGTATCTTGTCACCGTCGTATCCTCCCCTTCTTTCAGGTATTTTGCGGCATCCCCAAGCGCATCCAACGGAATAAAAAACTGATCAAATGTTATCGAATCCATGAAGTAAGCGCTGTCGGCATCCTTGTACATAAATTGCGCGCGCACTTTTTCAATCTCCACAAGATCAAAATCCTCGCCGGCGATGAAAGTTTTGTCCAAAACCTTGCCGCTGATTACGCCGCGAAGTTTGGTGCGCATAACCGGTTTGCGCTGCGCCGTGCGCATGAAACTGTTTGAAACGATCAGGAACGGTTCGCCGTTGTGGTTCACCAGCCTGCCTACTTTTAAATCCGTAATTGATTGAGCCATATGCCCCGTCAGGATAATGAAAAGGGGGCTTCCGGTCAATGTTATAATAGTGCGGTGAAAGCGCTGAATCTGATAAAACAATTGCTCATCGGTTTGACAACCATAGTTATTGCTGGTGTTGTAGGCGCTTGTGTCTTCATATTTTTGGGTGGGAATATTCAGTATGAAGGCCAACAACTGATCATCGAAGAAGGTGCGGTCATAACACCTTTGTTTTTGACGCCATTTAACGGGACGGTGCCATCCAACGAACCGCCCATTGGCGTGATGATAGACAACGAACTGCTGGCGCGGTCTTTTCAAAAGGGGCTTTCTTTTGCGGATTTTGTTTATGAAGCTCCGACCGAGGGCAATATAACAAGGTTTTTGGCGATTTTTTCACCCGAAAGATTGCCGGAAAAAATCGGGCCGATAAGAAGCGCCCGCACTTATTTTTTGGATTGGATTCATGAATATGACGGCGTTTATACCCATGTCGGAGGCAATCCTGACGCCTTGGCGCGCCTAATGAAAGAGAAAATTTTTAATGCCGATCAGTTTTATTTGGATAAATATTTCAGGCGCGAAAATGTCGGGCAAACTCCGATGGAACACACCATGTTCACCGGTGCCATCAAACTAAAACAGATGATCGCCGATCAGCGCTGGAGCTGGAATCCTCCGGCGCATTTGATGGACAGAGAGGCGACTTTACGCAATATGGAGCGATATCCGGCGGCAAATAAAATCACAATAAATTTTGGCTTGTACACTTACACTGTCGGCTATGAATATGATGCCGCAAGCGGTTTGTATCTTCGTTCGCAAGCAAAATTGCCGCATATCGATCACCTGAACAATAAGCGGATTGGAGTAAAAATCGTGGTTATACAGCACGTAAAATCATGGGCCAACGGCGACCGCGAAATGAGCATGTCAATGAAAACGATTTCAAACGGCGAGGCGACGGTTTTTCAAAATGGCCATGCGGTTGAAGCAACTTGGAAAAAAGAAACTTTGGATGGCCCGACGCAATTTTTCGATAAAAAAACGGGGGTGGAAATTATTTTTGCGCAGACGCCGACTTGGTTTGAAATTCTGGTGGAGACTGACAAATTAATTTATGAATAAGAATTTATTTTTGGCGGCGGGTTTAATGGCTCTCTTGTTTGGATGTGATGCGAGGAATACATCTCTAACCCAAACCCAAACTCAACCAACTTCCAACCTGCCGCCAATAATCTATAATTTGGAGATTCCGATTTTGATGTATCACCATATTGGTAAGGTTCCGTCCGATAAAAAGTATGACGCCGTGCGCGAGGATTTAACGGTTTCGCCGGAAAATCTTGAGACGCAGCTAAAATGGCTGAAGGATCAGGGTTACACATCCATATCAATGGCGGAAACTATCGTTTTCGCGAGAGCAAAAGGCGAATTTCCGGCGTGGTCCAGCTTTGCATTGCCGAAAAAGCCAATTATCATAAGCCTTGACGATGGATATGAAGATGCCTATACCAATGCCTTGCCTCTTCTGAGAAAATACAATTTTAGCGGATCTTTCGCCGTAATAACCGGCAAAGTCGGTACGCCGGAATATATGACTTGGGAACAGATTAAAATCCTTGTCAAAAACGGCATGGAAATTTTATCGCACACGGTGTCTCATCCGGATTTGCGTTTAATATCCGACAAAAAACTAGCAGAAGAGTTGGCCGACTCGAAAAAAACGTTGGAAGACAATCTCGGCAATGAAATATACGCACTGGTCTACCCGTCGGGACAAGTTGATAATCGCGTTTCCGCCGCGGCGGATGCTGCCGATTATTCGGGCGCACGTACTACCGCAACCGGCAAAGTCACAAAAAACTCGCCGCCGTATGAATTGCCTGTCGTACGCATTCATGGCGGCACGACTTTGGAACATTTTGTTGAATTATTACGTTAGATGGCGTAATGATATAATCCACCGTGACATTTCTTCTCAAGAGGGATTTGCTCGGCTCATTGAAAAATATGAAGTCGTCGGAATGATTTATAAAGAGGTTTTCCGACTTGGTTCATATTTTTCATTCGCCGTTCTTCGCTACGCCAATGCTAATTACGCATTGGCTTCGCTACGAAACGCAAATCTCGCACTTACCTCGGGGTGTAGCGCAGATGGCTAGCGCGCTTCGTTCGGGACGAAGAGGTCCCGGGTTCAAATCCCGGCACCCCGACCAATCAAAACTTAACGATTTTTGCGCCGAAAGGTGATTTTTATTTTGCGCGCTGTCTGTTGGCGAATTTGGGCTGTATTTTGCCAAAATTTTATACTCATCCAAAAATTCAAACCCGACTTTTTTGTCCCGCAGGCGGTGGTTCGTTCCAATTTTTTCCGTCAACGATTTTATTTCGATAAAATCGTCGGATAAAGCAAGTTTTCCGGCGTGGTGAGCCGTTTTTACCCACTCTCTTTTCGGGGTGAAAAATGACGGAACTTGTGAGGGGTTGGGTTCTATAACCGAAAAAACGATCCGTGATCTTTCACAATTTTATCATGATAATTTTGAGCCACGCTTATATCCCGAAATTGCCGCCGAAGAATGTGATGGGAAAACAGTGATTAAGGTAACTGTTTCAAGAGGCAACACTCCACACTATACATTTAAAAATATCCCCTACATTCGGATTGGCTCGACCACCAACAAAATGTCGCAGGAGGAGTACCAGAAACGCCTGATTCATTATCGAGACCTCGCAGGTGATTTTTCCGCTGAAATTTGCGCAGGGCTTCAATTTGAACATTTGGATACGGCATCAATGAACAGATTGCAGAAGCAATGGGCAGAGAAAGAAGGGAAAAAGGAATATTTACAATTTTCACATCAAGAAGTACTTGAAAAATTATCACTTTCCCGCAGTGGCGCACTAACTTATGCCGCCTTAATCTTATGCGGTAAGAAGCAGAAGATAACCGAATTATTGCCCGATGCTGAAGTCCGTTTCGGATGGAAAGCTGATGCCAAAAAGTTAGATTTTGATTTTACAAAAGATTGGAGAGAACCGTTTTTGAGTATTTTTGATGAAATTTGGGAAGTTGTTAATGCACGAAATTCAAGATTTCCTTTTGAAGAAGGATTTTTTGAGGGCGATATTTGGGTTTTTGATCAAAAAAGCGTGCGCGAAGCTGTTCTTAACGCCGTGGCTCATAGAGATTATCGTGAACGAGGTTCAATATTTCTTGAAGTCTCTCCCGATAGTTTCGTTGCAAAAAGTCCCGGCGGATTTCTTCCGGGAGTTTCCCCTGAAAATGCACTTGATAGCCAAGGTAAATGGCGCAATCGGCTTTTGATGGAAACATTGGGCAGTATTGGGCTTGTGGAGCGTTATGGACACGGTTTGGATAGAATATTCAAAAAATCAATAACCGATGGGAAGGGAAGTCCTATCTTGAGACAGACCACAACAGGATTTGTGGAGCTTACAATTCCCGCACAGGTGAAAGATAAAAATTTCGTTTATTTTTTGGCAAAAATAGCGAAAGAAAAGCAGATACAATTTGATTTTGTGAAAGATCTCATATTCCTCGATGAAATTCGGGAAAAACAACATTCGGATGATAAACAAAAACGAGATAAATTCCTAAAATTAGGCATTATAGAGTCTATCGGCAAAGGACGTGGTACTAAATATATTTTAAGCAACAAGTTTTATACTTTCTTATCCCAAAAGGCAGAATATACACGTACGAAATGGCTGGAAAAAGAACAGCAAAAAGAAGTTTTATGGAAGTTTTTTCAACAGCACAAAAAAGGACGTATGCGCGATCGAAAATTCTACTTTGAAATGCAACTTTCTGTGATAAGAAAGTTGTATGAAAAAATTCAGACATTTAAACCAGAACGACCGTGACAGGATTGAGGCATTGCTTGATGCCGGCCAGCGCCAAGCAATGATTGCCAAAAT
>JACRID010000095.1 GCA_016220145.1 Candidatus Peregrinibacteria bacterium
AATTTTGGCAATCATTGCTTGGCGCTGGCCGGCATCAAGCAATGCCTCAATCCTGTCACGGTCGTTCTGGTTTAAATGTCTGAATTTTTTCATACAACTTTCTTATCACAGAAAGTTGCATTTCAAAGTAGAATTTTCGAACCACTATATGAATGTAATTTTAAATGACCTGATTGGGGAGCCGGCAGTTCCAGAACGGAGACCAAGCTCAGCGGAACCACCTGTTGTGCCACGAAATACACTCGGAGTGAGCAGTCTCGTCGCATCGCTCGAAGACAGACTTCGGGCAGCGGGAAAAACCCTTCCGACATTAGCCGGGCCCACTCCTCAAAAAGGCGTGTTTGTCAGGATGGAAGAATTTTTGGAAGGTGTTAAACCGGCAGAAAGAGGACCGGCAGGACCACTGTGTGATTGCGAAACACCCGACAAAGAGGACGAAGATGAACTGATTTAACCGCAAGATCGCCGACTAAATCGGCGATGACATGGTTCGACAGGCTCACCATGACAGGCGATTTTCGCCTTTTAAAGATAGTTTTTCAGAGGTTCCTTAGCTCACCAAATTTTCCGGAATATCAAAATTCGCCGCGACGTTTGCAACGTCTTCTTCTTCGTCCAGCGCGTCCATCAGTTCCAGCACTTTTTTGGCGGTGGCCGCATCGGTAATCTCTACCAAATTTTTTGGAGATTTAATCAACTGCGCGCCGGTAATCACATAACCCTTAGCCTCCAGCGCCTTCTTAACTTTTCCAAAATCAGTCGCCGCAGTATAAACAATAAAACCATCTTCGGTTTCCGCAATATCCTGCGCGCCGGCATCAATAATTTCAATCTCGTCCTCGTCGACCCCGCCCTTCTTTTTAACATTCAATTCCCCCTTAACCTCAAACATAAAACTGGTGCAACCGGCTTCGCCAAGCGTTCCTCCATTTTTTTGAAGCGCCATCCGGAGCGCTTGATTCGTGCGATTTTTATTGTCGGTCAAAGTATCAATTACAAGCGCAAAACCGCCCGGCCCATAACCTTCATAAGAAACTTCCTGAATTTCGCCGCCCTTTAGTTCGCCGGTCCCCTTTTTTATCGCACGATCAATATTTTCACGCGGCATATTTTCGTAGCGCGCATTTTCAATCGCAAGCCGCAGCGATGCGTTCATCACCGGATCGCCGCCGCCTTGTCGCGCGGCAACCTCAATCAGACGCGCGTGCTTTGTAAAAATTTTTCCGCGCTTTTTATCAAGCGCTCCTTTTTTAATTCTGATTGATGCCCAATGGGAATGTCTCGCCATAAGAAGTGTCACAGAGAGCGTAGCGAAGCAAAACCAATCCGACAAGAGATTGCCACGCATTGTGTCATTTTGTCCCGCTCAGCGGGATCAGAATCTCTTTGAGGCCAGACCCTGAAACAAGTTCAGGGTGACGTTATCCACATTTTTCCCTTGAGTCAACCTGGCGATTATGATACAATAGTATAAAATACCAATACGTCAAAAAAGCAATATTTCAATTCAAAAATAAAAACAAAAAATATGCGAAAGAAAAAGCATCAGGCATTGAAAGCGCTGATAATAATCGGCATTGCAATCGCAATCGCTTTTGGCGGTGTTGCCATTAGCATTATCTTAAGCAGAGTTTCAAACGAAATTCAGGCAAGCGTTATAAAAAGCACCAAAGTAAGCCGCAAAAAAATAACACGTCGCAGTTCGGCCGGCAGATTGCTGGCCCAACTCATGATCCCTCCGGAAATTTTAAATCCGCTTGAGGCATGCACTTACCTGCCGCCGGAAAAACCCGACTATCAAGCCGAAATAATTGAGCCCGAAACGGACGTTTGGAGCATTCGCAAAGGAGATTTTGAAGTGACGCTTTACGCAAAAAACACCGGTAACGTCGCGTGGTTTGGCGACTTGAGCGGCTGCCCAAATACAAATTACGTAAGACTCGGAACGGCCCGCGATCGCGATCACGACAGCGTTTTTTTCAACCCTGGAGACCCGCGCTGGGTCAATGCAAATCGCATTAAAATGAACGAAATGCGCGTTGATCCGGGAGAGATTGCAAGCTTTTCATTTTATGCGTTCGCTCCGGATGTTAATGACATTTTTCGCGAATATTTTCAGCCCGTTCTGGATGGCAAAAGCTGGATTGAAGGCCGAAAAACCTTTGCGCAACTGGATGTTTATGTCGGCAGCATTTCCGAGGAGCGGGAAAAAGCCCTATTTTATCTTGGAAAAAGCGGCCAGGCGGCCGGCATAGATACTTCCGCGCCGCAAACCGTGGAAGTCGATCTTTCGGAACAAAAAACATATGTAAAACTTGGAGATGCAATCATTCGCGAATATCCGGTTTCAACCGGCGCGGCAAAAACGCCGACGCCAAAGGGTAATTTCAAAATTCTTTTAAAACAAGAATTGCGCATAGGCAGCGCCGCTCCTCACTATCGCATGCCGTTCTTTCAAATGTTTACCGAACAGGGAGCAGGTTTCCACGCGCTTCCTTATCTGGCAAACGACAAAGGAGTTTTTTGGAATGAAGCTTTGAACCACATCGGCATGCGCGTTTCGCACGGCTGTGTCAGGCTCTTGGACGAAGATGCGGAGGATTTGTACAAGCTGACGGCGATGGGGGCGGGCGTTTATGTGCATGATTGAAAGGGAAAAGTAAAATGGAAAATGGTAAATGTCTTCCCTTTTCCATTTAACATTTTACCTTTTACATCTACAATGATGTCCACATGAGTGGGACAACTTCTATTATTGCCGATTTGAATGACAAGCAGCGCGAGGCGGTTTTGGCTACCGATGGGCCGGTTTTGGTTATAGCGGGTGCGGGTTCGGGCAAGACCCAAGCGCTCACTCACCGCATCGCCTGTCTTATAAAAGAGAAGGGCGTGAACCCGAGAAGCATTCTGGCTGTGACGTTCACAAACAAGGCGGCGGGCGAAATGCGCAATCGCGTCACCAAGCTTTTGGGCCTGCCGGAAAAGTCGCCGAATTTGCCGGTGATCGGAACTTTCCACTCCTTTTGCGTGAAGATTTTGCGCAAGCACATCCACCTTTTGGACTATGAAAATCAATTCACAATATATGACACCGGCGATCAACAAGTTTTAATGAAGTATGTTTTTGCGGACCTGAAAGTTGACCCGAAGGAAATAAATCCGCGGGCGGTTTTGAGCCATATAAGCAATGCAAAAAATCGACTTGTTGGGCCGAAGGAGTTTGAATCCATGGCAACCGGTTATTTTGAGGAGAAAGTCGCCAGGTTTTATCACCTTTATCAGAATAAACTTAAGAAGAACAATGCTTTGGATTTTGACGATCTGCTGATGAAAACCGTGGAGCTTTTGCAGAATCACAAGGAGGTTCTGGAACACTATCAGGAACGTTTCCGCTACATTCACGTCGACGAATATCAGGATACAAACCGTTCGCAGTACATGCTGACGAATATGCTGGCGGCGAAATATAGAAACCTGTACGTGGTTGGCGATCACGACCAGGCTATTTACAGTTGGCGGGGCGCCGATATCGGCAATATTTTGGATTTTGAAAAGGATTATCCGGACGCAAAAGTTATAAAAATGGAGCAGAATTACCGCTCCACGCAGATTATTTTGGATGCCGCGCAGGCGGTGATTTCGCGCAACACCCTGCGCAAAAAGAAGGAACTTTGGACGGAAAGAAGCGGCGGCGAAACAGTCAAATTGTGGGTTGCGGAAAACGAACGCCACGAAGGCGAACTTTGCGCCGCCGCGATCAAGGAAGCGATGAAAAAACATGAATTCCCCGACTATCGCGATTTCGTTATTCTTTACAGAACAAACGCCCAGTCGCGCGTGCTGGAAGAAGTTTTTATGCGCTATGGAATTCCATATAAAATCATCGGCGGAATTCGCTTTTACGAGCGCAAGGAAATTAAGGATATTTTGGCTTATTTAAAGGTGATAGCAAACCCGGCGGACACGGTCAGCTTAATGAGAATTGTGAATACTCCGCAGCGGCAAATCGGCCCGAAGACCCTGGAAAAATTGCAGACTTTCGCGAACATAAAGGATTGCAGCTTTTTTGAGGCGATGTCGCGGGCGGATGAAATTGATGAAGAATTGCCGGCGGCCAAGAAGGAAAATGTCAAAAAATTCGCCGGTTTAATAAAGAAATTTCAGAAGCAAAACCTGGACGTGACAGCTTCCGCCCTGATTAAATTTGTTTTTGATGAAAGCGGTTACAAAAAATTTATTGACGACGGATCGGTGGAAGGCGAAGCGCGCACCGAAAACGTTCTGGAACTTATTTCCGTCGCCGCAAAATATGACAAATTGGCGCCGGGTCTTTCATTAAATATTTTCTTGGAGGAAGTTGCTCTTATCGCCGACATAGATCACCTGGATGAAAAGGACAACGCGGTGACTTTTATGACACTTCACGCCGCAAAAGGTTTGGAATTTCCGTGGGTTTTTATTTGCGGACTTGAGGAGGGATTATTGCCGCATTCTCAAAGTTTGCTGGCACCTGAACAGCTGGAAGAAGAACGCCGATTGTTTTACGTCGGTTGCACGCGCGCGATGGACAGGCTTCACCTGTTACACACCAAAAACCGCATGCTTTATGGCGAGACTCAAGATGCGGTGCCGTCTCAATTTTTGGGTGATATCCCGAAGGAGTTGGTTGAGACCAATGAAAAGGATGCGCCCCGCCAAGCGGGGCGCAGTAATGTAATAGCCTCGCCGTGGCTCGGCCTGTTTGGCAAAAAACGCGCACGAGCCGCCGGTGATAAACTCAAAATGGGAAACCGGCCGGTTCCAACCGAAAGAGTAATTCAGGATTTTGCAGATGGCGACAAGGTGATGCACGAACTTTTCGGCGAGGGGATTGTGATCTCGGTTACCGGCGGAATCGTGACGGTTGCCTTCAAAGACCCGACCATCGGCGTCAAAAAACTGGCGGTTGCGATTGCGCCGATGCAGAAGATTTAGGATCATTCTGAGCCGCTTCTGTCATCCCCGCTTTAGGCGGGGATCTTCTCGTCAACACAAAGATCGCCGATCAAGTCGACTATGACAACACTAAAAAAGCCCCTCGGATTGGAGGGGCCTTATTGAAAGATGTATTTTATTCTTCCGGTGGTCGATTACTTTTTACATATTTATCTAGGCGATCCCACGTCAATACTATCGACGGCCGGCATAGAAATAGAATTGGTGCACGACAACGTCCCGTCAGAATGCTTTGCTATATCATTAAGATTGGTGAAACTGCTGGGTTGACATAATTTGGATGCAGGGCCAAATGGAAAAAAATTCTTATAGGGTGAATAATAAAAAGTCCGCTGTTTATCGTTAACCGCCGCATCCTTGGATCTAAAACCAATAAAATATACCATGTCACCCTGCTTAACGGTAAAAGTAGCGCCACTTCCATTTGAGCCTGTTTGGTCCGTTGCAGCAAGATTACCGTTGGCATAGTCACCTCTCTGGTCCTTTGCAAAAGAAGTAACCTTATACATATTTATGTAAGCATTAGGTAAAAGTGCATCTGGATGTTGAGGATAACCATTTACACCCGCACTAATGGATACATCTGCCACCTTATTTGAGATGTTAGGTATGACGTATGCTTTGTTTTCTTGCTTACCGCTAAAAATTGATCCCTTTTGAATTTGTGTATTGCCAAACCACACGGCTACGCCGACTACGGCAACCGCGATCAGCGCCACCGGTAACCAAATAAATTTATTTTTCATATTTTTGTTTTGTTAGAAATTAAAAATTGTTTTTTTCCGTTTGTTTGGATTTGCCCGGGATCGGCCTTGCACCGAGCTTTTTTATTCCGTCTAAATAATAACACAAATCCCCCCCCGTCAAATCCAACCTGTAAACCCTACGAGGAGACGATGCGCACTCGCTCGCCCCGCCTATTGCGGGGCTATGCTCGTGCGTTGTGCGCGCGCACAAACCAGACCAGCGCGAGAATCTTATGTCAAATTGTCGCC
>JACRID010000097.1 GCA_016220145.1 Candidatus Peregrinibacteria bacterium
CCCCGACGGCGCAACCAATGCTTCCGCCGAGAGTTTTAATGCCAAGCTGAAAGGGTTTAGGGCTTTGGTTAGGGGTGTTCGTGACATCAACTTCTTCCTTTTCAGGGTTTCAACTTTCTATGCTTAAAATATCTGTCAATCTTTTATTCAAAGTAATTTGCGTATGATCCTACAAAATACCAAAACACAAAAACACATGGCAGATCAAAAAGAAATTCCTGTAAAAGTAGGCATGGAAATACCAAGAAACCTCGAGGTTAATTCTTCTGAATGGGCCGATCATCCAAATCACCTCGGCTCCTGGTTTTCGGGCAAAAGAATTGAGAGTACCAACGACATGCAGGCAGCACTGCACGAACATAGGAAGGCTGCCGCTAAAAAAATGGCCGATCTTGATGCTGAACTCCAAAGGCTACCTGAAAATAGAGCAAATTTAGCGAGAGAAAAGGCGGATTGGCAAAAACAAAAAGGAGCTTCCCTGCAGGGCAGAATAAAAGAACTCGACAAGGCCGAGAAACTTTTGGGCATTCTTGAAAGAAAATTTGATGAAACTGCAGGCAAAAAACAACCCCTGACGCCGGAAGCAGTTCAATTTATAGAAAAATCGTTAGCTGTGGCGGAAGGCGAAGATAAAGAAGGCGTTCAAAGAGATTTGCTCGCCACCCTGTGGGAAAAGGAAGTTTTGGCGCAAAAAGAAAGGGCTGCGAGATCAAAAGAGCAGCGATTGAATTCTGAGAAAAACGTATTGGTTTGCGGGCGGGAATTAAATGATTATTTGAGCAAAAATCCTGCGGTACTCGAAAAAATCAAGGAGGTTTTGACTAACAAAAACCTAAAGAATGAGCAAAAAGCCGCACAAATTGACGAGATCATTGCCAAGAGCGGTGACGAGAAATTAACCAAAACGTACACCGATTACGGCGCGGCGATAGTCGAACACCAACAGATTCTTGCGACTGCCGGTGCACAGGAAAAAGCCGCGGAAGAGGTGGTGCGTAAAGATACCGAAAAAGCAGCAAAATTAAGAGAAGGCGACCCGTCATTAACCGTGGCAAGAGATGTCGAGAGGGTGGCAAAGGAAGAAGAACTCGTCAAAAAATTAAAGGAGAGGGAAGTTCCGGAACCGGTTGCAAAGCAGTGCGAAACCGTTTTTCCCACACTGTCCGACAAGGACTTGGCGGGGGTTAAGGTGGGCGACGAAGGGGTTTCCGTTCCACAAACCAGACCGACTTCCGGTCTTGCCTATGAGCTTGTTTGGAACGAAGGAAAATGGAGCTTAAAAGACCCTACCGGAGGGGCCGAACCGGTTGGAGTTCAGGACCCTGGCAAAATTTCCATTGATGAAAGAAACGCAATCGGCAGCCGCATTATCGCCGCAGAAGCATTTACTCCTGATGAAATGAAGGATTTCTTCGAGCGCATACCAAAAAAAGATTTTTCGGCTTTTATAAAGGCCGTCACCGAAGGCGAAGAAATAAACGGACATTCCAGATCAATATTGGATAATTCTCTATATTTCATGAAAATGGCGCTGGGTGAACAGAAGGCAAATGGAGATAAGGATGCGACTTTTTTCAGGCTCCTGACGCGCAATTTTAAACTGTTTAACGAGCAGGGAAATTTCATCGGAACAAAAGAACGGATTGAAACTTTCAAAAGGCTGTTTTCTTCTGAAGATAAAGCTCTTGTAAAAAAAGATACCAAGGGAAGCAAAAACTGGGGCGCGTTACTAAAACAGGTTTCGGCGGAATTAAGCCGCTAAGCTGGTGCGTTCCGTGGGAGAAACTTCCATGTCAGGCCCGGGATTTAATGGCACCGGCTTATCTGGCGCAATCGGTTGCTTGGCAAAAACTGCACGCACATTTCTTTCGAAAACGCGTTCTAATGTTGCGACCAATTCGCGATCGCCGTCCATGGAAGTAACGCCGCCCGGCCTCGTAAAATCTAGCCTATCACCCACGCCAGAATCCGCATTTTCAAAATTTCCATCTAACATACTTAGGCTATACATAAAATTAAGTTAAAGAATAATCTGCGAATCTGGTTTTCCAGCGCTGAACGGTACTGGTGCTGACTCCCATGTTTCGCGCGGTGCCGCGCACGCTTGCGCCGCCACTCAAGAATTTCAAAACTTCTATGACTTTTTGAAAATCCGTGTGCAGGTGATACCTGGGCTCTTCCCGATGCGCAACCCACGTTTTTCCGCATGCCTTACACAAAAACCTCGGACTTTTGCGGCTGTGGGAAATCACATTCCCGCGCAAAAACTGGCCCGCATAAACGCATTTTTTATTTGGACAACATTGATTTCGGACCGTGACTGTCATAAAAAATATTTGTAAAAAAGCCCGCGATTGCTTCGCGGGATTATTAAGTGAACTTATTTCACACTAATCCCGCGAACGGTTAAGGAGGGCGAGAATATTAAGGGAAATAAGCGCATTTTTAGCGCCGAATGCCGAGCTTCGGCTCAGCCTGTTTGCAACCAAATTGTTAAAACGCAAATTCCCCATAAGACATGCTTATGTTAAAGGCTAGTTGCCTAGTAGTCAAGAATATGTGCTCGTTAAGTGTGGGCACTACACCATCGTCCTCTTCCTCTCAATATCCAGAAACCTCATTTTTTCCTTCTCGAACATCAATTCCACGTGGCCGGTTGGGCCGTTTCTGTGTTTGCGAATATACAAATCGGTAATGCCTTTGCGCTCCGTGTCTTCCTCGTAATAATCCTCGCGATACATCATCAGCAC
Source organism: Candidatus Peregrinibacteria bacterium (assembly GCA_016220145.1). Taxonomy (GTDB): domain Bacteria; phylum Patescibacteriota; class Gracilibacteria; order UBA1369; family UM-FILTER-53-11; genus JACRID01. The sequence goes on from JACRID010000097.1 coordinate 2,751, forward strand.
CACGTCGGCGTCCTGCTCAATGGATCCGCTTTCACGCAGGTCGGAAAGTTGAGGAATCTTGCTCGGGCGACCTTCAACCGCACGGGAAAGCTGCGAAAGCGCAATCACCGGAATGCGAAGTTCGCGCGCCAAATTCTTGAGCGCACGCGTAATTTCCGAAATTTCTTGCACGCGATTCACCTGATAATTGCTCTTCGCGCCGGAACTCATCATTTGCAAATAATCCACAATCAGCACGTCCAAGCCATTTTCGGCCTTCAGACGACGAGCCTTTGTACGAAGCTCAACAATTCCGCTGACCGAAGAATCGTCTATAAAAATCTTGACCTGGCTCAAGTCGTCCATCACGTTGCCGATCCTGGCAAAATCCTCATCCGAAAGTTTGCCGGTGCGCATCTTCCAAGAATCAACCCCCAGCATCGCGCAAAACATGCGTTCGACAAGCTGCTCCTTGGACATTTCGAGCGAAATAATGCCGACGGATTTGCCGTGGCGCGCAACGTTTTGGCCTATATTTAGAGCAAAAGCCGTCTTGCCCATGGCGGGACGGGCAGCAATAATTACAAGATCTGTCTGCTGCAGGCCGGACAAAATACTATCGAGCGAACGGAAACCGGTCGGAAGTCCAATAAACTTATTTTTAGTTTCCGGATCGTGCAAGTCGGAAATTTTCTCGTAAGTTTGCGCCAAAATATCTTTGACGTGCACGAATTTGTCCTTCACGAAGGTTTGCGAAACGGAAAAAAGTGACTTTTCCGCTTCCTCAAGAAGGGCTTCCAGCTCGGCGGTTTCGTCATATCCAAGTCCGACAATTTTATCGCCCGCGGCAATGATTCTCCTCAAAGTCGATTTATTCTTTACCACAAGCGCGTATTGCAAAACGTGCGTCGCAGTCGGAACCTCCATCGTCAATTCCGCAAGATAAGAAGCGCCGCCGGCCGCATCCAGCTGGCCATGATCTTCCAAAAACGCCGCCAGAAGCTTAAGATCGATCGGCATGTGTTTCGCAAAAAGGTCCAGCATTCCCTGATAAATTGACGCGTGCTGGTTGTAATAAAAATCCTCAGGCTTCAAAAAGTCGGCAACCTTTATGATTGCATCCTTATTCAAGAGCAGGGAACCGAGCGTTGCCTTTTCGGCTTCCATACTGTTTGGCGGGATTTTTGAGGGAAGATTCATTAAAAATTTATGAAAGTAGTGTGAATTTTCCATGAAAATTTTATGAACTGCAAATGAACGGGCTTGAAGGGTTTAAAAGATGATGCGAAGTATGTGCGAAAGGTGTTGAAAAGGCAGGGAGGCACAAGTGGCATGCTCTTGATTCCCTTAAAATTATCGACTAGTGTTACACTCTTCAAAGCCTTATGCGTAAGCCGGAATGTCCATTTTTCGAGGATACGCCCGAAGCAAGCCACGATGAACCCATGCGGCTTGTGGTAAAAGCCAAAGTTGGAGGTTGCGAATTGC
>JACRID010000098.1 GCA_016220145.1 Candidatus Peregrinibacteria bacterium
CGATTTCTTTTGCCGTTTTTCTTTGTATCCAAACTTCGGCAAACTGGACACTTTTTTTTGCATAACAGAAAAAGTTAAGGGATTTGCTCTAATTCTAGCAGAAATATCACCTTTTCAGCCCCCACGAATTACCATTAAGCCCATTTAACTTCAGGATAATCAGAAAGCTCAAGTCCCTGCCCGACAGCTTTTATCAAAAATTTGTCATCAAGCGTAAGTTTTTCCAAAACGTCGTCAGCAAAATCAATCATCACATGTTCAACTCCGCCATGCGTTCCAATAACCATGCCTTTTTTGCCCTTGGCATCGCCCGTAATAACGCTTGCTTCATTTCCGCAACACGCCAAAAAATTGTAGCCCTTTGAATAAGCTTTATCCCGTTCAGTACAAGTCGTGGAAACTCCAGGTTCCGTGTGATCGGATTTCCATCCGCAGGCCGGATCGCCAACCTTGACGTTATAGGTGATTGAGCCCGTCCCGGGCAGCGCGCGCCCAACTCCGTCGTGTCCCACCTCAAAAGGCAGAAATTCATCCGCCGGCACCACTTTTCCCTGAATTGCCATTGTAATCAGTTGTTTCTCGTTTGTTTTAATCATAACAGGTGCATTTTAGACTCCCCTTGACTTTTTGTGAAGATATATATAAAGTTGATGCATAACCTAGTCTTAATGGAATCCCGTGATCTAGTCTGTCAGGTCGATCAGTGGATTAAAACGGTTTCAGTTAAGAACTCGGAAACACTATATTTAATTCACTAACTCGATTTAATAACATGGCAGATTTTCAAGATCAACAATTGGTATGTGCCGACTGCGGCGCTGACTTCACGTTTACAGCGGCTGAACAGGCATTCTATGCGGACAAAGGTTTCTCTGCTCCAAAACGCTGTGCAGCTTGCCGCGAAAAGAAGAAGCAAGAACGCAGAACAAATAGACAATTCACGAAAGTGACTTGCTCTACTTGCGGACAGGAAACGGAAGTACCATTTGTTCCACGCAACGATCGTCCGGTTCTTTGCAGAGATTGTTTCACAAAGGAACGCGGCGCACGTGCTTAGTTGTTTATTTACAACTGAATACAGAACGGGCCCCCTCAAAAGGGTCCGTTTTTTGTTGAATGTCGGGAGAGGCGCCTTCCCAGGAAGGCCTTTCATAAGGTTAAAACAGGACTTTCTCTTGAAGCGCTGTTTTGTTATACTCTTGGGGCGTTTCTCGGGCGGTTAGCTCAGGTGGTTAGAGCGCGACACTGATAATGTCGAGGTCGGAGGTTCAAGTCCTCCACCGCCCACCAGGAAACGAACGAGTCCTATGGGAAGCCTTGAGCGCTCCCTGTCATGGAAGCGAAAGGCTTATCCATAGAGACGAGTGAAGTTTTCCTTTTTTATCGTGCTAAGGCAAAAAGACGCGTGACCAAGTCCACCATTATCCCAATATCATCATCAAATCTCCCAAATTGGTGCCGGTTGGGCCTGTTCTGATGAGTCCACCGGTTTTTTTAAAGAATGAATAGGAGTCGTTGTTCTTCAGGTGTGTATCTATATTTAAGTTTGCAACCTGCGCATTCTTGAAATTAACTATATCGCCAATCGCTCCGGCAATCGGTTCCGGACCAACCCCATCGACGCCGTCCGTGCCGATCGAAAGCAAAACCTGAGTGTCGTCCGTATATTTCAGCCCGCTTAGGACAAATTCCTGATTTCTGCCGCCGCAGCCGTGACCCTTGCATGTAACTGTGGTTTCGCCGGCACCAATAAGCAGTGCGTTTTTTCGTGCCCTGGAAACGAAATTCCTTGCGACTTCGCGGGCCTCTCCGGTTATTTCGCGGTCAATGGTAAAGGTCTTGAGCTTCATCTCTTTTGCCTTCATCAAAGCCTTTTCCAGGATTGTTTTGTGATCCGCGATTATTTGTACTTTTACTTTTCCAAAATATTTCTCGCGCGGTTTTGGAGTCTCAAGGTTCTCGTCTTTTAGTCCGCATTCCAAATATTTAGAGACGCTTCTTGGGATTCTTATCTCATATATCTCAAGGATTTTCAGAACGTCTCTAAATGTGCTTTTGTCGGGCGAAAGGGGACCGGAAGCTATTGTGCTGAGGTCATTTCCAACCACATCTGAAATCACGAAACCGAGCACAGTTGCAGGATAAAGCAGTGCTGCAAGCCGTCCGCCTTTTACTTGAGACAAATGTTTTCTCACAACATTGATTTCGTTGATTGTTGCGCCGGATTTAAGCAAAGCTCGCGTCACCGAAATCTTGTCTTTTAGGCTTATTCCATGGGCCGGCGCGACGCACATCGCGGATCCGCCGCCGCTTATTAACACAATTGCTAAATCCTTTTCTCCCAATCTTCGTGAAATTTTGATTATTTTCTTGGTATTTCTTATGCCGTCTTGTGTCGGCAAAGGATGCCCTTTGTCGGCCAGAAGCACATAGTCCGGTTTTCTGCCCAGCATCGGCAAAACCGCCTTCGCCATGCCGCGGGCGGCCTTCCCAATCGATATAACGGCGACTTTGTTGAATTTTTTAAGCGATTGCTTGGATAATTTGCCTTGCAGGAGCTTTTGCGGAGTGCAGTTCTCGAGCACAAAATTCGCGACGTCCAGCAGCATCTCACGGCGTTTCTTTAGTTTCAGTGCAATGTTATTGAGTAGCTGACCTCTGGATTTAATCATCTTTCTTCTTAACTAAATATATTTTAGTCAGATATCCGCGATTAGTTGGAATGTCTTTAATATACACTTTTAATCTATAAATTTTAGCGCAACTGGTTGGTGCAATTACCAATGAGTTCTCTGGATATTCTCCTTGATGCATTTTTTCTGCTGCGATTGCGGTGTCGATTTCCGGCACCAGTTTTACGTTCTTAAATTCTTTTCTTAGCAAAGTGCCGTGTTGTTTTAGCGCTTGTGGATGAGAGAAAATCCTTATTAATTTATTGGGATTAATCTTGGAATTGCAAAGAAGTGCGTGGTCCAGCTGAAATTCCTGTTCGTCTATTTTTGCGTATTTATATTTTTTTATGGCTAACTGGGTCTCTTCAACCAAGCCGCAATTTGAGGATTTCCACGCGAAAGTCCCATAGTCTATTTCGCCATTATTTAAAGCCCGCAAAACGGCCTCGGTGGTTATTAAGTATTTAATCTCGAAGTCTTGAAAACCGTGTTTTTCGGCAAAGAAAAGGCAAGCTCTTTCATTTGTGCTGCCTTCTCCGCCTTGAATGCCAATTTTAAGGGGAACTGTATCTTTAGCCATTATTTCTTCAAAAGGTCTTTATTGACGCAAAATTCCGGCATTCTGCCTTCCAGGGCATCTATTAGATTCCGGGCGGCTATTTTGGCCATTCTGGTGCGCGTCCAGAAGGTTGCGCTGGCGATGTGAGGCGGAATTATCACGTTTGGCAGATCGGCAAGACCCTGAGTCAAAGTTGGTTCAGCTTCAAATACATCAAGTCCGGCTGAAAATATTTTTTTTGCCTTCAGCGCATTGACCAATGCTTTTTCATCCACAACCGGACCGCGCGAAGTGTTAATAAGCACGCAAGTCGGCTTCATCATGCCAAATTCTTTATCGCTGATTAAATGCGTCGTTTCCGGCGTCAAATTCACATGAACGGAAACAAAATCGCTCTCCTTAAGCAAAGTCGCCATATCAACCTGCTTTGCCCCGGTTTCTTTTTCCAATTGCTCATTTTTAAATTTATCAACGTATAAAATTTTCATTCTAAAGCCTTTCGCCATTTTTGTGGCAACGTCGCTGCCGATTCTGCCGGCGCCAATGATGCCGAGCGTTCGGCCGGTTATATCTTGTCCAAGGAAAAGCATCGGCCCCCAACCTTTAAATTTTCCTGCGCGTGTGAATGAGTCAGCTTCCACCACTCGCCTGGCGCACGCAAAAAGCAATGTAACGGCCATGTCGGCGGTTGAATCGGTCAAAACGCCCGGAGTGTTGGTTATCATCACGCCGCGTTTGCCTGCTGCCGCCGTGTCAATGTTGTTGAATCCAACGGCATAATTTGAGAAGATTTTACATTGCGGGCCTGCCGCAGCCAAAACACCGTCATCGATTTTGTCTGTCAAAAGGCACAAAACCGCATCGCGACCGCGCACATTTTTAAGTAATTCCTCGCGTGTCAAAACTCTATCCTCGGAATTCATATCGAATTTGCCGAATTTATCCCGTAGCATTTTTAGACCGCCTTCCGGAATTTCGCGCGTGACATAAATATTGGCCATAGTGAGAAATCAAATGTTAAAAGGCAAATGGAAAAAGTAAAAGGTTCCTTATTTATAAACCTTAACGACAAAGTCCTTCAAGCGCTTCATTCCTTCTTTTATGTCCGCTTCGGACGAGACGTAAGAGAAGCGGATATAGCCTTCGCCGTAAGATCCGAATGCGGTTCCCGGAAGTATAACCATTTTTGCCTCGCGCATCACGCGATCTGCAAACTTTGAGGCATTTATACCAAGTTTTGCAAGAATAGGCTTAACATTCACAAATAAATAGAAAGCACCTTTTGGCAATTTGCAGCTCATCCCGGGGACATCATTAACCAGCGAAACCAAAAGATCGCGTCTTTTTTGATATTCCTTCTTCATGTCTTCGACGGCGTTTTGCGGACCGCGAAGCGCTTCAAGTCCCGCCGCTTGCACCATCGTAGGAGTGCAGGAAACATCGTTAATGAGCAGTTGTTCCATGGCGGCCACCATCTCCTTGCTCTTTGTGACGCCCCAACCCAAACGCCAGCCGGTCATGGCATAAGCCTTCGAGCAGCCATTAAGCATGATTGTTCTCTGTGGCATGCCCGGGAATTTTGTAATGGAGACATGTTCTCCTTCGTAAACAATGCGGTCATATATTTCATCGGATAAAACCCACAAGTCGTTTTCAACGGCCAATTTTGTCATCCCTTCCAAAACTTCCTTGGTTAAAACTCCGCCGGTTGGATTTTGCGGAGTATTGATGACGATCATCTTGGTTTTTGGAGTGATTAGTTTTTTTAGGTCTTCGAGAGTGAAGTTGAAATCTTTTTCTTCCAGCAGAGGAAGTGGGACAACAGTGCCGCCGAGGTAACTTACGACGGACTCATAAATAGGGTAGCCCGGATTCGGAATAATCACCTCGTTTCCAGGGTCAATCAGCGCATTGATCATGTAAAACATGATGGGCTTGCCGCCCGGCGTAACAATCACATCTTCCCAGCCGTACTTTTCGCAGGCGTTCTTGGAAGCCGTGTCGGCGATTGCCTGCCTCAGATCCATGATCCCCGGGGAAGGCGCGTAGTGAGTTTGATTGGCTTGTATTGCCTTGACGCCGGCCTCTTTTATGTTCGCCGGCGTATCAAAAGCCGGTTCTCCAATCTGTAAATAAACGAGTTTCTCGCCTTTTGGGGCAAGTTCCTCGCGTTCGAATTTTTTTGCCTTGGATACGACGGAAAATGCATTTTCCGTTCCTAGGCGGGACATGCGTTTAGAAAATGGTTTCATGGTCTATATTTACTGTATTTTTGGCGTTTTTGCAAATGGTTGTGGATTTTGTAGGGAGGAAATTGCCGCTGTGTATTTTTTCGACCATAAGCCTGCATGTTGCGCTCGCTAACATGTACGCTCGCGCAACGGCCTCGGGATTGCCGCAGAAGTATCTGCGGCACTTTGCTACGCAAAGCATGATCCCTCGGCCAAACAGGCTAGACATGGTCGAAAAAATACACAGCGGCAATTTCCTCTACCCTAACTCGCCAATTTAATCGCCAACGCCGCCTGTTTTGCAAATACCGCTATAAATTCGTCGTCCAGCAGGCTCAAATTCCCTTCATGTGACAAATAAAGCGTTATTGATCCCAAAATCGTGTCTTTTACCTTAAGCGGAAGTACAAGTGCCGATCTTAAATTGCTCTTTCTTGCCAGAGAAGGGGATATGTAAGCCGGATCATTCAATATATCCAGAATTTTCAATGGACTGTTTTTCTTCACCGCTTTTTCCAAAAGGCTCCCGCTATACGGAATCACTTTCTTAGACCACCATTCTTCGCCAAGTCCGCTTTGCGCCGCCAGCAACAGTTTCTCGCCGGTTTCATCCATTAGGCGCAGCGTTGCCGCGTCCACGCGTGAAATCATCACAATCGCGTTGACTATAAAATTCTCCAATTGTTTAACGCTGCCGCCCGATCCCGACATCATTATCATATCTCCCAAATAATCCAAATAACGCCGCTGTTTGCCCATTTCCCTGTATGCGTCCTGCATTTTCTCAAATCTGTCTTGCAATTCCTGTTCCCATTTTTTTTGCGCGCTGATATCCCTGTATATGGCCGAAATGCCGGTTATATTATTATTGTTATCTCTAATGGCGCTCAATGTAAGAGAGATATTTATCGGTTTGCCGTTTTTATGCAATCTTATTGTTTCAAAATTGCGAACAAAACCTTTTGTTTTTGTTTCGTTCAGAAGATGGGCCGGTTCACCCGCAACTATTCTGTCTTCAGGGATAAAGCGTTTGTCCAAAGGCAATCCGATCATTTCTTCGGCCTTGAATCCGAATATACGCTCCGCACCGACGTTCCAGCTTTGCAAAATTCCATTTGCGTCCATGCCGACAATGGCTTCAAAGCAGTGCTGTGTAATGGAAGCCAAGAATCTTTCCGTTTGCAACAGGCGTTTTTCGGTAGCTTTCATTGTTCGGAGATCCGTGATGGTTGCCATGGTACTTCCCGTATTCCCAAACGGAGCTGCATTTATCAATACCGGGATTGTATTGCCGCTTTTTGTGATGAATCTGGCTTCGTAATGGCTCGCAATGCCTTTTTTGCGTTTCTCAATTTCTTTTTTTACAATTTCCCCGCTGTCTTTATCAACCAGATCGTAAGAAGTTTTATTGCACAGTTCCTCCTTGCCGAATCCCGTCATCTCCTGAAGAGACAAATTCGTATATACAGTATTTTCGTCGGCGTCTCCAACCCACACCCCCTCATTCATGTGATCCACAAGACGATGGAAATATTCCTCAGTTTGATAAAGCATCGCCAATTTCATCGAATGTCCGAGGTTTGAGGCTATCAATTCAATTATTCCCATATAATTTGCAAAAGTTTGAGGCATGTCCGTTTCAATGTTGATTGCTCCGATGACTTTGCCGTCGGTTGAAAGAGGCACGCATAATTCCGATTTAACATCGGGATGAATGGTTACATAATCGGAGTCCGCCGTAACGTCCGGAACGCAAACGGTTCTATTTTCGCGGATTGCTTTTCCTACGATTCCATGTTGCACGGGCATTGTTTTAAAGCGGCCTATTTGTTCCGGCGTAATTAATCTCAAGATGTGAGGTTCTTTTTCTTCTTTTATTCCAATGTGTATGTGTGTAAAACCAAATTTATCCTGCAGTATTTTTAAAACCGCAAGACAAAAATCGTCAAAGCTTTTGCTTTCGCCGATTAAGTAATTTACCTTTGCCAAAACTTCCAGCAAAAGAGTCGTTTCCGCCAGTCGCCCCTGAAGTATGGCGACGTCATCGTCAAAACCTCTTTTATAAGGGTTTATCTCCATGCGTCCATTGTGGCTTTAGTAAGACCTGAAGTCAATTAAAGCCCGCCGAAGATTGTGCGCGGAACAAGCTGTTTGTTAAAGTCCATTCTTTCGGCAAAATCCTTTTGTATCTGTTGTGCCTCCCGTTTTATCTCAATCGCCTTGGATGGGATGCCCAGCAGTTCATAAATACGCGCAGCGTCGTCAGGATTTGATGAAAAGGCCGTGTAGTGGAGATCTACCTTCAGAATGCTTTCGTAGGCGACAAGAATCGACATCAAATTCTCGCGGAATTCCGGCGATGCATCGGGATTTGTTTCCAAATATCCTCTGTAGTAAGCCAAATTATTTAGCGGATCCAGTTCAATTGCTTTTGCATAGTTGCCTTTTAAAAACCATGCGCGTGCATCCAGTGGATTGAATTTTAAGTGGATATTTAAAAGAGCGGTTGCGGAATCTGTGTCTTCGGATTTTATATTTTTCTCAGCTTCGCCCATAAAGAAATTGCGTGGCATTTGCGAATCCTTATAAGAAAACGGGTCTCCCTTATTGGCATGTTGAGCCAGCGTAATTTTAACTTCGTTGAATGACATTACCGTAACTGCGGCTATTGCAATCGCCCACAACATAATTAGTGCAAATCCGGCAATTTTATTTTTTGATTTGTCGGTGTGCTGGAGTACGGCGCCAATCAACGCAAAAAATACCAGTATTGTCGGTATGAAATTCATGTTGAAATCCATCATGTTGTGCAACATCCCGCCTAAAAGAGCTATTCCCAGCAAATAAACGGAAAAGCGCCATCTTTCTTTTAGAATTTTATAGAAAAGAAGTGCCAGAAATATTGTAAAAACGGCGGCTGCGGGAATCCCGCTTTCGACGCCGATTTTCAAAATCCAATTGTGAGGATGGTCGGAAATGGCCAAAAGATTTTTTTGAATGCCGGCATATGCGTACCGAAAACTCATTGGGCCGAAGCCAAATAACGGCGATTCTTTCATTAATTCCAGTGAGCCGAGCCAAGAATCTTTTCGCTCGTTCACAGAAGTTGATGATTCAGCATTTTCAAAAAGCACTTTGGAGACCAAAGAATTGGTATGAAAATTCAGAGCCCGCAACTGAGTCAGCAAATTAATCAAAATAAGTGACGTAACAGCGACGCCGGCGATGCATTTCGCGATATCCTTTTTTGTTAGGCGCCAAGCGTGGATTTTGGCATAAAAACAAAGTGCGACCAGTTGGATTGCCAGCATAATCCAAGCGCCTCTTGAGAAAGTCAGATACAAAGCGGTAAATAAAATTGAGAGCAGCAAGCATTTAAGCCGGCGTTTTTTCACTGTGTCTGCAAAAATTACCAGCGGCCACGTCATCAATAAAAAGTTCGCGAATGTATTTGGGAAAAAGTGCCGCGGGTCGCGGGCTTCAAGAAACAGTCCGGCCATTCTGGCTTCCCCGTGAGTTGGAAAATACCAAAAACCGTATAAAGCCGATGCAATCGCGAAAAATACAAATATTTGGCGCAACAAACGCCAATTCGCCGATTTTAAGGTGGATAATGAAAGGCCGAGAAGGGGAATTACAGTATAAACAATGGCTTCCGAAAATCCGTAATTTTTAGTTTGCGAAAAATAGAAAGATACCCAAACAAGCGCGCACCACAATAAAACGGTAGAGCTTAAAAGGGGATGTTCGCCGATTCCCTTAAAGGTCAGCAGTAACGGGATAAATACGGCGGCGCAGCCTATTAAAAGAACAAGCCAAATTCTGTTTGCCGTATCATATTTTGCGGCATCCAAGGCTAAAAAAGACAGTATCATCAAAACCGTTACGCCCAGGATGGCAATTTTGTCTTTTAAATTTTGCATACCATTTTTTATAATAGCAGATATAATATGGGGCGCGAATATGGTTTCGCTTTTTAGGGGGGAGTTCGTTGCAAAAGGGTTTCGCTCGCCTCACCAGGAAATTTCAAGTCGTCGGCCCTTCGACAGGCTCAGGGTGACAAATAAGTTCACGTCGCTAATAATAACAATGTCATGCTGAGCTCGTCGAAGCACGACTTGGTTGAAATTTCCTGCTCGGCGTCCTACGCTACGGCAAGAGCTCGCGGAGCTCGTCTTGCCTATCGCCTACGGCGATCGGACCGCGAAACTCGCATTTTCGGGGGTGTAGCTCAGTTGGCTAGAGCACCTGCTTTGCAAGCAGGGGGTCGGGGGTTCAAGTCCCCCCACCTCCACCAAAACAGAACTTAACATTTGATCTTATTGAGGGTGGAACCGGAGTATTTTTTCGCCCATGGCCCACACTGTCGCTCGGGCTAACATGTACGCCCTCGCGACGGGCGCGGGATTGCCTCGACGGCAGTCTCGGCATTTCGCTTTGCG
>JACRID010000099.1 GCA_016220145.1 Candidatus Peregrinibacteria bacterium
CAATCCCGCGCCCGTCGCGAGGGCGTACATGTTAGCCCGAGCGACAGTGTAGGCCATGGGCGAAAAAATACTCCGGTTCCACCCTCAATAAGATCAAATGTTAAGTTCTTTTAAAAATCAAACCAAAAATCGCATGAGCCCAAAAGTAGGGCGAATGCCTGATTCCTTTATGGGAAAGGGTGGCCGATGTCGGGCGCAGTCGGTCGTTTGCCCTGAGGCAGCCCGCCCGTCCGAACACCAGTTGCAAATTCCGGATTTTATTGCGGATTCGAATGCCCGGGCAGACTTTTAGGGAAGAGGCAGGCCATATCAGGTTTGATACGGCGAGGAGGTCCGAAAAACTTGCAGCCGGAAGAGAGTTTTTCAGAGGTTCCCTAAGCGGTCCATTGTTGGCAAAAAAATACTTGGTTGTCTTCTATAGCCCTAAGCCGCCACAGGGACACCACAGGGAGGGGCTCGCAATGATGCAAGTGGATTATGAAATGAATTCAGAATGACAACTTTCGGCAAGCTCGCCATCGCCCGCAATTACAGCACAGCCTTCATTTCTGCCAAGCGCATTTTAACCTGTTATACGATAAAATGTAACTTTGGGAAAGCATACGCTCTAACAGGTTAAAAATGGGCGCGGATAGATTGCTTCGCTGCGCTCGCAACCGGGATCCTGAAACAAGTTCAGGATGACATGTTCCAATCAACGAAAACATGAAATTCCTCCCTGACAAATTGCAAAAAATCCTTATTGTGCCGGCGCTTGTTTTGGTGATTCTTGCGCCGATTTTTGCGCCTCTGGTGGAGGGTTTTAATTTCCCGGATCGCTATGATCTTGCGGCGATTTTGGTGGAACAGGGGCTTTATGCCGATCAAAACGACTATGACGGTTTGACGCGCGTTGCCGGCGGTCCGATTTCGGTAACCAACATCAAGGAGCGCGTGGACCGCTACGCAACCGACGTTCAAAACGCGCTGCCCGGCACCCGTGCCGTTGTTATTCAGATTGATCGCTTTGAGAAGCCGCAAAACATCGCGGCGGTGCTGGAAAAACTTTATTTTGAGGGCGATCCCAAAGAGCCCAACCGCGTCGCGTATTTGAAAGGAGTTATTGTGATTGGCGAAGTTCCGCTGCCGGTTGTTAACAAAAAGGGAAATCGTTTTATATCTCTGTTCCCTTATACGGATTTTGAGCAAAAGGCCTATGTTTGGAATCCGGAAACGCGGGATTTTGAAATAAAAGTCGATAATGAAAATCCGCAGCCGGAAGTTTGGCATGGAGTTATTCGCCCGCCGGTTTCGACGCAAATTCCCGACGGAAAACAGCTTATCGCCGCTTATCTGGACAAAAATCATCTTTATCATCTTGGCGATTCGGCTTACGCGAATTTCGATAAAAAAGTTTTCTTTCAGGACTTTGCGCATGAGAAGAAGAATTTTAATGCCGCGTCCTACAGATCTTATTTAACATTCCTTGATAATCAGGAAAACGTGGCATACATGCGCTATACCAAGGAGCTTTTTAAAGATTTGTCAGGACCTATGGAGGCAGAGTTGGCGCAAGATCAGCAGGAAGCGCGGGAATTGCAGGCGGAACTTGAAAGCGAGGAAATCCCTTTTGATGCGAGCCAACCGCAGCTTCCGGCCGAGGCGCAAAATGCCGCCAGAAACGCTTCGGCATCTCCTCCGGACAAAAACGACATTCCGGACATCATGACAAAAGTTGCAAAAATGTCCGACAAATTGATGGGCCGTTTTGGCTCCGTCTTCAGTAAATACCCGAATTTGATAAATGATTTCATCAAGTACACGGGGCGTTATGTGACGAGCGAGGGCGATAAATATTCTGTCGACGTGGACTTTGCGGTGAATTTGATAATGGCAAAAGATCAGTACACGCTGGGCTACTTGAAGGCAATAAACACGATGATGGAAAATAAAATCGATGAAATCGCGGGTCGGCTGCAAAAAAACATTCCGCTGACGGAAATAAGAGTGGAAGTGAGGTCGGTGAAAATCAGCGTTGGCGGGAATTCGATTAATTTGGCTGCCGATGACCTTGGAATTTCCGGTACGCCGGCTATTTTCGTTAATTACAGTCCTGCATATGGCAGTTTTCCGGCTTTGCTGAACGGGAAACAGCTTTCCGCCGTCAATAGCGTGGATGCATGCACGCCTTACCGCGGCTCAAAAGGCATCGGTGAATATTCAAAATTGGTGGAAATGAACCGCGCGTTCAATATGCAGAGCGGTTCGGATTACGATGATGACCGCGAAATCACAAGCGGACGAACGGCCTTCGAAAAAGACAATAATTACAGATGTTATCCCGGTGTGGATGGCGGCAATTGCGAAGGCTACATCCACTTTGCGGGCTGTTACGATGACGGATCCAAATTGGTTGAAAATCCTGCTGCCGGCGCGCAAACCTGCTTTCCGGAAAAGGCGACTGATCCTGTTTTTGAGCCTTCCGGCACGAGGGCAATCACGGGCGGTTTCCCGGCAAATTTCGACAACTTCAAATCCTGCGCGGATTTTCACGAAAAAGACCAATACCTGGAATATCTGCAATCGGTGGACGAGAGGCTGGAGAACTTGAATGATGATCCTTTGGACGATGAAGACAGAAAGTCTTCGGATAAAATACGCCGCGCCGTGATGAGCCGCGCAACGGACTCATCTCTTGAACCAAAGGACAAACATCCCGATGAAATAACCTTATTTTCAGGGACGGGCCTGAACATATTCAATGTAAATCTGGGCGATATTTTGAAGGGAATAGGGTGGAATGCATCGGCGAATCCAGGCGGCTGGAAGGAGATTTTGAATAATATGCTGGCGTCGTCGCCGGCGCTTGATGTGCGGACGGTGAATATAAGCGACTCGTTGGCCGAGAGCGCGCAGTTTGCCGTCAGCAGGTCCGGCAAGGAAATTTCAAGCGTCATGTATCACAAAGAGCCGACGAATAACACTTTGAATGTGCAGGCTCAAAATATGATTTCCAAAGAGCTGCCGGTGGACAATCCGCGCTACTTGACTTTTCAGGACATGAATGGCGGTGTGCAAAGGATAGTTTATCCGAACGTTTTTCAATACCGGAATCTGGAGGCTTATTTCGCGGCTCTTGCGGAAGTGGAAGCAAAATTGAATGCGGTTCCGCGTCCGGCCGGACAGTCGGCGCCTTGCGCAACCTGCCTTAAAGCGCTGGTTTCTCAGGCGTCGGAAACTTCGGCGGTCGTTTCGGCCAACACCGTCATCACCCGCGCAAATTCTTCAAAAGTTCTGGACGCGCTTAATTGGAAAGACATGGACGTCGATACAAAACACAAATATTTGAGCGAAATGTATTTGGATTCGACAAAAAATGCGTACGTCGGCGAAACCGCGAACGGCTATGAAATGGCTTATTTTAACGGTGACGGGAGCGCCGATCATTATGAATTCTCGTTGAAACCGGAGACCGAAGAGACCGACGCGGCGTTTAAAAGCGGAAAAGAAGAGCAGGCGAAATTGGGCGCTTCGCCCCCTCCGGAATATAAATCGGATCCCGATAATCCTTTCGATGAATCGTTGCCGCAGGAAGGAGGCTACGATTTGTTCAGCTGGAAACCTCCGCCGGTTTCTCCATGGTGGGAGCGGATGAAAGAGTGGAAAAATGACTTGAAAAAAACCGTCAGCGAATTTGAATTCGGCTTGTCCGACACGGATTTTTACGGCTCGCTGGATGATCGGAATAAAAAAGCGCTTGAACAGATAAGCAAAGAAACAAGTGAGGTTGAGAAGAATATAAATAAGGCCGACGAGCTGAATCTTTCAAAAATAGATTCGATTTCGCTTTCGGCGGACTCAAACGTGGTCGGAACAAAGAAACGCGTCGAGATTACCCTTGCATTGAAAGATAAAAATGGCGATATCGTGCGCGATGAATTTTCCAAGGCGACGCTTTCTATCGAGGGAGTCGGGGCTTTTTCTTCGGATACTGCGGATGAGAATTTGGGGGAATCGGGCTTGCAGATGACTATTATCGGCGGGGTGAAAAAGATTGGAGTGATTGCGAATGAAACGGAGGGAGCGATCAAAATTGGAGCAAAACTCGAAAGTCCGGAAAAACAGGCGGAGTTGACCATTAACACGGTTGATAAGGCCAGATTGGTGCTGGATGCCGAGACGCTTGGTGTGATTGCAAACGGCTCAAATGCAATTACGGTGAATCTATCCGCGGCGGACGGAAACGGCCGGCCGATCACGCGGGCGAACATTTTGGCTAAGGTTTCGCTTTCCGATCCGTTGATGGGTTTGCTGGAGGAAAAAGAAGTAAGGCTTTCCGATGGCAAGGCGACTTTGCATTTTACCGCAGGCAAAAAAGCCGGAAAAGTTTTGATAAACGCTTCCGGCAGCGTGTTTGATCCGGGTTCAATTGAATTTAATTTGCTGCCGGGCCCGCCGGTTAAGCTTGGACTTTCCGCGGATCCGGAAACTTTACAGGCGGTGCCGGGCGGGCAAGCGATGGTTTACGCAAGCCTTTTTGACGTCAACGGCAACATGGTGGATACGAACTTTGCGGCGGAAGTTGAATTTTCAATCACGGAAAATACTCGAAATTTCGGGAATTTATCCTCGCTAAAAGCCAAGGCTGTGAATGGGATTGCGTCCGTTATTCTGACTCCGCGCGAAGAGACAGGAAGCGTGAATATAATCGCAAAATCGACGGGTTTGACGCCCGCGACGATCACCGTTAAGTCTCTCAAAAATTACGGTTTCAAAGAAGCTTCTTTGATGAAAATGGATTCGCTGACGGCAACGCTGCTGGGCATTCCAGCCGGAAACGTCGCGCAGCAGGATTACCTTGGCGGCTGGTTTGTAATGAATGGCAAATTGCAGGCGGCAAATTCGCTGACTACGCAGCCTAAGCTTTACAAGAAGCTGGTTGAGGTTACGGATAAGGGTGGGATAAATATCCCGGAAGGCGGAGCAATCGGCTCGCAATTTTTGCCGGCCAATAATTTTACGATGGTTTTGACGGATACGGCGAAACGGCTTGATTTGGCGCAGGTGACGATTGTGACCATAAAGGACGGCAAATTTGAAACGACAACAGAGAGCAGTCCGGATAAATTGTCGGACGGTATTTATATGCGAAAAGTGGTCGAAGGCGACGATTATTCCGTGGATACCACAAAGGGCGCGCTTCAAGTTTCAAAGGCCGAAGTCCCGCGCGTCGAAATTCAAACAAACGGCTTTTTGCGCATTTTTGACAGCGATTTTTCGGTTAAGCCAAAGCCCGGAAATTATTTGACGCTGGAAATTTCAGACAAAGGAACGGCCGTTGCGGAAATAATTTTTGCGCAGCATTTTAGCCAGGACGTGCGTTTAAAAGAAGCTTCCTCCTATGCGCCGGGCGTTTATATCAAGCCATATAAGACGCCTCCTCAGATTTTCAGCGAATATGCTTTTGCGGGCAATTCTTCCGCCGATTCGCGCAGTTTGGCTTTTTATGACAAGAATGAAGAAATCAAGGGTCCCGCGGCTCCGGGTTTCGCGTTTTCGTCGCTTGAAGATTCGTTGGATAAACCCGGAATTGGGTTTACGGATGGCAATAAATTTGCGCTGCTTTTTTCGTCCGGCGAGTCTTTCGGCGAGGCAAACAGGCCATATGCTTCCGACATTGGAATTGTGCTCGGCGACCCGACGGTAAAAGTGGATAACGGTAAGCCCGGCAGTTTTTCGCAGGACGTCGGAAAAATGCTTTACACGGGCGCGGCGGACATCCACGGCATCATAAATCTGGATTATAACGGCGACGGTTATGACGACATTCTGCTTGTGGAAGGAGATTCAAAAGTTCGGCTTATTCAAAACAATGGCGGTTATGATCGCTTGAAAGATCAGGGATATATTTTGAACATTAAAAACGGCATTCAGGACATCACAAAGGCCGATTTTAACAACGACGGCAGAATGGATATTGTGGTCGCCGGCATGGACAGTTGCCGAAAAGGGGAGGTGTGCATTGATATTTATCAAAACACAGGCGGGGCTTTTGAACGCCATAATCTGCGCATAAATCAGAAGGAAAAAGTGGTTACGCTGCGCGCGGAAGACTTGAATCTGGATGGTTTCATGGATCTTGTTTTTGCCGATACGGCGGGCGACATAAAAGTCTTATATAATAATAACGGTGAGTTTGAAACGCTGTCTCAACTGGTCGGAAACGTCGGCCTGCAGGTTGATCCGAATAAAAATTTAATCGGCAATGTGCTTTTGAATTACCGCGGCATGGCGACCAAAAATGAAAACAATCCGGTTTCACTGCAATCGTACGAAACTTTGTCGATTGCCGAACCGAATTTGACCGCGGAGGACGAAGGTCTGGATGTCCCAGGAGCGGTTCAATATGCCGAAAAAGACTTTGTTTATGCCGATTTGGATACGTCCGGTTTTGCGCAGTCCACCAAAACGGCTTTGGATTTGAATGGCGGCGTCGTGATGACCGGCGACAAAATTCGCTACACAATCACTCTTAAAAATGATGCGGCTGCGACAAAACAGGGAGTGGCGGTCAGCGATGTTATCTCGCAGCAGCTTGAGCTGGATAAAAATTCGATAAAATGCACCGATTGCGCCGAGGATGAGATGACGGTTGAGGCTTTGACCGGCGATTCGAGCCGTCCATATTTATTCAAAGGCATTGCGGTTCCGGCAAGGTTAACAAGGCATATTGTTTATGAGGCGGTTTTTAAGGGGAGTCCGCAGATGTCGGAGAAGATAATTTTGACTTTTAACAGCCGTTTTAAAGATACGAATGCCGATACGCAGGCGATGCTGGAGCAGGATGATTTCCCGGATATCGCTGTTTCAAAAGCGGGCAATCCGACGGGAAAAGTCAGGTATTTTTATACGGCGGGGACGGAGGGTCAAAAGCTGGTGTGGGACACAGTGATGTCGACGCCGGAGAATCAAAACGCGGCGGACATTATAAAAAAGGTGACGGGGAAAAGCGCTCCGAAAAATGTTGAAGAAGCCCTGGCCGGTTCATTGGGCGCGATGCGCGACCTTACGGGCGAAGATTCCGACGGCGACGGCTTGCTGGACAGTTTAAGCAGCATAGATACGAGCAGCGTGGGCGGGGCTTTGGATGGAATTGCCGATTTTACGCAGGGAGCTGTTTCAAAATTAACTTGCAGCGCCGGTTGCATTGCAATGCCGACCAACGCGGCGTTTTTAACGCCCGGATTTTTCAGTATTTTGGGAATTCCGGTCGGTTATGACGTTGGCATGCCGGTATTTGGCTGGGGAGTGCCGGGAGTTCCTCCCGTTATGCCCGGTTCCGCGGGCATGGCCGGTGTCGGCGGTCGTTTTTATATTTCCCCCACGCTGACGGGCAGTGTCGGTTTTGGCGTTTGTCTTGGTCCGTACGGCACGCCGAAGAATTGTTTTTCATTCGGGATAAATATTCTGGATCTTTTGCCCGGCAACATTTGCGACAAGATCAACGGAGGAATCAGCGGAGCCATGTCAAAAGCAACTTCCGCAATCAGCAAAGTAAACGAAGGAGTGACGATGGCTCTGGGCGGCGAAGGCGGCGCAACCGGAGGAGGAGGAAGAAAAGCTTCCGGCAGCGGACTCGGCAATTATTCTTTCGGCAGTTACGAACCGCCGGTCGCCAAATCGCGTAACATACGCGTGCCCGGCACCCCGTCCGTTATCACCGGCTGGCTGGCCGCCCAGCAAGAAGAAGTGGTTAATAAAGTTTTTAATTTACCTGACATTTATTTGATTTATCCGAGCGCGGATTCAATGATTTCGTCCGTAATTCCAACCGCCAAATTCGCCGACGAAACGGGTGTCGGCAATGCGCTGACTAATGTGCTTTCATGGCTCAACAGCGTTCCTTTGATTGACATACAAACGGAAGAGGTTTTGTTTAAGATTCCGGCCATTACCCGCAGTCAAATAGAAAAATTGAAACAGGATGCAAGACAATGGGTTGAAGACGAAAAACTGGAATTGGAAAAATGGAAGAATGCGGTTAATTGCATGGGTGCCACTCCGACGGGGAGTGAAGATTCCGGCGCGGACATTTCCGCCACGCGGCAAAAACAGGACAGCGTCGATCTGTGCCGCCTCGTATCCAACAGCATGACGGACATGTTTTCCGGCATTTCCCAAAATATGAAAGCGCTGGACGAGTGGATTTTATTCCCCAAAAAACTCATGCAATTCCGCATGATCCAGACTTATTACATGTCCCAGATTATCGATTATCTGGATACGATTATTAAATTCAGCGGCGGTTGGATCAAAAAGAATATCGCCCGCGTGCAGCAATGGCGCGCCGCGGTCCGCCAGATCAAAGAAACTATAAAGCAGTGGAAGGCGATTCCCGAATTGATGACGGATTATCAGGAATCTTGCGACGCGTGCAAAACGGAACGCTATAGCTTGAAAGAGCTGATATTGAAGGTATTTATGGCGATTCCGTCTCCGCCGGTTATTCCTCTGCCAAAAATGCCGGATATCATAGTGGATGTTTCCAAGGTGCAGGCGGGGTTGAAAATTCAATTCCCCGATGTGAAATTCAAGCCGGAGCCGATAGTTCTTCCGAAATTGCCGCGCATAAGTCTTGGACTGGATATGTCAAAAACGCAGTTTCAACTGTTAAAAAACGGGATTTCGATTCCCGTCATTCCGTCTCCGCCGGATTTGCCGAATTTGCCGGGGCTGCCGTCGCTTAAATTGCCGAAGTTGCCGGACTTGCCGCCGCCGCCGAAAATTCCGGCCCTGCCGAAACAGCTTAATCTTTTGGTTTCCGTTTTCAAGAAAATCATTAAAATTGTCTGCCTGATAAAGAAAGGTTTTGTTCCGACGGATGAGATGATGCTGAAAACAAGAATTGAAGAGATTACGGCCCGCGGGCTTACTCCGGTTCTTCCAATCGATACTCTGATTACGCTGCAGTCGCCGACAATTTCCATAACTTATGTGGATCAGATTATTATTACCGCGTTCACGAATTTGAATCTCGATTTTTCGTGGATACAAAAGAAAGTTCAGGAAGCGGCGGAAAAAGCGAATTCTTTTTCCACGGATTTCGCCAAAGGCGCCGGCCAGTTTTTGAAATCGCAGATGAAGCAGGTGGAGAAAGTTACGAGTCCGAAAATAAATGTCGGGCCGGACGGAAAAGTGAGCGGCAATCTTATAAATTATCTGGACAAAAATGAGCTGACTAAAGAACTCACCAAGCTTTTGGGCTACGACTCAAAGCAGCTTGTTGATTATGGATTCCAATTGAGAGCGATTATGGAGTCAATGCGCGGAGAAAATGCCAGAATTAAGAGTGAAATAGAACAGATGCCCAAGAACGTGGTTTTGAAGGCGGAAACGGCTGATTATGAACACGGGCCGGGCCGCAGCTTGCCTAATGAAAATTTCGATTCGGAGGATTTGGCCCTGCCCTTCCAAAGAAATCTAAAAGCTTACAGGGATCGGATGTTAAGCTATGTCAATGAAACGCAGGATTTAGCACGGCAGATTGAGCTTGACGCCGATTTTGAAAGTTTGAATAAATTTATCGCGAATTCAAAGTCGCCGTTTATCGCTTCAAATTTAAAGAAATATCTGGCCGCTTCGGATGCGGATGCCGTATTGCGCGGTGATAATAACGGTCCAAAACAGATTAAGATCGGTAAATTGGATTTTGAAACTGTAAATTGGGCGCCGGAAACCGACGCAAATCCCGGCAGCCGTTTGCTTGCGGATGTCATCAACAATCCTCCGCCGGTGGAAACGCTCGGCGAGGGAACGGCGGGAAATGAAGGGCAAACCGGAGGAGCAACGTTCAATAACGTCGGGCTCTTCTTTGTGGATTTGAACGGCGAAAGCAAACGTCTGGTCAGTTACACTTTGGAAGCCGACAAAATTTCTCAAATTGCGGACATAGATATTGATAATGATGGCGATGCCGACAAGATTTATTCATATGGCACGGATGTTTATTTGAAGAGGAATAACCGCACGGTCGGCAATCAGCAGCCGGCCGGTTTCAGGCCGGTGGACATTGAATTCTGGACGATCGGCGAGCTTTTGCCGGCGGGAATGAGCCCCAATTCGCCTCAAGTCGTAAGCGAAACCGCGACCAATTCAAGTTTCTCTTTTGAAAAACCGGCGATGGAAGGAATTAAAGGGTATGAAATGCTGGCGCAGGTTTCTCCTTACTTTTTTGAAAGTGCGGGTGCGCAGCCGGGCGCAATAAGAGCGCACTTTTTGCCCGATCAATCGGGCGGCGGTACCGATGCCGTTTATGCAACGCTGGATGATATTTCCGGCAGCGCGATATTCACGGGCCAAAAACGCGATTATGTTTCGTCCGATAACGGTGCGGTTGACGTCGCTTCGGGTGAAATTTTGCACCCGCTTGAGGACGCCGAGGTAAAAGTTGAAATTGGCACCGCACAGGAAAAAGCGCTTAAACTGGCCAAGAGTTCCATGACGCCGGTGACATTTGCGGGCAATATTGAAGTTCAGGACGGAATTGTGGAAATTATTCGCGCTGAAATAAACACGCAGCCGGCGGCTTCGGGAATGGCGCTGATGTATGGCGATAAGGTGCAGGTACGCACCGGAGAGGCGACCGTTCATTATAATAACGGCGGCAGCACGGTAATTAAATTTAATGAGACTTATTTGCTGAATAAGATGGGAGATTTGTCCGGTCCCCAGGTGAGTTTGTCACTTGGAGAGGGCACTTATTTTGCGAAATTTTATGCGTTTGACGGGAAGGGCAATCGCTCAAACGGTTCGGAAAAGCTGATGCTGGCGCCGCAGGTTTGCGGGGACAATTCTCCCCCGGTTGCCAATATCGGGAAATCCAATTTCCGGATTGCGGTTGGAAAAACCATGACAATCGATGCATCGCGCTCTTTTGACGCCGAGGGGAAAGTGATTTCTTATTGGCTTGATGCGGATGCGGCAATTGATTCGGACGGCGATGGCATTGCCGACAATGACAAGAATGTTTGCCAGGATTTGGATCCGGTCGGAGATGCCGATAAAGATGGCGATCCGACAAATGATTGCGACGCTTCTTCGTTCATAATCGGCCCTTATGACAAAGTCGGCACCAGGCAAATGCGCCTGACGGTTCGCGATTCCGCGCTTAACGAAGGTTACCAGGACATTAAGGTGGAGGTGATTACGCCGCGCATAGTCCTCAATGCGCCGCCGCTAAAGAGCAATATAGTCTCCGGCTTCGTTGAGCCGGCGCAGGAAAACGTGCCGATAACGATTGCGAAGCAAAGCCAGGGGGCGGGGAGTCTCGGTTGGGAAATTTTAAAAACGCCATCCGCGACGCAAGGCGGCCAACATTACACGGACGCCGCCGGCAAATTCAAGATAACCGATTTGGATTTGCGCGAAAGGCTGGTTGTGCGCAACAACGAAGGCAAAATAATCGCCGAAGTGAATGTTAAAACCGGTAGAATAACCATTCTGGATGATCGTTACGAAGTTAGAGTAATGGCTGCGGCCGCGCAAAATATGCCGCTTCGCGTCGGGGTGTTTTTAAAAACCGATCCCGGGTTGGAGAATCCGTTTACCTATGTT
The DNA here is from genome assembly GCA_016220145.1 of Candidatus Peregrinibacteria bacterium. Classification (GTDB taxonomy): domain Bacteria; phylum Patescibacteriota; class Gracilibacteria; order UBA1369; family UM-FILTER-53-11; genus JACRID01. The sequence goes on from JACRID010000099.1 coordinate 11,593, forward strand.
TTCTTTGTGCCGGATGTCAATACGGACGTGACGATTGAGGCTTCAACGGCCAGGGTGTCGGACATGAAATCCGGAGTTCACGTTATTCCATATGCGCGTGCCTATGAACTTGGTTTTACTTTCAGGATTTTGCCGGGCGATGATCTTGAGGTTCCGGGCGCGGCGGTTATGGAAAAGGGAGGTGTCAGAGTTATGACGGTTGATGTTAACGGCGATATTTTGTTTGCGGATCCGGCAATTTCACTGCGCGTCAAACCGGACGGGGGCGATAATGCCGTGGTTTTTGAGCTTTTATATAATAAAGAATCGCTCGGCGAGATATTTGTAGCCGCGCAACTTGGCAAGACGGAGCGCGTGCAAATTGTGGATGCGCCGAAGGCCGTTTCCAGGCCCAAAGTGGCGCGACCGCGCCAGTCTCAACCGTTTGCAGATGTCAGTCCCGGCGACGCTTTTGCAAAGATTGCGGAAAATTTATTTAAAAAAGGAATCATTGCGGGTTACCAAAGTTCCATTGCCGGTCAATTCTTATTCAAGCCGGAGAACCCGATAAACCGCGCCGAATTTACTCAGATTACATTGAAGATGCTGTGTATAGTTCCGCGGGAGGAAGCTAAAAAACCACCGCCCAGATTCTATGATGTAATTGATCCGAAACAGTGGTTCTATCCGGCCGTAAAAGAAGGGAATTTGAGAGGATTCATAAAAGGCTATGTCGGCGATGCAAAGCCGTACGGGCCGACAGGCGAAATTCTAAGCCCGTTCAGGCCCACGAATAATACGACATGGGCGGAAGCGGCCACCATTGTGCTGGCTGCCCTGCAGGAAGAAGACATTATAGATACAAGCAAGGTTGATTTTAAGCCGGAAGACGGCAAGCCATGGTATGACGTTTATGTAAAAATTGCGCAAAATTTGAAGCCGTATCTGCGCGATCCGGCCGGAGCCAAAATAGATTTCATCATTACGCCGGAAGAGGCTGCGAAGTCCGGCGAAAGAATCTCGAGGCAAGATTTTGCGGTAATAGCCGACAGGGTTTTGCTTATGCGCGATTGCTACAACATTGATACGGATAAAGATAATTTGCCCGACAGCTGGGAACTTACGCAATGCAAATTGCAGCCTGCGCAGTGCGATCCGAACGGCGATTTGGATGGAGACAAATGCACCAACGCGCAGGAATATGCGATGAAAACCGATCCGACGGTTGCGGATACCGATCAAGGCGGCGTTGCCGACTGTGAGGAATCAAAACGCGGCACGGATCCGCTGAACCAATATGACGACAAGCCCGCGCAGCCCGAATCGGCCGTAAATGAAGAGGGAGTTTATATTTTGCGTCCTTCGTGTGGCGAAGTTTGTCCGTGTCGCGCTACTATGGGGCAGGGCGGAGATTTGCAGCCCGGCGACATAATTTTTGCGGCCATAACGGGCGAAGGCGCCTTACCAATTTATGCAAAATCCAATGAGGAGAAATATTAGGTTCACTTATGTCATTGCGAGCCCCGCTAAACGGGGCGAAGCAATCTACACTAAATTAAACAGATTGCTTCGATCGCTTTGTTCCCCGATTTGGCTTGTTAGTGCGGTTTTGATGGTGGCGACAGTGAGCGTGCTTTTGTTCGAAGTCGGACTTCTTACCCGAGCGCAGGAAGGAGACGCCACTTCGAAGGCTGAAATCGTTGAATCCGGCGACGTGTCGTCAAAATGCGTGATTGCGATGGCTTCGATCGTTGACGCCGAGCATCAAAAACTCGGAAAATTTATGACCGAACATTTTCAGTCCAAAAAATCGACGTCGGAATTGATACCCGTTGCAATGGAGCGCTTTCGCCAATATAGAAAAGACATAAGAAGCAAAATGGAGGGCATGTTGACGCCGTCGTCGAAGGTGACCGCCGAAGCTGCGCTTGCCGAACGTCCCGGTTGCGAAAGCTTTATAAGCGAGGATTTTATGCTGATAACAAATGTAATCTACAGTCACATTCTTGCCAACGCGTACGCCAAGAAATCCACGCGCTTGTTGGATAAATATAAAATAATAAACGCAAAACTGGACAAACTTAATTTCACAATCGCCCAAATGGCCGGCTACTTCGGCGCATTCTCGCAAAAATTACCCTGTTACGCAACAAAATGCACAAAAGGTTAAAGAACATATCGCGTCCAATTTTAATAAACTCAATCATTCTGCTGGCCAGCGTGATGGTGGTTGTTGTGACTCAGGGGGTGCGCTATTTCGCGCAGGCCGATGAGGCCAAATTTACGAAATACAAACAGCTTTATGCCGACAGCAAAGACGTGGACACGGTCATTGACGCCTACCAGGAATCAATGAACGAATTGTTTAACGGCCGCATAAAAGTGATGGTTAAGGAACTTTTGCCCGCCGGTAATGAAGAAAAAAAACTTTCGGAAGATGATGTCGCAAAGATTTTTAAATTGCTTGCTCCGCCCGCCATTAAATATGACAAAAACGGCTTGCCGGTCGGCAGAGAGGAGTGCAAAGGAGTTTCGGGCAAACCGCCGCTTTCAACTTATTGTTTGGCGCAGGATGCGGTGAAGGAATATTTCTTGTTTAGGGAAGGCATTCTTTATGCCAAAAAAGAGGAAAAAGACAAAATTACCACAATGTCCGCCGCTCTAATCTATCAAGCCACTTTGGAGAAAATAAACCGTGAACTGGAAGTTTCCCGCGATGCTTTGGACAAAGGCCTGGCCGCTTACAGCGAGCTTCAAATGGCCCTTCCGATGCATAAAAAATACATGGAAGTGGTTGACGCTTTAATCAAATACGGTAAAGCGGTCGGCGAAATACGCAAAAGCATAGATTTATTCCCGAATACTTTTATTAATGTTTCCACAACCGCGTGCACATGAAGATTTTCAATTACATTTCGGGTTTGCGTTCCATTGTTCTCAGAAAATATCTTGCAGTCGGCCTTGCAGTATTCATGCTGGCGATTACAACGCTGATATTTCAACCGGTTAAAGCCGGAATTTTCAATCTGGAGGGCGATTACGGCGAAGATCTATACAAAACCGTATATGAAAAATTGAAAAACGAGGGCTCCGACATGGCAATGAAACGCATGCTGGCAAATCAGGGGCTTTCGGAGGAGGAATTGAAGCTTTTGATTAGCGGCGCAAGCATATCGGAATTTATGACGCTTCCCGACCTGAAATCCAAACTGTCGCCTCAGCAGATTGAGGCGAGGCATGCGGCTCTGGAGCGCGATTTAAAAGAAGAAAAACTGCTTGCCGATCTGGAATCGCAATTGAATATGGAAGTTACGCAGACCGAAATTTTTGCGAACGGGGACGAGAGCGATTCCGGTTTTGATCTGATTTCCGATTTGGATTTGATAGACGAGATTTTGTTCGGGAGAAACGGAGATGAAGGCGGAGACGGACGAGGAAGCGGAGGCGGGAATTCAGGCGGGGGCGGAGGAAGCGGCGGATACGGGCAAACGTCCGGGCAAAATGAAGAAAATACGTCCGATACCGAAACCGGGAATCAAAGCGAAACCGGTGGCGGTGGAGCAGGGCAATCTGAAAATGGGCGGCAATCCGCGAACCGGCGGCAGCCCGCAACTCAGCAAGCGGGAGCGGACGAAACAAACGCGGTTTGCCCGTTAAATGCCGGATTTAACAGTGCGGTTTCACGACTGCGTGCCGAGGAAAAAGCCGCCGGCGCAAAAACGGTTGGAAGCGCCGCGGGGGCCGGAGCGCAGGGAGCGGGCGGCGGAAATGCCGGTTCCGGAGCCGGTGACACGGGAGGCGCAACCCCACCGGACGACTCCGCCGATAAAAATCCCCCAAAACCGCTCGAACCCGAGAAACCTGCGGATTGGACCCGCCCTAAACTTTGCGGCGAAACCTTCTGCCTGAAAGTTGAAATGGTTTACAAAAAAGAAAGTTCGCATCCTGCGGCCGAAAGCTGCATCGCATGCCATTTTGAAAAAATAAACGATAATTTTAAAAAGCTGCTGGATCATGGATTGGTGCCTTCAAAAGTCGCGGGGAATCTGATGGAAATGCCGACGTGCAAGCGCTATTCCGGCGCGCTGAAATTCAATCTTATAACGATTCCGCAGCCGATAGTAACTCCGCCGAACGATGATCTGGTTGTTAAGGGCGATTTTATGAAGAATATGGCGGGTTTCATAAATGAATATTATTTGAATAAACCGGCAGCACGCGCGGCGGAAAGTTTGTTGAAACAGGCGACAAAAGAAACCGATACAAGCCGGATTTTGGAGAAAATTGCCGCGGACACCGTAGATAAAGCAAAAACCGCGGCCAAGTTCCTTAAAGATCAACGGCTGACTTCGGAAGCGGAGGATCAGGCTTCGCAATATCGCGTAATAATGCAGGAAGTCGATACAATGAATTCTTATTTTGAAAGTTTTGTGCAGCTGTTTAATCAGATCGCCGATGAAAATAAGCCCGATGCTCCGTGTCCCGTTTTAATCAATTTGCCTCAATGTTCGTAGAAACATGGATTACTGGATGCAGAATATTTCCTTCGAACAGTGGAGCGCAGCCCCATCACCGCATGCGGTGATGGGACGCTCGCCACCTGTGGCTCGCTCTGCTTCCTATAAAAAACTGTTCTCAGAAAATATCCTGCATCCAGTAATAACAAAGAAGTATATGCTTAAAAAATTCATCGCAAAAATAGTCGCAATCGGCCTTCTAACAGCGCTTCTGGCTGTGGCGGCGGTTCGTGCTCAAGATGCCGATACCAAAGACGGCGCCTCCGACAAACTTCAAAAAACCGGAGAACAGGCCGTTGACGCCGGAATAAATAAAGGCAGAGATTCCGCGGGTTGCGCAGCCGGTTTAACAAGATTTTTAAGTCCGGTCGGCTCCGTATTTTCCGACGCGGCGGATTACTGGCGCGATTTTTCCCTTTTGCCATCGCATTACGCCGATGTCATGAATGTGGAAAATCAGATGAACAAGGCGCGCTATGCCGCAATCGCGGTTTTTTCGCGCTGTGATCTGAAAAAAATACAATCAAGCGTCGACACTTTCTATAAGCTGGCCGCGGAGCTTTATTTCGTGCGCCATTATGTGGATGAAAGCGGAGGATATTTACATATGCTTTTAAAAAATCCGGACGAAGAGCGGGACCTTTTGGACAAAATGATCGGTCATATTTCGGATATGGATCCCAACCTTACGGAAGAGGGAAAACGCGCCGTGTTTGAAGGCTATTTTGCCGAGTTTAAAACCAAATATAAAGACAGGGCGGAACGCTATGCGAAAAACGGCGACGATCCGGCAACGAATGATTTAACCGCAAAATTCGCGGAATTATTGGAAACTTTGGGCGGATTTAGAAAGATGGGTTCCGAGATTTCCTCGCTTGGCGAAGATGTCGCGAACGAAGCAAGCGCGGCCGCGGGAAGTGTCGCCAAAAGCGCGAAAAATCTTTGGAATTCGCCGGGAAAAGCCATCAAAGAAGCCGCTCTCGATACGCTTAATCGTTTTGTTGCTTGTCCGCAGGCCGACAACGCGGTTGATTGCGCCAATAGCGCAAAAGATAAGGCAAAAGATGCTTTGAATGATGTTTTCGGTTCAAAGTCCGGCATAAAAAAGCCCGGCAGAACTTATGAGGATATAATGAACGCCATAGATAATGCGGAGGCGGAGTCCAAAGAATTGGAAGAAGAAAGCGACATTATGGCGCGTTATGAATTGTTGTATGGGCAAGTGAATGGAGACGGAGTTTCGGCTTTGGCAAGCCGTTTGGATAAGTTGAACGCGATTTTGGGACAGGGCAGAGGAAAAGATGATAATTCGCGGGATCCGCTCAAAGCAAAACCGGTTCCCGGCAGTTTGGGCCCGATGAAAAAAGTGGACCGGTGTGCGGCGATAGTACTTGGGAATGAGTGCAAATGAAGAAAAAGGGCAGTATGCTTCTCTGCCAACGTTTATCTCGCCCTTAAAAACGCCCAGAATGTTCCGTGGTATTTTTCCTTTACCGCAGCCGTTTGCGTGTTTCGGTTCAGCTCTTCAATGAAGTTGGCAACCGATGTTTTGCAATAAACGCAAACGTCTTTTTTTGAGGAGATTTTTTTGCCGCAGCTGAAGCAGTTGAAGAGCATTTTAGTTTTCGTTGTCGTTAAGGAATTTCTCGATCGCGCTTTCGCGGATTCGATACACTCGGCCAATCTTGCTCGCCTTGAGGCGCTTTGCCTTTATAAGTTTTAAAACCGTGAACGGGTGCAGGTGCAGAATTTTTGCGGCATCCTCAACGGTGAGCAGGGAACTTTCCATTTGCGAGGCAATTTTAATTAACTTTATCTAATCCTAGCAAATTTAAATATCTTTTTCAAATATCTAGCTCAGTTGAGTTATTTTTATCAAATTAAATTATATTTAGCAAGATTTTTGCATACAAAAAGTAGTTTGCCTTAATTTGTGATTATTCTAGGCAGTATAGGACAGTTTGATTTAATTCTATTAAACTTTATTAAATATTGCATGGACACGACCGGGCATTATTTTGTAAACTCAAATCTTAATTTATAACCATCAAAAATTTATGGCAGAAAAAATACCATGTACTCCGGATGACGATTTCGTAATCAAGAGCAGGCATCTCGAAGGAAGGTTGCCGCGCCGCACCGACGTCGCCGTAAGCACAGCAATATACGATCAGCTTAAACGCGTTACTTTACCGGGAATTACATCTGCGAGTGTTGTTAGCGCTGATGGCAAATAAGTTACACTTGAAAGGGGGAAAGGACATGCAAAAGCTTATGATAAAGCCGCTCATTATGGTTTTGACGAAAAAGAATTGGCCGCCGGCGCCGCGGAGCGCAAAGAAACGGCCAGTGAGCAATTGGCGGAGGCAATATTGAAACATTTACGTTCCGATCCGGCTTTTTTGGGCGCTGCGAATGGAGAAGAAACCAGATTCCAAAGGGGACTTTCATGGGAGCATAAACTTCAAATTCCGGCATCCGAACTTTCGGGAATCGGAGGAGTTGAGGAGTTTGGCGGAATATGGAGAAAGGCCGCATTAAATGTCGGCGAATGTCTCAAGGAAAGCAGAAACGATTTGCAATTGAATCCGACGGACGATTATGAAGCTTTAAAAAATCCAAGAATGAAATGGTTTTATGAAGTCGCTGTTGAAGCCTGCGGAAAGTTGGAAGAAAAATTATTCGGTCAATTGCAATCCTCAAACATGGACGTTGACTGGTCCCAAAAGGACATGGGAACCGGAAAAGGCAGTTTATCGCTAATTTCCATGCTGTTCCGAATCAGCAGGGTTTGGGCATTGGAATTACCATCAGTGTCGCCAATGACAGAGGCTTGATTGGTTATGTCGGAGCCAAAGAAGTCGGAGCGGTTTCTTGGAAACCGCAGGCGCAGGAAAACGCCGGCGTCGAAAAACCGGCTGCGATTTAAAGGAAATTGCTTATCCCTGCGAATCTATTTGGCTCAAGTCTTGATAAGCGCCCTCCGGTTCAACTGTAACCTCGGCAAGTGCCGAGGTTATTGCCGTTGCAGGTACCGGGGCCTGTGTAAGCGGATCCGTCGGCAGTGCAACCGCCTGCTGTTCAAGATTGCCATTAGGTTGCACCGGTTGCGCCGCCAAAGCGGCTTTTGCGGCTTCCTTTTTTGCCTTCGCAGCCGCCATTTTTTCTTTTCTTTGCTTTGTTATTTCTTCGTATTCCTTAATGTCGGCCGCCGTGTCCTGATTCTTTTCCACATGCACAATGTTATACGGCACGTAGATGCCGGCCTTATTGAGCTGTTCCCAAACGCCCTGCATCAATTTATTGCGGTTTTTAAACCATGTTCCGGATTCCACCCAGCAGCGCGCCGCCAGATCAAGAGTGCTGTCGCCATAATCTTTCACGATCACCGTCGGTGAAGGTTTTTTAAATACAAATGCCTGTCTTTTAAGATAACCTATCACTATCTTTGTCGCATAACTTATATCCGTGTCGTAAGAAACATAAACCGGAATATCTACGCGCCGCAGCGGATTCGCCGTGGTGCTCACGACCTGTTTTGTAAAAATCTCGGAATTTGGAACGATCACTTTTGTGCCGTCAACCGCCTTCAGGATGGTAGCGCGGGTTTGTATTTCCATCACGCGTCCGAATGTGCTGCCCACCTTGATAAAATCGCCGATTCGAAACTGTTTGCCGAGCAAAATCATCACGCCCGCCAAAAAATTCATGATCAAATCGCGCAGCGCGAAGCCGATTCCAAAGGCAACCGCTGCAAGCAATGTCGTCAGGTCGATGCCCGCGATTTTCAGCGCGACGGTTATTCCAACGGCAAGCGTGCCGAAATAAGTCACGCGGCCCGCCAAAACCAGCACTTCTTGATGTTCCTCATCCACCTGGTCGGAAATGCGCGATTCCACGGCCGTTTTTGCCAATTTTGAAACGAAAATGGCCAAGGCAAAAACAACAAAACCGGCAATCCAGCTCGGAATTCTGCCGATCATAAAATCGAAGAACGAAGCAATTTTGTCCGCCAATCCGCTTTTTACATCGTTGCCACCGTCGGCGAGCGTGTTTGCGGCTAATGCGACCAGCTTTAACATATCCATGTATTATACCAGAAAGTGGAGTATATGGGAAGCCCTGAACGAAAAAGTACGATTCTCCACCTGTCGGCAGGGATCAAGCGATTTTTTCTTTGAGAAAGATTTATTATAAAAGCGGGCGGCATATTGCATTTTTTTGTCCATGTCTGGCCTGCTGGAACGAGGGATCATGCTTTTCTGTGCGTATGACACAGAAAAGTGGCACAGGTGCTCCTGTGCCAATCCCGAGGTCGTCCCGAGGCCGTACATGTTAGGCCGAGGGACAAGCAGGCCTATGGACGAAAAAATGCAATATGCCGCCCGCTTTTCAAAATTTATTCAAAAGGAAAAAAGGGATGACCCGTCGGCAGGCGCTATTTGCGTTCCAAAATGGAAAAACCTTCCATCACCGCTTCACAAATGAAATTTTCAAGCTGGCTTTGATCGTTTTTGGTTTGAGCTTTGTGCAAATAAGTATAATAAAGTTTTTTCCGTTCTTGTTTTATGACAGCCGGAGTCATGTTGGCTTTTAGCAGCATGGCAACCATTAACAGACGTCCGATACGGCCGTTGCCATCGGAAAAAGGATGGATTTGTTCGAAATGAGCATGGATTTTGGCGGACAAAGCTATAATGTCGTTCGTTTTTTCGTTTAATTGAATCATTAATGCCGGCATTAATTGAGGAATTTTTAAATGATTTGCGGTGGGTAAATTTACGCCTAAAATTCTGACTGCATGGCGGCGATATAAACCGGCATCCGGCCGAATGCCGTTCATAAGAATACTGTGCAGTTTCAATATTAAGTTTTCATTTAATTCGCCGTTCTTAAGAATATGATCAAAAAGGTAATTAAGCGCAGTTTGATGATTTTTCGCTTCCAATTGTTCCGTGAGACTTTTGTCCGGAATGGCGACATTGTCAAAAAGAATGGCGGCGGTATCCGGTTCCGTCAGCGTGCTTCCCTCCAAGCGGTTGCTGTTGTATATCAGCTTTAGCGTGAACGTGTCGCAAATATCCGGATTGTTTGAAATTTCGGAGATAACATTCTTATGTTGGCCGGATTTTCGTTTGAGAATGGCCTTTTGAGCGGTCAATTTATCCGCCGGAATTATTTTTTGCCCCGTTACTTCCAAAAACAGCTCGTCAATTGCCCGCTGTGCTCTTGGTCTGGGAAAAGACTTGCCTGTCCACCAATTGTTAAAGGCGACAAAGGAAACGGAGAAACGTTCGGCAAGTTTGACTTGCGTCAAGCCGGTCATTTTTTGTATTATCTGCAATTTTTCACGGATATTCATAGTATTTTAATCCGACAACAGTATATCAAACTTTATAAAGTTTGTCTAAAAATCAATGCCTTATAAAGTTTCTATCTGTAAAGATGGTTGTAGTTTTGCGCCGGAAATATATTTGCAACCAAATGACGTCCATAATCTCAAGGAACTCAAATTTGCGCTATGAAACATAGTTTTTCAGAGGTTCCCTAAAGGCGCTTGCGGGCGTGTATAATGGCAGCGGTTTATATACTTTAATCAACAATCTTATGGATGCTCTCATAATGCCGTTCTTAATCTTCTTCGTCGTGGTCATTCTAATCAGTATCCGCCAGGTTAATCAGTATGAGCGCGGAGTAAAATTCTTGTTTGGCAGATTTAGCCAAATTGCGGAACCGGGTTGGAGACTGGTTTTCCCGATCATTAACTCCATGAGAAAGGTGGACATTCGCGTTCGCGCGCTGGATGTGCCGGACCAGGAATCGCTAACCAAGGACAATATACCAATCAAGATTAACGCGGTTATTTATTTTAAAATTGCCGATGCCTCAAGGGCCGTTCTGGCGGTGGAGGATTTTATGTATGCCACAAGCCAATTGGCGCAGACGACGATGAGGAACGCGGTCGGTGAAATTACGCTCGATCATTTGTTGGCCAAGAAAGAGGAAGTTTCGAGCCGCATTCAGCAAATTGTGGATAAAGTAACGGACGAGTGGGGCGTTGACGTGCAAAATGTGGAGCTGAAAGATATTGTTTTGCCCGAATCGCTCAAGCGAGTGATTGCCCGCCAAGCTGAAGCTGAACGCGAAAAACGCGCGGTTATTATTGCTTCCGAAGGTGAGGTCGCCTCTGCGGAGAATATGGCAAAGGCCGCAAATACGCTTTCGGCGGCGCCGGGAGCGCTTCATTTAAGGACGCTTGCTTCCCTTGGCGATATTTCCACGAATCCTTCGAACACGACGGTTTGGATGCTGCCGATCGAGGTTTTGCGCGCGATCGAGGGGATTGGGAATAAGATTGGAAAAGTTTGAGTCATCCTGTCCCGCTTAGCGGGACAGAATGACGTAGCAACCTATATGAATTCACGCCTTTATTGCGTCATCGGTTATCCTGTTAAACATTCTCTTTCGCCGAAGTTGCATAACGGCCGGTTTAAAAAACTCAAGATTAAGGCGCGGTATTTTCAGGAGGAGGTGAAACCGGAGAAACTTGGCGAATTTATGCGCGGTTTTAAGGAGAAGTATTCGGGTGCAAATGTGACGATTCCGCATAAGGAGAAGGTGATGAAATTTTTGGATGAGGTGGCGCCGGAGGCGAAAAAAATCGGCGCGGTGAATGTGATTGTGAATCGCGATGGGAAATTGGTCGGCCACAATACCGACGTCGTTGGTGCGATAGCGGCTTTAAAATCCGACGTAAAAATAATTAAAGGTCAATATGCCGTTATTTTGGGTGCCGGAGGTGCGGCGAGGGCAGTAATTTATGGCTTAAAGAATGCTGGTTCGCATGTTTTGATTTTGAATCGCACGGTTGAAAATGCCGAAAAACTGGCGGCGGAATTTGACTGTAAATTCGGCGCTTTGGAAGATTTTGACGCGACGAATTGTGACATTTTAATTAACACCACGTCGGTTGGAATGTGGCCTAAAATTGAGGAAACTCCATTGCCTAACCTTAAGGAAAATTTGCGTGCAGCGAATAAAAAACCGGTCGTGATGGACGTTATCTACAGGCCCAAAATGACGCGCATGCTAAAAGACGCAAAAGCATGCGGATGCAAAGTCGTGATCGGTGAAAAAATGTTCCTTGCGCAAGCGGCGGAATCATTCAAATTGTGGGTTGGAAAAACTCCTACTTCTTCAGGAACTCCGCGCCGGTAACATCCGGCGGCGGCGGCGCTTCTTCAACTTCCGCTTCGCCGTAATCCTTACCAAAAGACGTTTTGCTCATCAAGAAGTCTTCACCATAAATAGTGTAAAGCCATCTGTAAAACATTTCCACGATTATTGTAACAAACCCGAGCACCGTCCAAATAATCGGCAGTGCGGCAAAAAGCACCAGAGTCACGTTTCTTTGCGATAATTCATAAAGGCCGATGATTGCGCCCGTTGAGATCATCACCGAAAAAATAACACCATAAACTCCGACAAGCGCGTAGCGCAAATTGCCGACTATTTCCAAAATCATGTTGCCGGCGAGAGTTGCAAGCAAAACGTGAAATCCCGCCAAAAAGCCGACCATATCGAGCAATCCTTTTGAATCCAGCAATATATAAACCGGTGCCAATATCGCGAAAATCACCACATTGGCAAAGAAAATCTGATACATCGCCGTTGAAGAGCGGGTGTATTTTTCGTGTTCCACAAACGTGAAAAACAGTGACCCGATCAAACTTGCGCCCATCGAAGTCAGAAATATCATCGCCATGAAGACGAATATGAAAAGGGGATTTTTGGCCGCTTCTTCGGCTCCAAGCGCTCCCGGATTCAGCGCCGATTGCAAGATTGTTGAAGCCCCCAAGAATATAAGGAGCAAAATCACCATTCCGGCGATTCCTCCTCCAAGTCCGGCGAAAGTCTTGAGTACAAGTGTAAGAAACGAAGGAGAATGAGGTCCCGCTTGTTCGTTATCTTGTGGCATATTAAATCCTTGATTATTTATTTGTTATGCTTATTTTACCATAAAAGATGACCAATAGGAAGGCCCCGACGGTCAAATAGGAATCGGCAAGGTTGAAGCTGGGCCAGAAGGAAAAGGCTATGAAGTCGATCACCGCACCCGTAAAAATCCTGTTTATCAGGTTGCCGATGGCGCCGGAAATCAGCAAAATCAGGCATAATTTTGTCAGCCAATGGTTTAGATTGAAATTGCTGCTTATGAGCCAAATTACAAAAGCCAGCAAAAGCGGCGCCGCAAAAATCATGACTGCATTCGGTATCGGCGTGCTAAAAGCGGTGCCTGTGTTGTAACTAAGGGAAAGGCGAAAAACGCCGGGCTGGATTACGAGCGGAGCTTTTAAATAAATTTCCGCAAAGTATTTTGAAATAAAATCCAGCGCAATCAGAAATGCTGAAGCGAGAATTGGGATGGATATTTTTGAGAACTTCACGCGGATACTGTATCCTACTCTTCGCCCCTATGCACTCCGAAACCAGGCCAGGCCGCGTTGACGTTGTTTTGCTCCTAACGGTGTTCGTGTTGCTGGTTTTTAGCATAATTATGATTACGAGTATTGGCGTGCCAAAGAGCATTTCACTCACAAAGCCGACGGGTTTGCTTTTCCCCGCGTGCGGAGAGCAGGGCGTGGATTGTTTCTTTTTGCTGCGGCGCCATGTGGTGCGTATTGGAATAGGGCTCGTCGCAATGTTTTTATTTTATAAAATTCCGGTGAGATTTTGGAGAAAAGTGGCCGTGCCGCTTTTCATCCTTATTTTTGGAATTTTGGTTGCAGTGCTCATTGTGGGTTCGTCCTCCAACACCCAAGCAAGGGCATGGCTGATTTTATCCAATACTTCTTTTCAGCCTGCGGAAGCCGCAAAATTGATTTTGATTTTTTATCTTGCGACGTGGATGGAAAGAAAAGGGCGCGATATCGGCGATTTTAGAAACGGTTTTTTGTCTTTTTGCGCGGTTACCGGAATTGTTATTTTCCCCGTGCTTTTGCAGCCTGATTTTGGCTCAACGCTCGTGTTTGCCACGATTGCCACGGCTATTTATTTTGCGGCCGGCGCAAAAGTAAGGCACTTGACGTTGGGCTTGCTGGCGGTTTTTTTGTTTGTGCTTTTGGTTGTGCCGAACGTTTCATATCTTCGCCATCGTTTTACGGCTTTCTTGAATCCGACAATTGAAAATTGCCAGCCGGAAGCAAAAACCGCAGAAACCAGGCGGAATTATTGCTGGCAGACGGAGCAGGCCAAGATTGCGGTTGGCAGCGGCGGTTTTTTTGGAAAAGGTCTAACACAGGGGATTCAAAAATCTTATTGGCTTCCGCAGGCGACCGATGACTTTATTTTTGCCGCATCGGCCGAAGAACTGGGATTTGTGCGTATTTTGTTTGTATTGGTCGCTTATGTAATAATTGCCTACAGAGGGCTTATAATAGCCCACTATGCGCCTGATAGATTTGATATGCTGGTGGCGACGGGCATCACCGTCTGGCTGGTCAGCCAAGCGTTTATAAATATCGGCGTTAACATAGGAATTTTGCCGGTTACGGGCATTACTCTGCCGTTTATAAGTTACGGTGGAACATCCATGCTGGTCACTTTGGCGGCGGTGGGCGCGCTGCTTCAAATCTCAAGATCAACAACACCTTATTATGCGAGTAGTATTCACAGGCGGCGGGACAGGGGGACACGTGTTGCCCAACATCGCCATTATTGATGAGATTTCAAAGCTGGGCGGCGCCGAGGTTTTTTATATTGGAAGTAAAAAATCTTCCGAACAGGACATAGCCGAAGGGGCCGGTTTGCCTTTTTATGAAATCAGCACGGGCAAGTTGCGCCGATATTTTGATCTTAAAAATTTTGTGGATTTTTTAAAAGTTCCGCTTGGATTTTTTCAGGCGGTTGGGATTTTGAGGAAGCTGAAGCCGAATTTGGTTTTTTCAAAAGGAGGATACGTTGCGGTGCCGGTTGTGCTGGCGGCGCGACTGCTTGGGATTCCGGTTTGGATACATGAGGCCGATTTAACGCCAGGCCTTGCAACCAAAATTTGCGTGCCGTTCGCCGGTAAAATTTGGCTTTCCTTTGAGGAGAGCAGGCGGTTTTATAAGGGGCGCAACGTCGAGGTCGTCGGCAATCCGGTTCGCAGTTCCATTTTGAAGGGCGACAAAAAGCGCGGTTACAAATTCACCGGTTTTTCGGAAAAAATGCCGGTTTGTCTTGTGATTGGCGGTTCAACGGGCGCGCAATCTTTAAATAAGTTAATTTTAAAAAATCTTCCCGAGCTGCTTAAGAAAGTTCAGGTTTTACATATAACCGGGCGCATCGGTGAAAAATTTACGGAGAATGCGCACTACAAACATTTTGAATTTTTGGATAAGGAGTTGGCGGACTGTTATGCGATTACCGATTTTATTGTTGGCCGAGCGGGGAGTGGCAGCCTTTTTGAAGGCCTTGCGCTTAAAAAACCCATGATTCTTGTTCCGTTGCCGCGAAGCGCCAGCCGAGGAGATCAAATAGAAAACGCGGAAATTTTTGAAAAACACGGATGGGCGGCGGTTTTAAATCAAGAAACGCTTTCGCCGGAGCAGCTCCTTGAGGCTATTCTTAAATTTGCGGATGACAAAAAGCTGTGTGATCACATGTCTGCAAATCAAAAAAAATCGCCTTATGCTAAGGCGGCAAAAAAGATCGCGGAGGCGATCTTGTCATGTTCGTTGTCATATAAAGGCGGTGGTCCATTTAATAACCTTTATAGGTTTATTAGTGGTAGCGTGAGGTGGGGAGGAGAGACGAAAGTGTCAATGGCCATGAGCCACTCGGAATGCGAACATCTCTCCTCATCCGCGCTGTAAGAG
>JACRID010000101.1 GCA_016220145.1 Candidatus Peregrinibacteria bacterium
AGAGTTTTAATGCCAAGCTGAAAGAGTTTAGGGCTTTGGTTAGGGGTGTTCGTGACATCAACTTCTTCCTTTTCAGGGTTTCAACTTTCTATGCTTAAAATATCTGTCAATCTTTTATTCAAAGTAATTTGCGTATGATCCCTCAAATCACGCCTCTAGCATTTCATTTGTCAACTTCGATCTTTCATGTTAAGTTACGCCCATATGAATATTGAATTAAAGAATCTACCAAAGTCGGAAATCCAATTAATCATCGAAGTTTCGCCGGAACAGATGGCAAAATATGAAGAACAGGTAACAAAGCGCATCTCGGAAAACGTCGAAGTTCCCGGTTTTAGAAAAGGCCAGGCGCCAAAGGCCATGGTTTTGGCAAAAGTCGGCCCGGATGTGTTTTTTCAGGAATTACTTGGGATTGCGCTTCCTCAAGCTTACTTTGAAGCGGTAAAAGAGAAGCAATTACAGGTTATTTCGCGTCCCGATATTAAGGTTCTTTCAAAAGTGCCTTTAAAGTTTGAAGCCCGAGTCGCTGTGATGCCGGAAATAACCCTGAAGGATGTTGAAAAGATCAAAATTCCTGCCGAAAAGGTTGAAATTACAGATGCGGAACTGGAGGAAGTTGTTAATGAAATGAGAAAATATCGCGCCACATATAAGAATATCGAACGCGCCATTAAAAATGGCGATCGTGTTGAATTGGACTTTCAAGGTTATGACGAGGGAGGTGCGGCAATTGATAAGACAAAAAGCGCAAATCATCCGTTGTTTGTGGGCGAGGGGACGCTGGTCCCGGGTTTTGAAGAGCAGCTTGTCGGTATGAAATCCGGCGAAAAGAAGAAGTTTCCGGTGAAGTTTCCAACGGATTATCATTATGAACCCCTCAAGGCCAAAACCATTCATTTTGAGGTGCATATTAAGCGCGCCGAAGAAACTATCTTGCCTGAAATGAATGATGATTTTGCAACGCAGGTGATGGGTGACAAGAAGACGGTTGCCGAATTTCGCGATGCGCTTAAAAAGGATATTCATAGCAAAAAACTCGTTGATTCTAGAAGAAAGAGAGAAAATGATCTGTTGGAGAAGTTTTTGAAAGATGCAAAGTTGGAAGTCCCACCGGTGCTTTTGGAAGAAGAAACGGATTACATGATCGACGATTTAAAACACGAAGTTGAACATAAAGGACTTAATTTCGACACATATCTGGAGAAAATCAAGAAAAATCACAAGGATTTGCATAAAGAACTCACCCTGGAAGCGGAAAAGAGGATTCGCATTAGGTTGGTGCTTAACTATTTGTTCAAAGTGCTAAATGTAACCGTAACGGAAGACGAACTGAATCAAGCTATTGCCAAATTGCGTGAAAGTACTCCGGAACAGCACAAGAAAGAGATTGAGAAGAGTTTGGCCGACAAAGGAGAAGTATATTTAAGGCTAAAGAATAACTTGATGCTTGAGAAGCTGTTTGCAAAGTTTCTGGAGTAATTATATGATCGCTATATGAAAACATTCTTTCTTGTAGGATCAATAATCTTTACAGTTCTAATTCTAATAATCGCTTTTCAAAACTTCGGAGCCTCGTTCAGCGGGTTTACGGTTTTTTTCACGGAAATAGATACCAATGGAACGCTTGTAATTTTCGGAGTTTCTTTGCTTGGAATATTCGCCGGAGGATTCTATTTCGGGTTCCTAAATAGTTTACTTCGAAGTGATCAAGAAGACGAAGAACAACCAGGTGGAATGGCATAATCCCAACAGGTTGGACGAATACAAAATTTGCTCATAGCGAATAATACAAAAAAAATCAATTACGGGAAGAGATTATTTTTCTTTCTTCTGCGTGCGTATTGCACTAATTTTTAGGCATCTGCAAGAGTTTTAACCTTATCTGATTACTCGACTACTCGATGTTTTTTGAGCACATTTTTTATATATTCGCTTGACCCTTGTAGCACTTTTTTATACATTGGGAGGCACTTGTATAAATTAAATGCTCAAAAGACTCTTTACATCTAAGGCTCGCATCAAACTCCTAGAGACCTTTCTGCTAAATCCGGATGGCGAGTTTTTCATTCGTGAACTAACGCGCCGTCTTGACGAACAAATTAATTCGATAAGACGCGAATTGTCCAATCTTAAGAGCATGGGGCTTCTTCGTTCCAGATTCAAGAATAGAAAAAAGTTCTATATAGTGAACAAACACTTCATCCTATTTAATGAATTGAGATCAATAATAGTGAAATCGTCCAGTACGCTTGAAAATATATCCAAGAAGCTACAGGAACTTGGAAATATCGATTTATTGGTCATATCCGGGATATTCCTGGAAAAGAACACGCCTACGGACTTATTTATAGTCGGTGAGGTGGATAAACATCAATTGGAAGATTTTGTGAGCCGCGAACTTTCAACAAAGCGTCCTATAAAGATGAGTATCATCTCCAAAGAAGACTTTTTGTATAGGCTTAAAATAAACGATAAATTCGTCAGAGATATCCTCGAAGATACGGAAAATATAATTTCTGTAAATAAGCTTGAAAAGTATCTGGAAGATAGGGTATAGTCCTGCCCGTGATGATAAAAGAATTCGAACAAAATCAGCGCAAAACAACTCTTCCCGAGCTTCGCAGCGGGTATACTGTTCGTGTTCACCAAAAGATCCATGAGGGCGACAAGGAACGCATCCAGGCGTTTGAAGGCACCCTTATCAAGATTAGCAGCGGATCCGGCGTGGGCAAGACCATTACCGTTCGCAAGGTGGTCGACGGCGTTGGAGTGGAGAAAATTTATCCGATACATTCTCCAAACATCGCCAGAATCGAGGTTACAAAGAAGTCCAGGGTCAGGAGAGCAAAGCTTTATTACTTGCGCGATAAGCTTGGTAAGAAGTTCAAGCTTTATGAAGAAAAGGAACATGAAGCTCCAAAGGAAACTTCTGTCGCCAAGGAAGCTAAGAAATAGTAGGATATCCCCGTGAAGATCGCTATTTGCGGCTATTATGGCGTTTGCAACATGGGAGATGAAGCAATTCTCTCCGGCTTAACGCGCGTTTTAAACGCTGCATATCCAAACTCAAGTATGGAATTGCTCTCGGCAGGGAAGCAGTTCCCGTTTGGCGTAAGATCTTTTGTAAAAGCTTTATTTAGACCCGGACGTTTTTGTTTTCCATATAGAACAATGAAGAATTGTAACCTTTTTGTGCTTGGCGGCGGAGGTCTTTTTACGGATGAAGAGGGGCCTTTTGTATCAACTTTCTGGATATTGCACGGACTTATGGCGCTTTTCTTTAAAAAAGACGTGGTTTGCCTTGGCATAAGTATTGGCCCAATGAATAAGATCAATGATTATTTGGCCAAAAAACTTTTTTCATCGGCAAAACTTATTACAGTAAGGGATCAACGTTCTGTGAATATTCTTAAGAAATGGGGGATTGAGTCACACCTGATGGCGGATTTTGCTACACTCATTCCGTTCGATGGACATAAAGAAAAAAATGGCGCTCCATATATAATAATGTCCGTTAGGCCATTCGTAAAAAATAGCGAATCTTTGTATAAAATTTTTGCACGCTTCTGCGATATGATTATTAAGGAATATGGCTTTGACATAAGATTTATACCATTTCATACAGGGGCCAGTTCCGATAGGGGTATCTTGAATAGAATTTTTACTCTTATTCATGCTCGTCAACACATAAAAATAGATAGTTATTACTACAATATTCCCGAATTATTGCAAGTCATTTGCAATTCGGAAGCTGTGATTGGAATGAGGTTGCATGCCGGTATTTTGGCCGGTTTAACCGGCACACCGTTTGTTCCAATTTCATATATGAGCAAAGTTAGCGATTTTTGGGATGAATTTAGCGGTATACAGGCAATTAACCTGAAAAACGTCACTTTGGAGGCCTTGGAAAGCACATTTAAGGCTGTTATTGCCAAAAGAGACTCTGTCCGGCAGATCAGACAAAAACTTCTGGAAAAGGCTAGGAATACAGAAAAAGATCTGTTGGCCGCTTTGAAAAACTTATAGAAAGCTATTGACAATGATTAAGGAAGTGCTAAATTAGACGCCTTTCTTTATTTTTTGTTAAATTTATTATGAAACACTCAATTTTGGCACCGGTGGCACTTGCCGCAGCAGTTGGGTTGGCTGGCGAAGCAAACGCGCAGGAAATTGCGTTAAGAAATACGCGTCCAGCGGCAGAATCAGTCGAATGGACCGGCCCTGCCACTTCACCGAATCTTGTAACTTCAACGATTGATGCGACTCGCAAAGAGTTGACGGTTGTTGCAACTACAAACGCTCCGGTTGTTTTGCATGGTGCGTGTCCGGCTCCAAGTTCATATCCGGAATGGAAACTTGCAACGGAAACAGCGACAGCTGGTATGGATTCCGGAAAACTTGTAAGTACATCCACCATCAGAACCGGCGCTAATGGAACTTTTGATATTCACACCACCACGCCGTCCAGACCTGGATCTGCGGAACTACAATTGGCCTGTGTGAGAAAAGAACAGAAAGAAGTTACTGAGAGAAAAGAAAACAGGGCAGCCGGACCGGATGGCACACTTAATACTCGAGATAATATTGTAACTTATGAAGATGTAAAAAAGACTAAGGAGGTAGTTCAAAGAGAAGTTTTAAAAGCAACTTTAACATCCGTCGCAACGACTCCGGATGGTTCGGCGATTATACTTGTGCCGGCCGGTTCTTTTCAATATCGCGATAGAGATGCGGATGGCCGAGCGAGAGAAACAGAGCCTAAATCAAAAGGCGGAGTTCTTGGCACGCCGGTTATGGTACAGCTTGGCGGCGGAGCCACATTCGGTTTATCTGAAGCCGGCGTTGGAGGTGGAGTTACAGCGGGTTTGGGGCTTGGTATTACTACATCACATGGAACATTGCCGCTAGAACTTATATATAGGATGGGCGGAAGTGTACCTCAGGTTGTTAATGGCGCTGATGGAAAACCAAAAACAGTTACCGGAACCAGTAATTGCGGCTTTGCCGGACTTGGCGGACACTTGGGAGATACAGTGCGCGCAGTTGGCAGCGTTGGACTCGGAGGTTGCCTTGCGGAAGTTATTCACACGTCTACCGGCGGTACGGTTGATGGCAAAGGAAGCGCAGCTGCAAGAGTCTCGGCCGGTGTCGCAGTGCATGGAGAACATATTGGCCTTGGTGTAACCGGAGATGCTGTTTTGGGCACGGATCCATCTTCCAGATTTGCCGGAATTGGTGGAGTCTTTAGCGCTGATTTTTAATTAAATTAATTTTATAACTACCATTTTTTATGAATAGACCGTCTTATACACCTACACCGGAATCATTGGGAACTCGCCGCGCATCGATATCGCCAAGAAAAAACATACGGCTTGGCAATTTTGGAGTTGCCGCCCTTCTTGCAGTAGCAGCAGGATGCAGTGGAGATAGGGATGAAAGAGCAGCCGATTCTATGTCTATGCCGGATGCAGGCGTCAGCAGCACTGTAACAACAACCGATGCCGGAACAGTTGTGGTACCAGCATCCGATGCAGGGAGACCGGACGCCGGAACACCGCCTAAACCGGACTTGGATGGCGACGGCGTGCCGGATTATGTTGATAACTGTCCTACAATGCCTAATGCAGATCAGGCAGATTCCGATCACGATGGAGTTGGAAATGCATGTAGTGACAATTGTCCAGATACATCAAATAGAGATCAAGCAGACTATGATGATGATGGAGCTGGAGATGCATGTGACAACTGTCCGAATGTGCCAAATGCGGATCAAAAAGATAGTGATAGCGATGGCGAAGGTGACGCTTGCGAGATTCCGGGGCAATGTGAACTTGGAACAACCAGAACAAGCGGCAGCGGTGTTGGCGCATGTAAACCTGCGGTTGAGACTTGTGTAGATGAAAGTGGCTTGAACACTTTTCGTGTTACAACGGTTGGGGTTGGACCTCAATCGGAAATTTGCGGAAATGCCGTGGATGAAGATTGCGATGGTAGACTTAATAACGGTTGCGCTTGTAATCCGGGCGCAACGGAAGAATGCTGGCCGGCTGGCACTCCACACGCGGGAGCATGCAAACCCGGCGTTGCAACCTGTGATTCCAGCGGCCAATGGGAAAACTGCGCTGGAGGAACAAGCCCAACGGCAGAAAAATGCGGAGACGGGGTTGATAATGACTGCGATGGAGTAACCGATGGACCTTTCCCAATGACTAATGGCACAATGTCAGTCGCTGGCGCTTCTTGTACCGGCAGGGGAGCTTGCAAAATCCCCGGAACGACGGTTTGCGCCGATGTGAGGGACTTAAAATGTACGTCCGATGCTGAGGCCGCTTCAGAAGCGTGCAATGGTGTTGATGATGACTGCGATGGCCTTACAGATAATGCGGATTTTCCGGTTATCGGTCATACTGGAGTTAAAGGAAGACCAGGACTACCATGCACTGAACCGGGCGCTTGCGGAGATGGAGCTTATGTTTGCGCAACAGCGGGCGCGGTAAAGTGCGATTCTTTAATCAGACGTGTTGGTTTGCCCGGGGAACCTGAAAATGCACTGACTATTGACGGAGCAAAGACTTCAAAATGCGATGGCAGCGGAAGAGACTATAACTGTAACGGCGTTGCAGGCGATGGTTGCGCTTGCACGGATGGCGCAGAAAGATCTTGCACTACTCAGGGAAATGGAGATCCGACTCAACTGAAGGGAGAATGCAAACCTGGCAAACAAACTTGTGCGGACGGCAAATGGGGAACCGCATGCGCCGGCGAAGTGTTGCCAACGACGGAAGTTTGCGGAGATGGCAAAGATCGCGACTGCAATGGCGTAGTTGGTAACATGACAAGCGGTACTCTTGGACAATCTTGTCAGTCAATTGCCAAAGGTGTTTGCGCTGCCGCTGGAGCAGTTTGGGAATGTACATCTGATAGAACTGATGTTAAATGTTCAACAATGCCGGACGGTAGCAGTTACAGAGGTGTGCTTGAAAGCTGTAATGGACTTGACGATAATTGCGATGGTCTGACAGATAATGCTAATTTCACAGATAATACAGATCCAAATACTCCAGCAAGCAGCCGCGCCAATGGCAGGGTCGGAGCCAGATGTACCGCTGGTGACCTTGTGCATGGAGTTTGCGGTGCCGGCACATATCGCTGCGATGGCACTGGACAA
The DNA here is from genome assembly GCA_016220145.1 of Candidatus Peregrinibacteria bacterium. Lineage (GTDB taxonomy): Bacteria > Patescibacteriota > Gracilibacteria > UBA1369 > UM-FILTER-53-11 > JACRID01. The sequence continues at coordinate 7,169 of JACRID010000101.1, forward strand.
ATAGAATGCAGCTCCTTGGACCGAAGATTGGATCCCAATAATCCATACGGTCGAGGAACGACTTATCCAAATGAGGCAACCGTTGGTTTGTGCGATGGTTTGGATAATAATTGCACGGGAGGCATTGATGAAGGTTGTGATAATTGCAATCCGACAGTAGAAGCCACATCATCAAGAAAATGCGGTTCTGAAAACGAAGTCGGAGTTTGCAAGAAAGGAACTCAGTCATGTAAACCAAATGGCACTTGGGATACTTGCCATGGAGAGGTAAAACCAAGCCGCGACGTTTGTGACGGTAGAGACAATGATTGCGACGGCAGGACAGATAATGATGATCCTCAGCAGGACGTACCTTGCACGTCCGGTCGGGGCGAGTGTTTAACCAACGGACGTATGACATGTAAGAAAACTGGTCCCGATGTTTACGCAATGGCCTGCGATGCAACGGCAAAGACACCTAGCCGGCCTATATGCAACGGCGAAGATAACGATTGTGATGGACAAATCGATGACTTGCGTTTTGGTGTTGGAGATAGATGCACAGCAACGTGCGGTTTAGCAGGCGTATTAGAGTGTTCACCAAGCGGAAACTCGGTAAAATGTTCAGCTGAGGCAGATTGCTCGACGCCGGATGTCGGAAATCCTACCGATGGCGGTACGCCACAATCGGGCACCGACGGCGGCGCACCAGACGGCGGAAACTAAATTGCCGCGTGGTTTTGCGTTCCCGAAACTTGCAAACATGTACTTGCAACCTTTGATCCCAAATTACCCGCTCGCTCCAGAACTTCCGGAGTGAGCTTTGCAAAACCTTCTTGAATGCCAATCAAGAAACCCGCGCGATAAGCGTCGCCGCAGCCTGTTGGGTCCACAATATTTTCCGGTTTTACCGGTTTTATATTTATCTCATTCCCGTTAAACCAGATATTGGAACCTTTTTTGCCCAATGTCACGACCGTAATTCTGGTTAATTTGTGCAACTGTTCATCGCCAATTTTCAGCTTCTGCGCCAGCAAATCAAATTCATATTCATTCAAAAATACGCCGATCGATTTTTTAACGATTTCCAATAATTCTTCGGGCTTAAACAGCGGCATTGCTTGGCCGGGATCAAAAAAGAAGGGGATTTGATTCTCCACGCACGCCTCTATGGAAGCCATCATAAAATCCCTGTTATTTGGAGAAACTATTGCAAAAGAAATGTCGTCTTTTTGAGATTTTATGGCTTTCTTAATTTTAGCGGCGTATTTGGCCGACTTTGCGGCGGCACCTTCATAAAAAACCGTAATTTGCTGTCCCTTTTGATCCGTTACAACGCTTGCTTGCGCGGTGTACTCTTTATCTTCAATGATCACACCGTTGGTTTCAATATCATTTTGGCTCATCCACTCGCGATATTCTTTAAAATCCTTGCCTGCAATTCCAAGTAAAATAAAATCCTCGCCCAAAGATTTCGCGTTGAAAGCTATGTTCCCGGCGCAACCTCCGAAGTTAACTGTTTTGCCGGTTACATTAAACGCGACGCTCAAAGCGTCTTTTGAAGACAGCATCAACTGATCCTGAAAAATACCGGGAAATGTATAAAGATAATCGTATGCTATTGAACCGGAGACGAGGATTTTGGCCATATTGTTTGGTTTGTTAAAGCGCGCTGATTGCGATTTTTCACAATATCTTCAAACGGCGTTTTATTGCCCTGTAGAGCCATCTTTCGTGCAATTTCGCTTGCTTTAAATAAGCTTTCGAATGTGCCGGAATCCATCCATCTGCCTTCCAAAATCGTATATTTCATCTTACCTTCTTTGACGTAATAATTATTGACGTCCGTTATTTCCAATTCTCCGCGGCCGGAAGGTTTTAGCGTTTTGACAACTTTAAAAACCGAAGAATCATAAATATATAAACCCGTAACGGCATAATTGGATTTTGGCTGCGCGGGTTTTTCTTCAATGCCGATTATTTTATCGCCTTTCACTTCGGCAACTCCAAAACGCTTTGCGTCATCGGTTTCCTTTAAAAACACATGCGCGCCGCTTTTAAAATAATTAACCGTCGGTGCCAAGTTATCTTCATAAATGTTGTCGCCAAGAATTACGGCGATGTCGGAGGAGTCTGCAAAATCTTCGGCTAACGCAAGCGCGTGGGCTATTCCAAGGGCATCTTCCTGAACTTCAAAAGTGAATCTGCAACCAAATTCGCGTCCCGAACCAAGCAATTTCAAAAACCCGCCGGCATATTCTTTTCCCGTAACAATCAAAATATCGCGTATGCCTGTCTGCATCAGCGTATTCAGCGGATAAAAAATCATCGGCTTATCGTAAACCGGCAGTAAATGCTTGTTTGTGACTTCCGTTAGCGGATTTAGCCTCCTTCCATTTCCACCGGCCAGAATTATTCCTTTCATAAGATGAGTGTTTTTTCTTTAAGATATGCGGCGAGCGCCTCTTGCCACGGCCGCAATTTCTCGAACTTTGTATTGCGCAGCATGGAGTAATGAGGACGGTGCGCCGGCCTATTTAATTCCGCCGTCGTGATGGACATAACTTTTTGAGGAACGCCAAGATTTTCAAATATAGCAACGGCGAAGTCATACCAACTCACATCTCCTTCGTTTACAAGATGATAAATACCATAACTTTTGCCCTTTAGTAAACGCAAAACGGATTGCGCCAGATCAGTGGATAAGGTGGGATTGCCAATTTGGTCGTTCACAACCTTAATTGGCGCCCTTTTTTCCGCCAGCAAAAGCATTGTATCCACAAAATTCTTACCACCGGGGCCGTAAAGCCAAGCGGTTCGTATAAGATAATAATTCTTCAGGTTTTTGATTATTTCCGCTTCACCGGCGGCCTTTGAAGCGCCGTAAACCGAAAGGGGAGCCTGAAAGTCGTTTTCTGTGTAACCAGCCGTGTTTTCGCCGTTAAAAACGTAATCCGTGCTGAAATGCACCAGTGGCGTATTTTTTGGCTTCAATAATTTAATAATGTTTGAAACCGCCTTTTTATTTACCTCAAAAGCCAAGTCTTTTTCTTCTTCCGCTTTATCGACTTGCGTGTAGCCGGTGGCATTTATAACCAAATCCGGCGAGGTTTTAGCAAAGACATCCTCAAGCGAACTTTCTTGCGTGACATCGCACTGCGCATGAGAAAATCCAACGACTTCGTGCTCAGTTTGAAGTGCGGAAAACAAAGCTTGCCCAAGGAGTCCACTCTTACCTAAAAGCAAAATCTTCATATGAATTTAAGAACGTCGTTAACAGGCACCAAATCCGCCTCTTTTGAGTCGCGGCGTTTGACTTCAACGCACTTCTTTTCAATGGTCTTTTTGCTGATTATTAAGCGCACCGGAATGCCTATCAAATCCGCATCATTCAATTTTTTGCCGGTGGATTCGTCGCGGTCATCAAACAAAACGTCGATGTCGTTTTCACGAAGGTAATCGTAAAGTTTCTGGGCTTCTTCCTGCACTTTTTCGTCGCCGCCAAGGGTGACCAAATGAGCGGCGAATGGCGCCACCGCTTTGGGCCAAATTATTCCGTGTTCGTCGTGACAAGCTTCGACAATTGTACCGAGCAGGCGAGTGTTTCCAATGCCATAGCAACCCATCGTCACGATCTGTTTTTTGCCTTCCTTATCGGTAAAATAAAGATTGCAGTCTTTGCTGTATTTTGTGCCAAGTTTAAAGATATTGCCTGCCTCAACCGCCTTTTCTTCGGATAATTTGTTACCGCATTTTGGACAAACCAATTCCAAATCGGTCAAATGCATGAATTCCCTAACAACAAAATCTCTGCCGACATTGGCGTTCAAATAATCTTCGTTTAATTCGTTTGCGCCGGTCACAAAATTCTTAATGTGTTTGATGGAATGATCCGCAATAAACGGGATATTGATGCCAATTGGCGAAATAAAACCCATTATCAAACCGTTTTCGACAAATTCTTCCTTCGTCGCAACGCGCACTTTTTCTTTAAGTATGCTTTCCAGCCTCTTTTGGCTGACTTTCAAGTCTCCGCGAATGCAAACGCCAAGAAAACCGCCTTTTAATTTATAAACAACGGTTTTCAAAATCTTCCATTCCGGCACTTTGTGAAATGCGGCGTTTTCCGGAATTGTGATGCCGCGGGGCGCGTTAACCTTCTTTAAAGGCGCTTCTTCTTCGTCGGCAGGCTGCAAATCGTCGAATTTCGCCTCCGCTATCTCTATATTTTGGGCATATTTGCACTTCTCGCAGAGCAACATCGTGTCTTCACCGGCCTGCGTTCTTACCGCAAATTCGTGTGAATATTTGTCGGTAAAAGCGCCGCCCGAAGCCTCGGAAACATAGGCATCAAGCCCGCAACGAGTGAAAACTTTTAAGTAAGCGGTTTTTACAACTTCATAATATTTATCCAAATCCGCGTCGTCCGTGTGAAAGCTGTACATGTCTTTCATACCGAATTCGCGCCCGCGTAAAATGCCGGACTTGGCGCGCGGCTCGTTTCTGAACTTGGTTTGAATTTGATAAAGCGCAACCGGCAAATCCTTGTAAGATTGCACGTATTTTGCGGCGAGGGGAGTTACAATTTCCTCATGGCTTGGTCCGAAAACGAAGTCGCGATCACCTGCGCCCTTTGTTCTGTATAAAATCGGATCCATGGTTTTATCGCGACCGGTTTGCTGCCAAATTTCGCGAGGGTGAAGCGACGGCATGGCAATTTCTTGTCCTCCAACCGCGTTCATTTCTTCCCTTATAATTTCATTGATTTTCTTTAAAACGCGCAGTCCAAGCGGCAAAAAGGTGTAAACGCCGGCAATTAAACGATCGACGAAACCGGCCTGCGTGAGCAGTTTTGCATTCACGCTATCGGCATCTGCCGGAGCTTCAAGTTTGGTTTTTCCGAAAAGCTGGGAGTATTTCATAGGGAGTGGGGTGGAGGGTGAAGGGATATTAAATCGCATTTAAAAATTTCCAACCTTGGCTTTCTGCTGTTTGGGCTTTTTGCCACCGAAAGACAAATGGCTTCGCGTCTCATCTATTCTATTTCGCGCAACCAAATCATCAAGCCAAACCTTGTTTTTCTTATACCATTCAAAAGTGAGTTTTATTCCGGTTTTAAAGCTGGTTTTCGGTTTCCAGCCAAGGTCTTTCTTGATCTTGGAAGAATCGATCGCGTAGCGCCTGTCGTGACCCATCCTGTCCTCAACAAAAGTTATAAAATCTTCCGATTTGCCTAAAAATTTAAGAATTATTTTGGCGATTTCAATATTTGTCCTTTCATTATTGCCGCCGATGTTATAAATGCTTCCGGGCTTTGCGTTGCGCAAAATCAAATCCACCGCCTCGCAGTGATCTTCCACATAAAGCCAATCGCGCACGTTCTTTCCGTCGCCATAAAGCGGAACGTGCTTGTTTTTCGACGCCAATTGGAAAAAGTAGGGGATTAACTTCTCCGGAAATTGGTACGGGCCATAATTATTCGAACACCTGCTGGTTGTAACAAACATTTTGTAAGTGCGGAAATAAGCCGCAACAAGATGATCCGCAGCCGCTTTTGAAGCCGCGTAAGGACTGTTTGGAGCAAGGGGCGTTTCTTCTGTAAAAAAGTTGGTGGAACCAGTCCCCAAATCCCCGTAAATTTCGTCCGTGGAAACTTGATGAAATCGCGGAACTGAAAAATCCCTGCACGCTTCAAGCAAATTGTGAGTTCCAACCACATTCGTCATCACAAAAATGGATGGGGAAACAATGCTGCGATCGACGTGCGTTTCCGCGGCAAAATTCACAACCGAACCAAAGTTTTCCTTTTCAAATAAAGAAAAAATGCATGCCTTGTCGGTAATGTCTCCTTCCACAAATTGAATTTTTCCGGCCTTCAAAGGCGCCTCGATATTCTTTTTATTGCCTGCATATGCGAGCTTATCCAAAACCACCACTTCATCTTCAAGATGGTTCTTAACGGTGTAGTGGACGAAATTTGAACCTATAAAGCCGGCTCCTCCAGTTATTAATAATTTCTTCGACATATTTCTAGGTTACTATTCTTGTGCGGCGCTCTTCTTTCCATGATTCCAAGGTGTCGCCTTCCTGCAATTTTACCTCGCCTTCATACTTGATTCCGCAATCGTTGCCTTCGCCAAGTTCGTGGACTATGTCGTTATTTCGCTTAAGCGAGCCGATAACTCCCTCGCCGATTTTTTCTTCGCCGCGGAATATTCTGACGCGCGTTTTGTTCTCAACTTTTCCAGAAACGATTCTGCAGCCTATAATCATGCTCTTTCTTTCGGTCAAAAATACTTTTCTGACTTCAGCGCGGCCAAGCGTCACTTCCGTCACTTCCGGCTCAAGCAAGCCCGAAAGTATCTTCTTCAAATCTTCGATCAGGTGATAAATTATTTGATATGTGAAAATTTGCACGCCCTCGCGATTTGCAACCTCTTTAACGTGAGCTCCTGCATAAGTATTAAAGCCGACGACTATGCCCTCCGAAGCTGCGGCCATCATCACATCGGTTTCGGTGATCGCGCCAACGCCGGAGTGAATTATTTTAATTGAAACTTCGTCCTTGCGAACCTGCGCAAGCGACATTTTGAGGGCTTCCAAAGAACCGAGCGTATCGGTTTTTGCAACAACCTTCAGCGTTTTCAGTTTGCCTGCCTGAATTGCGGACATAATTCTTTCAAGTCCGGCGGCGGCCGATTTTATGTTCATTCCTTCGCGCAATAGCGCGATTTGCTCGGCTTTCTGATGCGCTTCTTCCATACTCTTAACAACCTGAATGATGTCACCGACACCCGGAGTCGCATCCAAACCGGCAATTCTAACAGGAGTTGCCGGCGGCGCTGACTCAAGCCCCACACCAAGGTGATTCTTCATTATCTTCACGCGGCCGTAAATGTCGCCGCAAACAATCGGATCGTGAATGCGCAGAGTTCCCGTATTAACCAAAACCGTCGCGACCGGCCCCATGCTCTTGTCCAAGTGCGATTCCACAACCGTCGCGACTGCGGGCCTGTTTGGATTAGCCTTTAACGGATCCATATCTGCCACCAGCAAAATCATTTCGAGCAGCATCGGAATGCCCGCGCCGGTTACCGCGGAAACAGGAGCCATAATGGTTTTTCCACCCCAGTCTTCCGGCTGCAGTCCCTGTTCGGCCAACTGCGCCTTAACGCGGTCGATATTAATGTCTTCCTTATCAATTTTATTAATGGCGACGATAATCGGCACTTCGGCCTCTTTTGCATGATTTAAAGCTTCGAGAGTTTGCGGTTTCACACCCTCATCCGCCGCAACAACCAAAATCACAATGTCCGTGATTTTCGCACCGCGAGCGCGCATGGCGGCAAAAGCTTCGTGACCCGGAGTATCAATAAACGTGATCTTTCTGCCGTTTTTTTCGATTTGATAAGCGCCGATATGCTGCGTAATTCCACCGGCTTCGGTGGAAGCAACGTCCGTTTCGCGAATCGCATCCAAAAGTTTGGTCTTGCCGTGGTCAACGTGGCCCATAATCGTAACAATCGGCGGGCGAACCACCAAATCGCGCTCGTCGCCTTCGCGAAGCAGCATTTCCAAGTTGCCGGACAGAATATCTTCCGCCTTGGCCTCAAGTCGTTTGCGCTTTAGTTCAATTTTAAAATCGTCGGCAATAATCGAAGCCGTTTCAAAGTCAATCATCTGGTTGATGTTGGCCAAAATGCCGTTCTTCATCAATTCGCCGATGACTTTTACCGGATTCAAGCCGGTCTTTTCGGAAAACTCCTTAACCGTAATGGCTTCCGGAATTTCCACTTCAACAACACCGGCAACAGCAGGTTGCGGACGAACAGGCTGTGCAACCGGCCGCGGAGCTATTTTGGGTTTCGGCGCATCTTTGCCGGCCGTCATTTTTCGCTGCGATTTTACAATTTCCTTATCAAGTTCTTTTTCTATGAATTCTTCATAAACTTCAACAGTGCCTTTGTCTTTGGCATCCTCAAGAACAGGCTCTTCCGCGACTGCAACAGAAGAAGCTTCCTCCTCCGGCTTCTTCATCAATTCCTCCTCCACCAGTTTAGCCACGTCATATTCAACGGTTCTTGCAAACGGGCGCAGCCCGAAACCGAACTCCTTCATCTTCTTTTTCAATTCGGCGGTGGAAAGACCGACCTTTTTGCTCAAATCTGATATTTTTACAGCCATAAAAAGCGGCTTCAGTCTATCTGAAAATAACCTTAAGGGCAAATGGAAGCACGGAGGCATTCCGTTTCAATAATCTGTTTTTCGGCATGTCCCTAAGAGGTCGATGGATTCCATTGTGAAATATCAAATGCCAGGTTCCCCGGGCGGCGTCGGATCATTCTCTTTTATTCTTTTTACCAATATTTTTTCAATCTGAAATGCGTTCTGTATGCCTGCAATGTAGATGGTATCCGAAACATATCTGCTCAGGCCACTTCTTTGACTAACCATTTGGCCGGTCCTCATAAGCAAAGTGATGCTGCCCTTTTCCGCCGTGCCATTGACTTCAATATCTCCGGAAAATTGTTCCCAATCTATGCTTCTGGTTTCATTTTTTTTATAAATCACCAACCTTTTTGGCGTTCCGATGTACCAAGCACCTTTGGCACGCAGCAAATAGATGCCATATCCGGTTAAACCCAAGCCTATTAATACAAATGAACCAATAATCAGCGCCGGAATAAGTAGGGGATCAAGATTGCCGGGACCCGCAACCGTTGGTGCGCCATTTAATTCAAAACGCACTTCTTTCCCCATAAAAACAGGTCCAAAAAAAGCCGCAACAAATATGCTCATAAAAGCCAACCAAAACAGCCCAAAAACCAATACATATAATGATTTTTTAAGCGGAACTGCCCGGCTAGACTTAACAATAAAATCAAATGGCTCTCCGGCAAGTACATCGCGAATTTCCGGTGGAATTGGTGGTTGAATCATTTTTCTGAATTGCCAAAAACTTCACGCAATCTTAATTGGGATATTTTTTTGGCAGCTACAATCGGAGGCGCTTCCATGTGTGCCTTCAGTCTTGCGGCCAACATTACTTCTTCCAAATGAAGGCGTTTCGACGGGTGGATTTGTTTTAGGGAACCTCTGAAAAACATCTTTTCTGCTGCACTTTGCAAATTTTGGCTGCAAATTGCTTATCGCTCCTCGACGTATCTAACCTGATACGCCTTCGTCGCGCTTCGCAATTTTCGCACAAAATTTGCAAAGTTCGCTA
>JACRID010000100.1 GCA_016220145.1 Candidatus Peregrinibacteria bacterium
CTTACTCCATTATTCCAAAATATCTGTTCTTTGCTCAAGCTTAAGCCACCAAACAGGATTTTGGGGGTGTAGTGGCAAAAAAATCCACTTTGGCTTCCACATGCGGAAAAAACGTACTCAAGTGGTGAAGATGAGTTAAAAATGTTTTCAGGAAACACATCACAGCCAACCACCGTGGGTTTGTCGGAACTTATCAAAACCCAATTTTTCATAGCCTCATTTGGGGTTAGATACCCTCGCCTTCAGGCGACTCTTTAGTTTTAGAACTGCTGATGATAAAGTGTGAGGGTATGGGTAATAGATACAGGAAGGGATCGCATGTGATATACGAATGTCGATATCACATTTGTTGGTTGTCGAAATATCGATATCCGATACTGACAGGGCAAGTTGCCTTGAGGGTAAGGGAACTGACACGGCAGATAGCTGGAGCGAACGAAGTAGAGATAATAACCGGGAGCGTATTAAGCGACCATGTACACTTGTATATGTCGATACCGCCGAGTCTTGCGGTATCGAAGTTCGTGCAATTTGTGAAGGGAGCGACATCAAGAAAGTTACAATTAGAATTTGAGATGATACGGAAACGATATTGGGGGCAACATGTATGGGCGAGAGGATATTTTGTAGCAACAGCTGGGAATGTGACGGATGAGATAATCCAGGAATACATTCGTAATCAGAGGGAAGGCATTGGTGGTGAGGATGAAGATTTTCGCATAATCTCTGTGGAATGACTTTAGTCTACTTCCAGTCTTTGCGCTTTAGCGCATAGTGGTTGAATTATTTTGAAACCACTCAATCGTTCGTTCCATTCCATCTGCAAACTTCACCTTTGGGATCCAACCAAGGAGTTCGCGCGCCAGTTTGTTGTCTGCCAGAGTATCGTGTGGTTCAACTCGCGGTGGAATGTTGGCAGTTGGTCCGCCAATAATGCCTGCGACTTCATTTACTGTGTGATTTTCACCCGCGCCGATATTTACAACTTCGCCTTTGCCAACTTTGGAGCCGTCCATCGCCAATAAATTTGCGTTCACTACGTCGTCAACAAAAGTGAAATCGCGAGTTTGGGTTCCGTCTCCAGTAATTGTTAGAGGTTTTCCCTCGGCTTTTTGTTGTAAAAATATTGATATAACAGTAACGTAAGCGCCTCCGGAAGCCATACGCGGCCCAAAAACATTAAAATAGCGCAACGAAACAGTTTCCATATTCCAGAACATGCTGGCTAACCTGGCGTAATGTTCGCCTACATATTTTTGAAGACCGTAAGGGCTTTTTGGGTTTGGCTTCAATTCTTCGTGTAACGGCATGACCGTTTGGTCGCCGTATGCGGATGAAGATGCGGAATAAACAACGCGCTTAACCTTGGTCTCGCGCGCTGCCAGCAAAACGTTCAATGTGCCGGTTATATTCACATCGTTTGTTTCAAAAGGCTGCTCGATGGAAAGTTGCACGCGCGGCAGCGCAGCTGTGTGAAAAACTCCCTCAACTCCCTTAAACGCTTCCGCAATGGCTTTTGGATCAGTAATACTGGCTTCAATCAATTCCGCGCCGGCTGGAATGTTAGATCGCTTCCCGGTGCTTAAATTATCCAAGACACGCACGCGATCGCCGCGCGCAAGCAGTGCAGTTGAGATGTGTGAGCCGATGAATCCGGCACCGCCGGTAACAAGATATAGTTTTGACATAGCGGACGTTATTTTAGCATAACACGTGATTATGGGCGTCCAACTGAATAATACTTAAATCCAAGTTTGCGCATTTTTACTGAATTTAACAGGTTGCGCCCGTCTAAAATTACAGGATTTTTTACTTTTCTCCTCATTTCTGCCCAGTTTAAATCCACAAACTTACTCCACTCAGTCAGTATTAAAATCGCATCCGCATCAACCGCCACATCTTCCGCTTTATTTACGGTCGTCAATGCCGGAAGAGCTTTTTTTGCGTTAGGCATCGCTTCCGGATCATATCCTTTAACTTTAGCGCCTTCTTTCGTCAGCCAAGAAATTATGTCCAACGCCGCAGATTCTCGCACGTCATCAGTATTATTTTTAAAAGCCAATCCAAGAACGCCAATATTTTTTTCGTTCAAATCGCCCAGTTTATTTCTGATAGTTCCCATGAACTTTCTTCGCTGTGAGCCGTTAACTTCTATTACAGCTCTCAATAATTTAAAATTATAATCTTTTGAAAGCGCCATGTGGTGCAGCGCCTTTGTGTCTTTTGGAAAACATGAACCGCCATAGCCGATTCCGGCTTTCAAAAAGGCCTTGCCAATGCGCGGATCGAGTCCCATGCCGACAGCAACGTCGTCAACATTCGCGCCAACCTCATCGCATAAATTGGCAATTTCATTGATGAAAGAAATTTTTGTGGCCAAGAATGCGTTTGAAGCATATTTAATTATCTCCGCAGTGCGAATGTCGGTAGTAACCCTTTCGCCTGGTAATTTTCCATGAACTTCAAGCAAAATATCGCGAGCTCGTTTCGAATCTGTGCCGATTACGATGCGGTCCGGATTTAATGTGTTTTCTATTGCCGACCCTTCACGCAAAAATTCAGGGCAAGAGGCTACGTCGAAATCCAACTTGGTCGCATCAGCTATGATTTTTTTTACTTTCTCGGTTGTACCAACCGGAACAGTGCTCTTATCCACAACCACGCAATAATTTTTTATATGATGCGCTATGTCTTTTGCAGCTCCAAATACATAAGAGAGATCCGGTTCGCCGTTTGCAAGCATTGGAGTGCCAACGCAAATGAAAATAACTTCAGCGTTTGGAATCGCCTGTGCATAGTCGTCGGTTACGGAGAGTTTGCCGGATTTTGTGGCTTCTTTGAGCAATTCCGGCAGATTTGGTTCATAGAACGGCGCTTTGCCGGCTTTTAAATTTGCTACTCTGTCTTTATTCTTTTCCACAACACAAACTTTGTGTCCCAGCTTTGAGAACACCGCAGCCGAAACCAATCCGACATACCCCGCTCCAATGATTGCTATTTTCATATTTTGAGATTAAAATGAACTAGTTTTGCCGTAAATAAGCGACAAAACGCTCAGGGTAACCAGTGGCTAATTTATCATGAAAAAGGAGTATAAACAAATCAAGTGGACGCCGGAGAATGTAACAAGGTTTTGGGATTTTACTTCTCAATTCCATGAACTTTATTTTACGTATCAATTTGGTGACCTTATTGTTGATAAGTTGAAGAAATATTTTGGAAGTGCGCATACCGTTTTGGATTACGGCTGTGGAACCGGTGACATAATTCCACATTTATTGCGACTTGGAGTGGATGTGACGGGCATAGATTTTTCGCCTGAGTCCGTCGAGTTGGTTAACAATAAATTTAATAATGAACCGCATTTCCGCGGAGCATTTTGTCTGGATGAAGTTTTGAAAAAGAATGAGAAATTTGATGCCATTATGTTGGTGGAAGTGATTGAGCATCTGGATGACGAATATTTGGATAGAACTTTTGAAGACATTAAAAAATTAATAGCTAAAGACGGGATTCTTATCGTGACTACGCCAAATGATGAGAAACTGAAGGATTCCGAAGTTTTTTGCCCGCAATGCGAACACTCGTTCCATAGGTGGCAGCACGTACGCAGTTGGAATGTTAATACTTTGCCGGATTATCTTAAAAAGAAAGGTTTTAATGTTGTTGAATCATTTACGACAGATTTCTCAGCTTCGTTCAAGAGAAATAAATTGAATCATCTTAAATATTTGGTGAAGCGCATGGCCAATATGCGTTTGCCTCACCTCGTGTGCGTGTGCAAGATATAAATTAAATCGGAAACAATGTTATGGATAAAAGCCAGTATGAAAAATATTTAGGAGACAGGTGGCACATAAATATTTCCAAAAATGAGGGGGTGCGTATCGTGGACGGGCAATTGGTCCTAAAAAATGGCGATAAGAAAGTGCCGATTGTAAATTCCATTCCGCGCTTTGTTGAGCGCGAGAATTATGCCGACAATTTTGGATTGCAATGGAACAAATTTCGTTCAACCCAGCTGGACAGTTACATGGGGAAACCCGTGACCGCCGATAGATTTTGGAAAAATACAAAATGGGCGCCGGCGGAAATTAAAGGTAAGGCGATGTTGGAAGCCGGTTCCGGAGCCGGTCGGTTTACGGAAATAATGCTTGGCGCCGGCGCCAAGCTGGCGAGTTTTGACTACAGCAACGCGGTTGAGGCGAATTTTAAAAATAACGCCCATAAAGGCGATTTATTCCTTTTCCAAGGCGATTTGTTCGACATTCCTTTCGATGATAAGCAATTTGATTTTGTGTTTTGCTACGGAGTTTTGCAGCATACGCCTGATCCGGAGAAAGCTTTTTATGCGATTGAGAAAAAATTAAAACCGGGCGGCAAAATATCCATAGATGTTTATCATAAAGACGGAAAGATTCGTCCGTGGAAATCCAAATATATCTGGCGGCCGATTACGACAAAAATAGATCCGCAGAAGTTACTTAAATTTTTGAAATATTTTATTCCGGTATGGCTTCCTTTCGATACGGCAATCAAACTTATTCCGGTTTTGCGAAATTATTTGGGAGCTGTAATCCCATGTTGGAATTATTTTTATATGGATTTAAGCTTAAAAGAAAAAGTGGAGTGGGCCGTCATGGATACTTTTGACGTACTAGCGGCAAAATATGACATTCCAATGACAATGGCTGATGTTGATAGGTGGTTTAAAAATTGCGGATATACCAATTATGAAGTTTTTGAAGGTAGTAATGGTATTGTGGGTAATGGCATAAAACCTTGATTGTATGTGCGGAATAGTTGGAATTCACGGCAAACAGAAGGAATCTTGGATTTCGGATTCGAATTCGCGGCAACTTCACCGCGGGCCGGATGACAGCGGTGTTTTTAAAGATCAATCGGCAAATTTGGCCTTGGCGATGCGTCGGCTTTCCATTTTGGATATTGAAGGGGGGCATCAGCCGATGAGCACGCCCGACGGGCGTTACACTATTATTTTTAACGGTGAAATTTACAATGCGCAGATTTTGAGAAAGAAACTTGAAGATCGCGGCGCGAAATTTATTACCGACCATTCCGACACTGAAGTCTTGCTGCATTTATACGCATTTGACGGCGAAAAAATGTTTTCTGAATTAAACGGCATGTTTGCGTTTGTGATTTATGACAGACTGCAAAAAACGCTGTTTGGCGCTAGAGACCACGCTGGCATAAAGCCATTTTATTATTTTCATCAGGACGGTATTTTTGCCTTTGCGTCAGAACTAAAAAGTTTGTTGGCGCTTCCTTTTATTAAGCGCGAAATGGACTTTCAAGGTTTTTTTCACTACATGAGTTTGATGTACGTGCCCGGCGAAAATACGATTATAAAAAGCATAAAAAGGCTGCCTGCCGCGCACTTTTTTAAATATGATCTGCAGACTTCAGTGTTAAAAATAAAGCGATGGTGGACGCCAAAATTTTCCGAAGAAATTACGAAAGGACATCACTGGCGGGATTGGGCGGCTCGCATAAGAAGCACCTTCTATGATGCCGCAAAAAGATGGACGCTTGCGGATGTTTCTGTAGGTTGTTCTCTTTCAGGAGGCCTTGATTCGTCCGCGATTGTCGGGTCGCTTTCAAAATCAGGCCAAAAAGTGAAAACCTATTCTCTCGGATTTACGGGCGAAGGTGAAAAGTATTGGAATGAACTGCCGCGCGCCGCTGTCGTTGCGAAAAAGTGGGGGACTGATCACCATGAATTGATTTTGGATCCGGAAGCGCTTTTGGAAGATTTAATTTCAATGGTTTGGCATTTGGATGAACCGTATGGTGGAGGCTTACCATCTTGGACTGTGTTCAAATTTATGAGCAAAGATGTGAAAGTAGGACTGACAGGAACCGGCGGCGATGAACTTTTTGGCAATTATGGCAAATGGCGCTTACTGGAGGGAAATATTCTGTATAACTTTTTTGTTCAACAGGGCTCGATTAATAAAGAAGATTTTAAAAAGAAGTTTTTTGAACGTCATTATTATTTTTCTGACGATGCAAAAAGAGAGTTTCTGTCGGTGCAAGGCGGAAAAATGGAAGACACGGCTGCTTTATTATTCCAATATTTCAATGCGGCCAATTCAAAATCCGTTCGCGACAGGGTTTGTTTTACAGATTTGAGTACACAATTGCCGGAAGAATTTTTAATGATGACCGACCGCTTCTCCATGGCGCATTCTCTAGAAGCACGAACGCCGTTTCTTGACCGTGAACTTATGGAGTTGGTTTTTAGTATGCCTGCGGATATAAGGACGCGAAGGTTCAATCTAAAATATCTTCTTCGTGAATCCATAAAAGATTTATTGCCGAGTGAAGTTGTGCATGCCCGCAAAAAAGGCTTTGTTATTCCGATTAAACTGTGGCTTAGGGGGGCGCTAAGACCGCTTGTGCAATACATGCTAAATCCGCAGCGTTTGGCAAAACAGAAGATATTTAAACCGGAGTTTTATACTACATTTGTGGAGCCTCATCTTGAAGGAAAGGCCGACAATACCAATAAAATTTGGTCGGCGTTAATGTTTCAGCTGTGGCACCACGTTTTTATTGATAGCAGCTCTCTTGACAAGCCGACGTATAATTGGAAAGATATAGTCTCATGAGTTCCGGCAAACTTTCCATAGTTAATTTTTCCACTGCGGATAACGAGGGTGGATCCGCGCGTAGCGCATACAGAATACACTGCGGATTGAGTTCTCTTGGTCATAACTCGAAAATACTGGTAGGGAAAAAGGTCATGCAGGACAAAGACGTGGATACCGTTTATGGTTGTGGCGTTTTAGGCCGTGCGGCTAATTTATTGGCAGATCGCTTGTCGAGATTGCTTGGCTATCAATATCTGTATGTGCCTTCCAGTGGCAGAATGATGAGGCATCCATGGCTTAAGAAGCCAGATATCATTCAGCTTTATAACACTCATGGTGGATATTTTTCGCACACGCTTTTGCCTAAGCTATCCAAAATCGCGCCGATTGTGTGGCGACTTTCGGATTTATGGCCTATGACTCCACATAGCGCTTATACATACAGTTGCGAATGTTGGAAGAACGGGCCGGAGAATTGTGTTTGCAAACTTTCTTCGTATCCTCCAATTTATAGAAATACTAAAAAAATGCTGTGGGAGGTCAAAGAGCGTGCATATAAAGACAGCGATATAACCGTTGTCGCGCCATCTAGCTGGACGGAAAATATTGCAAAGCAAAGCAAACTTTTGTCGCGATTTCCCGTTTATAGAATTCCAAACGGCATTGATTTGAGTGTGTTTAAGCCTCAGGACAAAGCTGCGGCTAGAGCTGAATTTGGAATTTCAAAAGATGCGCGCGTTATTTTATTTTCCGCTCACGGTTTGGACAATAATCCAAGAAAGGGGAGCAATTTGTTGATTAAGGCTTTGAATGGCCTGAATTTAAAAAACTCATTGCTGCTTTTGGTGGGTGAAGGCGGCGAGAGTTTTGAAAAAGCGGTTTCAATGGAAGTTAAGAGAACAGGTTTTATAAAAGATCCGGCGAAATTGGCGAAAATATATTCATGCGCGGATTTTGTCGTTGTGCCTTCCGAGGTTGAGAATCTTCCCAATAATTTACTTGAATGCATGGCATGTGGCGTTCCATCGGTGGCTTTTGATGCAGGCGGGATGAAAGATGCCGTCAAACACATGGAAACCGGCTATTTGGCAAAGAATGGCGATACCGAGGATTTTGCGGCAGGAATAAAATTGCTTGCTGAAGATAAAGGTTTGGCAAAGAAAATTGGCGAGCGGGCTCGTGAACTCGCTGTGCGTGAATTTGATCAAAAACGCGAAGCAGAAAATTTTGAAAAGCTGTATATTAAGTTATGCTCGCGTTGAAATTATACATGTCATCCCCGACTTGATCGGGAATGACAAATATTATGTTCTCAAAAGACATCGAAAATCAGCTGTTCAAACAAGATTACGCGCCAAAACCAACAATAGACGGCGTAAAGTTTGTGGAATTGAAAGAATTTGCGGATGACGGCGGATCGTTTTTGGAACTTTGCAGATTGGAAAAGGGGATTTGCGCCGCATTGCCGCACTTTGAGGCGAAACAAATGAATTATTCGCGCGTGATGTCGGGCGTAATTAAGGCCACGCACATTCATAAGAATCAGGATGACCTTTGGTTTGTGCCGCCGCACGAGAGAATTTTGGTTGGATTAAAAGATTTGCGCGCAGGATCAAAAACGGAAGGCGTGGTGATGCGCTTTGTTTTGGGTGCAGGCAAGCCGCGTTTATTGTTTATTCCGCGCAGGGTTGCGCACGGTTTGGCAAATCCGTGGCGTGAAACGGCGACGGTTATATATTTTGTTAATCGGCATTTCTCGGCCGATGCCGACAAATGCGATGAATTTCGGCTTGATCCATACTTCTTCGGAAAAGATTTCTGGAATATAACGGCAGGTTGATATGCATAAAATAATGGAGTTTTTAAAGTCAAGACTCTTCATCGAGTTTAGAAGGTATGTCTTTGTCGGATTATCAGCAGCTTTCTTAGAGATGGTTCTCCTTTATTTTTTTACTGAATATGTAGGTTTTTTCTATGTTATATCTAACACAATGGCTTTCTCAATTGTGTTCGTGTTTAATTTCTCAATGAATAAGCTTTGGTCATTTAAAGCACATGGAAACTCTGGCAAGCAGCTAATTATGTACAGTATACTCGTTGCTTTTAATTTAATAATCTCGGATCTTCTAATTTATTTATTCACAGATGTTGTTGGATTTAGGTACATGGTTTCCAAGATATTTGCTATTGGGACCGTAGTATCTTGGAATTTTCTTCTTTATAAAAAAGTAATTTTCAAGCCTGTAATCTCTTGAATTTGAGGTACTCATTTATTAGTTGGTTTAACATAACTGAGGAGTCTTTGATCATGTTAATTTTCGAATTTTGCCTTGGTGAATTATATATAACTGGAATTTCTGCTACTTTTAGACCTAGTTTCACGCTGTAGATTACCATCTGTGTGCAATAGAATGGATCATTGGCTTCGCAATATGGTAAAACAGATGCCAAGCTGCGTTTATCAAATATTAAACTGCCCTGTGTATCTTTTATCTTGAGTTTAAACAATGTTCTGAGTAATAGGTTGTATATGCGCGAAACAAATTTTCTTTTAAGCGGAGCCTTATTGATACTATCCGGATGGCTTTTTGAGCCTATTGCGATTGCAATATCGTTGTCCTGTATCGCGCGATATGATTCTTCTATGATTTTTAAACCAAAGGGCAAATCTATCGCATAAAACATTGCAATATCAAAAGACGAGTTCTGTATGCCCGCTTTGATTGCTAATCCAAGTCCTTTGCGATCAAGATTGATGACTTTTATGTGTGGAGATAGCCGAGTTATGTCGTCGAGAATTTCTTTACTAGAATCTGTGCTGCCATTGTTTACTAATATTATTTCCCATTTGAAATCTTGTTCATCTAAATACGCGACCGTTGTCCGTAAATTACCCAATAAAATGTCTGCTTCATTGTACACGGGATAGATCAACGACAATCCAGTATTACTCATATTCGTCATTTAAGTTTTTTTACAAGTTGCCCGGCTTCGTTTACATAACCTGCTAATTTTGCGGGATTCCCGTAAACCAAGCCAAAATCTGGAACATCTTTGGTTACCACGGATCCCGAGCCTATCAGTGCAAATCTGCCGATTTTTATGCCTGGTAAAACTACGGAATTCGCCCCAATCGATGCTCCATAGCCAATATTGGTTTGTAGAACTGTCCAATCAGAATTTCCCTTTAGCGATCCGTCGATATTTATTGCACGCGGATACTTGTCATTTGTTATAACGACGTGTGGACCAATAAATACGCCATCTTCGATGTTTGCACCATGGTATATAGACGAATTGTTTTGGACTTTACATTTATTGCCAATTTTTACGTCAAAATCTATATAAACATTTTTTCCGATTATGCAACTATCCCCGATTGTTGCATTTTCCCTTATATGGGCAAAGTGCCACACTTTAGTGTCATTTCCAATTGAGGCCTTTTCTGATACCTCTGCAGTTTTATGGATAGTTTTCATGGCGATCAATTGGTTAAAGCTATTTTCAATGCCTCTATTGCCGGTTGGCAATCAATCTCTATATCTTCTTGCACACATTTCACGAAATAACTCAATTCTTCCATCAGTGGTTCTTTTTTTGCCACAGAAATGTTTATTTTATCCGGTTCCGAAAACCTTAAAATATAATCAGAGAAACCACCAACATCCTCTTTGAATTTCTCGTAATTACTTTTATAGAAATCTATCTGTTGATTAATATAATCCATTTCTAGGTAGCCCTCTGTACCTGTTATTGTTAGTTTTCTAATCTTAACTGGAGTGATCCAGTTCGCCTGTATATATGCAGATGATTTATTGTATTTTAGAAAAAATTCTACCGAATCTTCTCTTTGTTTTATGTGGTGACGTTGTTTGTTGACTGAAATATTAGATGGTAACGAACCCAGCAGGTAATTAATTATATCTATGTCGTGAATTGCCAAGTCTACTGCGATATTTGCATCTTTGATTTGTGGTGGGAATCCTCCAACTCTTCTTGCAATTATAGCCGTGATCTTACCAAGATCTCTGTGATCTATCATATTTTTCAGTTTCCTAACTGCCGGATTGAATCTTTCTATGTGCCCGATTAGAAGTTTCTTCTTATTCTTAATTGCTGCATTTAAAATTGCATTGGCTTGATTGAGATCTGTTGCAATAGGCTTTTCCAGAAGAACATTAATCCCATTGTCCAGAAAATAAATCGCTGTTTCGGCATGGTAGTTGGTTGGAACGCAAATAGAAACTATATCAGGTTTCTCTGCTGCCACCATTTTTTTGTAGTCTGGGTAACATTTAAAGTTATAGCTACTTCTGATCTTGTTTAGAATATTTTGATTCACATCACAAGCTGCGACGATTTTCACGGAAGGTGTGTTCAAATAAGCCCTAATGTGATTTTGCCCCATATTGCCAGCACCGATAATGGCGCATTTTAGCGTTTTATCTGGCATAATTTACAATCGTTTTAATGATAAAGTTAACATCGTCACTGGAGAGTGCTGGATGAATTGGGAGGGAAACCACCTCTTTGGATAATTTCTCGGCTACTGGAAAATCGCCAGCACAATATCCCATCTTTGTGAAATGTTTATGTAAATGTAATGGCTTGGGATAATAAATGCCGCATCGTATCCCTTTCCCATTTAAGTGTTCCACAAAATCTTCTCTGCTGCTTTTGAATTTATTTGTAATCCTTAGAGTGTATTGATGATATCCGTGACGATTGCCAGGTTTTGCGATAGGTACAATAAGCCCGGTGATACCACTGAATGCATTATTAAAACTGGCTGCGTTTGAGTTCCTTTTATCCAGAAATAAATTAATTTTATCCATTTGTGCCAGTGCAATGGCTGCTTGTATGTCGGTTAATCTGTAGTTGTAACCAATATCCCAATATTCATAACGAGTTTGTTCAGACTGTCCATGGTGTCTAAACATACGGCATTTGTCTGCGATCTCTAAGCTGTCAGTAGTTACAATCCCACCTTCTCCGCATGTAATAGTTTTTGTTGCGTACAGTGAGAATGCAGCGGCATCTCCGAAGGTACCTGCCATTTTGGAATCTTGCTCCGCTCCAATAGACTGACATGCGTCTTCCAATATCTTTATTCCATATTTGTCTGCAAGTATTTTAACTTTGTCGTAGTCGTATATTTGACCATACAAGTCTATCGGCAATATACATTTAGTCCTTTTTGTAATTTTCTTTTCTATGCAATTAGGGTCAATGTTAGAATCATTTTCTGATACGTCGGCAAATACAACCTTCCCGCCTTGCATAAGGATAGAATTGGCCGATGCCACAAAAGTAAATGGTGATGTTATTACCTCATCACCGGAATTTATGTCCATTGAATAGAGGGCGGTGTGTAATGCCGCAGTCCCGCTATTTACTGCGACCGCGTGCTTGACCCGGCAAAAATCCGCGACTCTTTTCTCAAGTTCTTTGACTTTTTCACCTTGAGCCAACATGCCAGACCTTAACACCCCGATTACAGCATTTACTTCCGCGTCATCCAACACTGGCTTTGAAATATTTATCATGCATTTTACTTAAAATACTGTCGACAGTATAAGCACTAAAAAGTGCGTACACAAAACTTAAAGGCACCATGTAATTAGGATGAGTGAAAGTTAAGCTGTGAACGCCAAGGAAATATGCCCATATTAGAATTAATAAAATTGTTTTTCTCCATTCTCTAATTGAGAGTATGGCGCCGATTATTGCAATTAGGACCCATACACTGCTTATGAATGCAAAAATTAGCTCGATTTGATCATACGGGTGTGTGTAAAACACTGGTTGGCCATCTTTGGTTTCTTGCGTGATTTTTCCCCTTGTCATTGCGAAATGGAAAGGGAATAAGGACATTGAAATGCGTTCTAATACCATACCAAAATACCATACTGGATTTGATTTAATAGCTTTTATGGCATCATCTCTTAGGACGCTTTCATAGGCCTCGCCGCAGCATTCGATGCCGTATTTATTATGCACATAAGCGACTACAGAGCCGTCTACTGGCACAAGTTCCCATGGATTTGGAAATTGTCCGAACCCAGTCATGACGGTGTGCCAGAAGCTTTTTCTTACAGCTCTTGCCTCACCAAAAACTATTTTATTTCGTATAATTAGCGGTGCCATTACAAGCGAAAAACTTAAAAACAGAAGGCAAATAAAGACTATGGCTTTTTTAAAGTTAATATGAAAAAGGATATAGATCGCAGCCATTGCAGGTAACAAAATCAGACTTGAGCGTATAAGCGTTGCCAGTCCCAATATTGATCCGGCGAAAACAATCATAAGAAGTGATTTTTTTGTAGTTTTTGTGTTCTCGATACGCGTAATGAACCATGATCCAAAGATTATGAGAGTTCCAATAATTGCATAAGGATGCGGAATTACGGAAAATTGTGCTTCAAAAATATAAAGTGAATACATTAGGCCAGCCAGAAATCCTGTTCTGCTTGAGAATAATCTTTTACCGATGCTGAAAACGCATACGCATGCAAATGCTTCCAAAATAATTTGAAATATCCCTATGTATATATATTTTTTTATTCCAATTATTAACCA
The DNA here is from genome assembly GCA_016220145.1 of Candidatus Peregrinibacteria bacterium. Lineage (GTDB taxonomy): Bacteria > Patescibacteriota > Gracilibacteria > UBA1369 > UM-FILTER-53-11 > JACRID01. Next base: position 13,197 of record JACRID010000100.1, read on the forward strand.
AATCCCACCTAATAGCAGTGGATAGCCTAGGTCTTCTGTGTAATTGAAATTAGAATAATCCGGCTTGTAATCCTGTGAAATTTTAA
>JACRID010000102.1 GCA_016220145.1 Candidatus Peregrinibacteria bacterium
AAAGATTTAATGATATTTGTAAAGACTTTGATCATAAAAGCAGGCAGTATGTTGCATTTTTCGTTCATGTCTGGCCTGCTGGACCGAGGGATCATGCTTTTAGTGTGAATAATTTATTCAAAGGAAAAAACGTATGATCCACAAATACCGAAAATCCCTAAACTACGCCAGTGCTTTGGAGGTCGCCATGGCTCATGGTATTATTACTTCCGACCCTAACATCAAAAGTTGCATTTGAGGTCAGAATTCACCACCCATAGTAAGGAGTCATTATAGCTTAAATTTACCGGCTGTCAAGATGAGTGAGCTAAAAAGACCCCAATTTTTTCAGTGACTTGATAGAAAGGAGGTTAAGTTGGTTGAGAGGCGCGTGTTCGGTTCTGAAAACGAGAGGTTTCAGGGCATTTTTGAGGAAGGTGATGAAAGAATCGAGATTGAATGTCAGGGATTTTTGTTTGAGGAAGATTTGATAGCGAAAATGGACCCCTGAAATCAATGAATGCGTGAGTTTCTGCATATTGATAAATGTGATAGTGGAGAGGTTAATGGCGAATTGGATCAAGCAAATGAGGTTGACGAATTTTTGATGGTCAAGCACCATGATTTTGAAAAAGCATGGCAAGAGGCTGCTGCATCAAAGGCATATTCATTCACATGCACTGTTTCTTCCGGCTCTGTAAAGGCACAGGCTGCGCAACTTTATGACAAAATTTCGCTACGAAAATTTGTTTTTCAGCATGTCTTTAGACGATTTTAATCTCCAAAATCTTCTCAACATTAAAATTCCTCTCTTCTTTTCGCATAAGACAATATGCCGAGACTCCAATGAAAGTAATGCCATTATAGGCAAGCTCGCCTACAAATTCCGGTCGAATGATGCGACGCGACTTTACGTCTTTTGCCTTCAAATAAGTTATTTCAAGATTTTTACGCGCCGTGATTGCATCCTCAATGAGCCTCACTTTATCCTCTGTCGCAAGCCGTTTTGCGGACTGGGAATATTGGTACTTCGTAATGAAATTGACAATCGCCCAGTCGAGCCACACATGCTGGGGAAGAACCGGTTTTTTTAGGACAATTCCTTCCAGACTCGTCGCACGAGATAGCGCAACATACATCTGCCCATGCGCAAAAGTGCCACGGCCAATGTCTATAATCAGTTTGTCAAATGTCTTGCCCTGGGCCTTGTGAATGGTCACCGCAAACGCAATGCGCAAAGGAAACTGAGTAAAAGAACCGACTTTCTTCGAATCAATTTCCTTGCCCTTAAGGTAAAAGTGATAAACATCCCATGTATTGCGCGAAACAAAATATCTGATGCCATCGGATAATTTCACTTCAACCGCTTCCGGCTCCCCTTGCCCATCAAAAACAATGTTGATAATTTGTCCGACCGTGCCATTCACCCACCGCCCGCCGGAATCATTATTGAGCATCATAATTTGCGCACCTTTTCTAATTTTAATCACAAGCGCCGCCGGCAGATAGGATTGAGGAAAATCCCCATCCACATCCCCTTCAAGAACAGCCTCTTTGCCCGGCAATTTTCCCATTTCTTTTTCATTTATTTTATCGGCATCGGCATTCGTGCTCGTTAATGATATATATAATTCGCCATTTGGCGGCTCAAAATTCGGATCGTGCCGCTCGTTAATTCTCTCATAATCACGAGGTTCCGCCGTTTTATTTCTGATCGCATTTAGCAGTTTGATAAAACGATCATCTTTTTGACGATAGACTTTTTCCAATTCGATAAAATCCATTTCGAGTGCGCCGAAAGAATGGGCGCTAAAAAAATATGGACTCTTATACATTCTCGAAAAAGCATTACGCTCCTGTGACGTGACCACCGGTGGCAACTGGTAAAGATCGCCTATAAAAACCATCTGTACACCGCCGAAAGATTTGTTTTTCTTCGGCCCGTGAAGCCGCAAAAAAGCATCGACACAATCCAGCAGATCAGCGCGCACCATTGAGATTTCATCGATGACAATGGAGGTTAGTTTCTCGAACAACTTTCTTTTCTCGTCACTGATGTGTTTTTTTATTTTCCTAAGCGTAATATCCGGACCAAATCCAAAAAAATGATGGATCGTTTGCCCTTTTACATTTACGGCTGCAACACCGGTTGGCGCCAAAATTACAACCGGTTTTTCCGATTGTGAACAAAAATAATGCAGCAGCGTAGACTTTCCTGTTCCGGCACGACCGGTTATGAAGATATTTTTCCCCGAGCGAATTTTATCGAGCGCCCGAACGAAGTATTCATTAAGTTCAACAGAGAAGTTCTTATCCATAATGGCATCAATTCTCTCTTCTTTTCCTCTTAAAATCCAGCAAAAAGTATGTATTGGGTAACGAATTTGTGCAAGAATAAGCCCAATGAACTTTCCTGTCGACCTTCCTCCTCCGTTTCTGCAAAAGGCTGTGGCGCTGAAAATTTTCCCTCAAGATATTGAGGAGCAATTTGTGCGCGGAAGCGGCAAAGGCGGGCAAAAAATGAACAAAACTTCCTCAACGGTGGTTTTGAGGCATTTGCCGACCAAAATAGACGTGCGGTGCCAAAAATATCGGGAGCAAAGCAGCAATCGCCTTTCGGCCTACAAACTTTTAATCCTAAAAATTGAGGACAAGATTAGAGAACAGGAATCGGAACGCGCTAAAAAAATATTTAAACTTATTAAGCAGAAACGAAAAAGATCAAAGCGCGCCCGGCAAAAAGTTTTGGAGGCAAAACACCGCCGCGGCGAGATTAAGGGAATGCGCAAAGAAGTGCGCGAATTCTGATTGTTAAGCCAAAAATCATGTATCATCTATATATCCTCAAATGCGCGGATAAGACTTTGTACACCGGCATTACCACCGATTTGGACCGCAGAATCAAAGAACATAATATCTCAAAACTCGGCGCAAAATATACGAGTGCGCGCAGGCCGGTAAAACTTGTTTATTCAAAAAAGTTCGCCGATCGCTCGGAAGCGCAAAAGGAAGAGATTAAGATAAAAAGCCTATCGCGGGCGAAAAAGTTACAACTTTTATGAACGAGATTAAAATCGACAAAATAATCCGATCCGGAAGGCGCAGTATCTCTCTCATGATTTCGCCGGACGCCACGCTTACCGTGCGCGCACCGTTTTTAACTCCCTTGTTTTACATTAAAAAACTGGTCTTTGAAAAAAGAGCTTGGATAAACAAAAAACAAATGCAAATTATTAAGAATGGCGGTCCGCAAAAACCGAAAGAATTTGTCACCGGTGAAGAATTCCTTTATTTGGGCGAAATCCACAAGTTGGAATTCGAAAATCGCAAGGAACTTGGGCTCAAAGACCGCCGCGCAAAAGTGATTGAATGGTATAAAAAACATGCGCTTCAGAAAATAACGGAAAGAGCCGATTATTATAGCCGCATCACCGGCTGGAAATTCAAATCGATTGCCATCACAAAGGCCGAAACAAGGTGGGGCTCATGCGGCCCGAGCGGATCCATCAATTTCAGCTGGAAGCTGATTATGGCCCCGCTAGATGTGATTGATTACGTGGTTGTGCACGAATTGGCGCATTTACTGGTTGGAAATCACTCCGCCAGATTTTGGGACAAAGTCAGGGCGATTCTGCCCGATTACAAAAAACGGCGAAAATGGCTAAAGGAGAATTTGACCAAATTTAAGGTGTAGAAAATTTCCCCTGTATTTTTGTCTTGTTTCCGCTTATACTACACATAGCCAATAGGTAAAGTTTTGTAGGGTTATGTAAATAAACTCCTGCAGCACGAAACTTAGCGGACTTTATTTCTTAACCTTTTATTTTATGAAAGGTACCATCAAACGGATGAACGAAAAGGGATTCGGGTTCATTACTCCGGAGGGAGGAGACAAGGATGTTTTCTTCCACGCAAACGATTGCACGGCCGGCAATTTTAAGGAAATGCAGGAAGGCAACGCAGTCTCTTTCGAAATGGGTGATTCTCCAAAAGGACCAAAAGCAACGAATGTTGTGCTTGCTTAGTTAGAGAAACAAATTAAAACTGACCACCTACCCATCTAATGGGAAGGTGGTCAGTTTTTTTGTGGCAAGATTTAAAATTATGGAGATTGCAGGTTGTGCCTCATTTCCCCGTCTGGATGCTGAATAACCACTCCGACTAATTTGGCTGTGCTTTCTGGCAGTTTTATAAAAATCACTCCCTCCATCTGGAACGGCTCACCAACATGGGTTTGGCCATCGTCATAGCTGAAAATCGCCCACCCCTGCCCAGTCCAACCAAATTCATCACCCTGCCCGGAGTCCCTCCTATAGCGAACATAAACATACCCGGTTTTCTCCGGATCTTTGTATGGGGTAATACCAACGAAATCTCCAGATATCCCCGGAGTTAAAACGTGATGTTTAATCTCAAGTACAATTTTTAAATATCGTTCGCAAATTTGAGGCACGCAAAAGACGAATTCCGACTGCGTAACTTCATCCACCATGTTGATATAGTACACGCCTTTTTCCTTATCAAGATCACCTTGGTGAACACTGTCCACCCTCAAAAATCCAGGCCGTCCTTCG
>JACRID010000009.1 GCA_016220145.1 Candidatus Peregrinibacteria bacterium
GAATTTTCTTGGGATAAAACAGCGGCGAGTATTTTAAATAAGATTCACGATAATTATCATGAAGGCACATTTTAAAAATTACATTTATATATTATTTATTTTATGCATCTCTTCTTTAGTTTTTATTTGGTTTAGGGGAGATCATTTCATATTTGGTGGCGATTCCATGCCCATTTTACATCCATGGAAAGAATTTTTTAATGACCTGTTTACATGGAGCTCAGTTAATATAGATGGATTGGGAATATATTCTCGGTCTTTTCCTGAAATTTTTCCGTGGGAATTGATGACAGCTATTGGTAGCTATTTAGGATTTTCAGCGATTTTATTACAGAAAATATTTTTTTATTTGATTACGTGTATCTCCGGTTTGTCGATGTTTTTATTGGCATATTGTTCCTTGAGAAAGGCGGATAATAGAAACTTAGCAGCTCTTTTTGCCGCTTTATTCTACATGTTCAATACGTATTTGATGTTTTTTAAGTGGCCGGACAGCATTCAGTCGCTTTTTGGGTATATGTTTTTGCCGTTGGTATTGGTTTTATACATAATGGGTGTAAGAAAAAATAACAATTTTATATACGCCATTGGACTTGCCATTGCTTTTTTATTTATGTCGCCGGCGGTTACCACGCCCACATATGTTCTAATGGACGTTATCGTTCTTTTTTTGTATTACCTTTTTTACAATTTTTACTCTTACGATTTAGCAAAACTAAAATGTTCTACCATATTCTCAATTAAATCAATTATTTTGGTTACTCTCTTGAATTTCTGGTGGATAATTCCATATTTTAATTTAATTAGCATAGAAATATTTCAGATAACAAAAGGCCTTACTAGTTTTAATGAAACCACGAGAATAAATAGTTCAGATACGAGTTTTTTAAATATTTTTAGATTAATGGGGTATTGGGCGTTGCATGTGCAGGATAATGGTGTTTATTACTATCCACTTTTGTCAAAGTTATATTCATTACCTCTGTTCTTAGGTGTATCGTTTCTTGTGCCGGTAATAGTTTTCGGTAGTATTGTGATTAATAAAGTCAATCGTGAAATTAAAAAAATAATAATATTTTTCCTTATACTCTCTCTGGGGGCTTTGTTCTTTATAAAAGGAGTGCACGAGCCATTTGCAGATATAAACAAATGGATTTTCTTCAATGTTCCATGGTTTTCAATGTTCCGATCTCAATATGAAAAATTAGGTACCGTTTTGGTTCTAGCTTATTCAGTTTTATTCGGATTTGTTATCTCTTACTTATATTCTTATTTCGAGAATAGGCGAAAAATAGTCTCTGCGATTTTATTTGCTATTGCCGCGTTTATAATCTTTTTTGTTATAAATATATTCCCCATGTGGACCGGCCAGAATATTCAGGATAAAAGGGGGCATTTAGGTTCGCAAAGGATAATTGTTCCTGCTGCCTATGGGAAGGTTAATGATTGGCTCGATTATCAATTGTTGGACAGAAAGTTGTTGGTTTTCCCTTTAGCGGATGGAATGCTAGTGCATCAATGGTATACGGTTAACGGCAATATCTTGTTGAAATTATTTAATCAGCCCGTTGTGGCAAAGTTGCCGTTTAATGGTAAAGATTTTAATTTGTCGGTTGCCATTACTCCGTTTTTAAATGTTCAATACATTTTTACCGACGCAAGTCGTATTATTGATACTCTTAAGGTGGACTATTATAAGCAAATTGATAAAGCCAATCAGAGTGCCTTAATTAAGGCCGATGAGGAGGTAGGTCAGTTGAAGTTTTATAAGATCAATTCTGCCAATTTTCTTCAGCACTTTTATATTCCTCAGAAATCAATTGTTTCTCAACAAACTGTTGAAGATCTGTCTAAAATTGTTTCCGCAAGTGATTGGAAGATACGCTCGGCGGTGTTTTTCTCCGGGCAAAATAAAGGGAAGGAAGGGATACTGGAGAAGATAAGGGCTGTTGGTGCTGCAGCGGCCGGTGGTCCAACCGTAAAGGCGAAGAAAACAGATGTAGTCTTGCCAACCATTGAATTTAAGAAAATTGATCCGACAAAGTACAGACTCATAATCCATGGCGCGAAGAGCCGGTTCCCGCTTGTTTTCAGCGAAAGTTTTCACGATGGATGGAAGGCATATTTAACTCATTTCAAGAAGAATGTGGCACAGGATGAGATTCTGAATCCACCGCAAAGCGGGGCACGGCAAGTTCAAAATGACAATGCATACAAGATTCTGGACGGAAATGCCGACGATCAGGCGACCGCTGATGAGCTTAATGGGTTTATTAGCAAAGGGCTCGTAAGTTCTTTGGGAGATGGCAAAGCTAAAACAATTGAGCACACAAAAGGGGAGGATACTGTGGAAAAGATTGATTACGTCGAGCCGTATAAGATTGATTTTATTTCAAAGAACTTCCATGGAACCATTCAGAACGACAACCTGCCGGACGGGTATTTCTACGAAACGTGGTTTAAAAAGCCGATTGACGATAATAACAACCATCTGATGGTGAACGGCTACGCCAATAGCTGGCTTTTGGATACGGACAAGATTTGTTCGCAAAATCCAGATTGCCACAAGAATCCCGATGGAACCTATAATTTTGAGGTTATTGTTGAATTTTGGCCACAAAGGCTTTTCTACATTGGGCTTTTTGTTTCTGGAACCACGCTGCTTTTATGCCTGTCGTATTTGGGGTTTTCTTTTGTGCGGGGAAGAAAAAAACGTCATCCTGAACTTGTTTCAGGATCTAGAAAGGGAAGTCAGATGCTGAAATAAATCCAGCATGACAAGTACAAACAATAAAATTATGTTTTCTTTAAGATCTATTAGTGAAAAAAAACGCGTTTGGATGTTATCTTTCGTCGTGGTTTTGTTGATTCTTGCGCCGTGGATTTTCCAATCGGGTTATTTGTTTTTCACCGATGCGGTTTGGGGATCCGAGGTCGATCTTGAATTGACTCACAGCTGGTTTTTGCTGAATTTGATCATCAAATCGCTATCTTTCATCTTGCCTCTTCAGTTGGTGGAGAAGCTTTTTATTGGTGCAATTCTGTTTTTTATCTTGATTGGTGGAAATTTGTTGGCAAAGGAGATTTTGGCTTACTTTAACCGTGCTGACGGAAAAAACTCTACAAATCTGACGTTTATTTTATCGCTTTTCTTATTGTTCAATCCTTTTGTTTATGATCGCGTGATGTATGGGCAATTTGGGGTAGTTTTGGCTTATCTCTTTCTGATTTTTGAGGTGGCCTACCTGGTGCGCCATTTAAATAATCCTGGCGGCAAGGCGATTTTATTGGCATTTGCGTTTGCCGGTCTATCTTTCCTTTTCTCTCCGCATTTCATCTTTCTGATTACGTCTTTTTTTCTTTTGTTTTATGTACTGTATTTTGCGCACAAAATTGATCTTAAAAGATTGACGAAACTGAGTTTGCTCGGCCTGTTATTCTTTTTCATTATCAATGCGAATTGGCTGGCGCCGTTTTTTCTTAAGTCTCCGACGAGCACAATTCGTGCATCAGTTGATACCATTAACGAAAGCGATTATTTGGCTTTTAAAACCGCTGGAAGTACTCCAGGTGAGGCAGTTGGAAACGTTTTGATGATGTCCGGCTTTTGGGGCAAAGATCAGTATCGCTACGTGGATCTGGCGAAATTTAAGGAGAACTGGGGCAAAAGCTTCTTCTTTTTGCTGCCGCTCATCTTGTTTGGAATTTATAGGAGCTTGAAAAACAAAAATACTCGTTACATTTCCGTCGGTTTACTGATCATTTTCGCCGTTTCCGCGTTTTTTGCGGTTGGAATGGGGACTTCAATTACCAGTCGCGTAACCTTATTTTTGTCTAGTCACTTGCCCTTTTATAGCGGAATGAGGGAGACCCAAAAGTGGATTGCCGTCGTGACTTTAATCTACTTTTTTTACCTTTGCGTTGGAGTTGGGCAATTGGCCTCCATCAAGTTTATTAAAGATAACAGATATGCTTTGGGTTTGTTTATGGCTGGAGTTATTGTAATGCAAGCGCCGCTACTTCTTTGGGGTTTTTATCAACAAGTTATGCCGGTTGAATATCCGGCCGATTGGTATCAGGCTGATCGGTTGATTCAAAAAGACGGTAATTGCGAAAAGAAGATTTTATTTTTTCCGTGGCATATGTATATGAGTTTTAATTGGATTGGGAACGTGGTTGCCAATCCGGCGCCGGTTTTCTTCAGTTGCCAGGTTGTTAGCGGAACCAATATGGAATGGGGGGGAATTTATGACCGTCCGGCGACAAGCGAAATTGGCAAAATTGATGATTGGGTTCTGAATAAGGCTGGTGGCAATTTGCGCCAAATCTTAAAAAATCAAAACATTGGGTATGTTGTTCTGGCGAAAGAAGTTGATTATAAGGCATATGAGGACGAGCTGGTAAAAATGATCAAGAAAGGAGAACTACTATATTTTTTGGATACGCCTGGTTTGTCGGTTTTAAAATTTAATGATAAGCCGTAAACATATGATAAAACGCAAAGAAATACTGAATGATATTCTGCAGGATTTGAGGCGCGTTGCTCCTTATGTGGTTTCTTTTTACCTGTTGATTTTGGCGATAAGTTTTCTTTTGCCTTCTTTCAGAAACGAGATAAATTGGACGGTTTTTAATATTGCCGCGTTGGCTTTCTTTTTGCTGGCCGGATTCGAAAGAATAAAGGAATTTGTGGCATTTGGGCACAAAAAGTTTGTAGAGGGGTGGAACTCTATGGGCTGTGTTGATAGGTTTAAACTTTTAGTAAGCCTTTTATTGGCTGGATTTAAGAAATTGAAGGAATTCACGGCGCTTTTGTTCGGAAAATTTATAAAGAAGTGGAAATCCATAAGCTGGTTTGATCGGGTTGCGCTTTTAATCAGCCTTTTATTATTGGGCTATTCCATATACTCCAAAATAGAGATCTTGAATTTTATCGTTCTGACATATGGTTTGCTTTCGTTTTGTCTGGTTTGGGATAGTAGGATTCCGGCCGGTTTTGCCATAGCTTTACTGGTAGTCTGCATGTTTCTTTTAATCTTTAAACAGGCAGACTTGGCGGAAAAATCGGCGATTTTTGTTTATTACTTTTTGATTATAAGCGTCGCGACCGGTATGAGAGAGTGCAGGAGGGAGGAAACTTCAGAAGAAGAGTGCGGATAAAATGTATTTACCAAATACAAAAAATCTGATAAAATGTATCTATGAGCATAGTTAGGGATGTGACAAGGGAGGCAATAAAACACTTGGAATCGGAAGAAATTCTGATCTTTGTCGGCTCCAGACAATCGGGAAAAACAACGATTCTGAAGCAGATTCAAACGGAAATTATAGACAAAAAACAGCCAAGTTTCTTCTTAAATCTTGAAGATCCGGAATATCTGGACTTGCTGAACGAGCATCCGAGAAATCTGCTGAAAATATTCTCTTTAAATCCACAGAGGAAAAATTTTGTTTTTATTGATGAAATCCAGTACCTCAAAAACCCGTCCAATTTTCTCAAATACATTTTTGACGAATATAAGGGGAAAATTAAGCTGATCGTTTCCGGTTCCAGCGCGTTTTACATGGACAGAAAATTCACAGACTCGCTTGCCGGCAGAAAAAGAATTTTCAACGTTTACACTCTTTCCTTCAGGGAATTCTTAAGATTTAAAGAGGAAAACGAACTGTCGGAGAAGAATTTTAACAATGTAAGCATGGAAGAAGAAAACAAAATAGACCTGTATTTCAGGGAATTTGTTGTTTTCGGCGGATACCCGAGGGTTGTTCTTTCTCCGCTTGATGAAAAGGAAAATATTTTAAGAGAATTGGCCTATTCTTACGTCAAAAAAGATATCTTTGAAGCAAACATAAAGCAGGAAGATGTGTTCTATAAATTTTTCAAAATTCTGGCAAGTCAAACGGGAGGACTCGTAAACGCTTCAGGGATGGCCGGCACGCTTGGCGTATCAAAAACGTCGATTGATAATTATTTATATGTGATGAGAAAATCATTCCATGTCGCGTTAATTCCCCCGTTTTTTCGCAACATCAGAAAGGAAATAAGCAAAATGCCCAAAGTGTTTTTTTATGACATGGGTTTAAGAAATTTCTTTCTCGGAAATTTTTCTTCATTTGAAACACGCACGGACAAAGGGCAACTGTTGGAAAACGCCGTTTTTAAACAATTATTGGAAAGAGACGGCGTTGAAAATGTCAGATTCTGGCGCACGGCATCGCAAAAAGAAGTTGATTTTGTTTCCGCGGAAAGTTCCGCTTATGAAGTAAAGTCGGATATAGGCCAATTTAAAAGAAGCAAATACAAAGATTTCATACGCGCCTACCCCAAAATCAATTTTTCAATAGCAACACTTGGTACCCCAAAAAAGAGTATTGAAGGATATCCTGTTTTAAACGTATGGCGGATTTAAGAAGTTGTCTCTCATATCTGTTAATTTGCATTCCGTGCGGTTTTCTGCTAGAATATATACGAATAATAAATAATTCAAAAACAAAACATATGGAAAAAACAAATTTTCAAAACGGGGAAGTTTCTCAGGGCCAATCCAAGAATGTCTCAAAGTTCGTAGTGAGCTTTGGATTGGTTCTCCTTTTCAGCTTTGTATTCGGGCCGGCCATCTTCGCCCAGTTTACAAGATCGACGGGTGATGTCGGTTACGGCTATGGCTATGGTTATGGTTACGGCTCCGGCTATGGGACGAATGATGGCAGCTATCGTACGGATAATGGTGCCGCGAATGAATATTTGTACGGCTATGGATACGCCTATTTTATGACCGTGCCGACCGGCTTGACGGCTACGGCCATTTCTTCTTCGAGAATAGATTTGACTTGGACCGCGGTGACCGGAGCGACAAGCTATAAGGTTTATCGCAGTGATGACAGTTATGTCACGGCAATAGCTACCGGTGTAACCGGCACGAGTTATTCCAATACATCGGGTTTGACGGCCGGTACCAGATATTCGTATAAAATTACGGCAAATGACAGTAACGGTGAAAGCGGCAAAACCGGAACTGTCAGTGCCAGGACGTTCAGTGCCGTTACGGCAGAGACGCCTGCGGTGACGATTACGGCGGCCGATACAACTACCATTACAACCACGGTAGCTCAAGGCGTAAGTGCTTCTTTGAACTTAGCTGCATTAAAGGTGGCGGGTGATACGAATACCACCGTTACCATGCCGGCGGCGGTTAATGCAAATGTAACAACTGCGCTTGGTACAGTGGCGGTTGTTATTCCTACGAGTACGGTTGTGACGGCGAGCACGTCATGGGATGGAGTAATAGATTTGCCGATAATTGTTGCCGCGAGTACGGTTACCGCGCCGGCGATTACGGGCCAGACGGTAACTGTTCAAAGCGTGATAACCGTAGGCGATCCCGTTTTGACTTTAACTTTTGATACGCCGGTTAGTCTGACGATTCCGGGGCAAAGTTCCGGTAGAGCGGCGTTTTATACGACCAATGCGGGCGTTTCGACGGTAATAGCCGCTTGTACCGGAGGCGGCAATACTTTGGGTGCCGGTCAAAATGAATGTTATTACATCAGCGGTACCGACATGATTATCTGGACCAAGCACTTCACGGCGTTCGGGTCATATACGCAGACTGCGGCTGTGGCGACTCCGTCGGATATATGGCTTGGCAATGGCGGCGGACAGGGCGGGCAGGTTGTTAAACCTTCGGTTCCAACTCCGGCTGCAAAAGTTACAAAGGCTCCCGGTGATAAAAATGATAAAAAAGCGGCCGGTCCCAAGGTTGGCATATCAATGAAGAAGCTTGGTTCATACAGGCCGGGCGCACGGTTGAACTTCACCTATACATACGGTAATGCAGGCACAAAAGCCTTAAAGGTAAATGTTGTCAGGCAGCTTTTGAATTCAAAGGGCGCATCCGTTAAATCCACGACGACTCCAAAAACCATCAAGCCGAAATCCCTGTTGAGCGTTCAGGTTAGAGATATTCTTCCCAAGACACTCAAGGCAGGTGAATATACCGTTAAGGTCAAAGTGACGGAAGGCAAAAAGACGGAAGAGAACAGCTTTAAGATCACCGTCGGGAAGAAATGACGGCCGGTACAATTTGAATTTTAAAATGCCGAAGAATTAATCCTTCGGCATTTTGCAAAAGGGCCGAGCCGCCCGCCCGTATGGTAGGCGGAACATAGAGGCTTGTGTTATCGTACAGGCAAATCGGTTGCTTCTTTTAATCTTCCGCCGGGTAATCCCGCAGCGTCTACGCATTTGCCTTGTTTGAGAGAATAACCGGAGGCGGTGCACTCGCAAATGCCGGTTGCAAGTTTGAATGATCCTCCCGAAGCGGTGCAATTGTTAATTAAATCGGATTTTTGCTGCGCCGAATATCGGTAATAAATGCCGATTGCCGCCGCCAAAACCATTACAATAATTGTTCCCGTGATCCAAGCTGATTTTTTCATAAATGATGGAAGTTAGGTTGTATATTGTGCGACAGATTTTACCATTTGCTGATTTTGCGCGCGCGTTTGTAGCCGGTTAACAGCGCTTTTTCCAGTGTCCGCTGCCATTTTTTGTTTTTCAAAACCTTGAAACCGGCTTCGGTGGTGCCGCCTTTTGTTTGGACGGCATTTTTCAGTTCCTCAAAAGACATGCCGGTTTTTTGCAGGTATTTTATTGAACCGAGGACGGATTGCATTGCAAGCAGGCGGGCGTCTTCTTCACTGAAGCCGATGTTTATTGCCGCGTTTGACATGCTTTCCAGAAATGCCGCAGTGTATGCCGGGCCGCCGCCGCCGACAGCCGTTGCGATATCTATCAGTTCTTCATTTGCCGCTTCTATGGATTTGCCGAAAGAATTTAAGAGGCTCGAGATTGCTTTTTTATCTTCTTTGGTGCAGCCGTTTGTGGCTTGCCAGACGGAGATTCCTTCGCAGACTTGTGCGGCCAAGTTTGGCATTACGCGAACGATTTTTTTATGATTGCCGGAGAATTTTTGAAGTTTTTTTAATGGAATTCCCGCAGCGATGGAAATTAGAACTTGGGCTGGTTTTAGAAGTGGTCGTATTTCTTCCAAAACGGGCGCTATAACGGCCGGCCGAACCGCAAGGACTATGATGTCGGAAGCTCTGACCGTGCTTGCGTTGTCCGGTGTCCACGTGAAGTGTCCACCGGTGTCCAGGCGGGGTTTTATCGGATTGCTGATGTGGATTTTGCCTAGTTGCTGCGAAATAAGCGCATTTGCGACGGCGCTTCCCATGTGTCCGCAGCCGATGATGCCGATATTCATGGATGCATTTTAACATATGAAAGCCGAAAGCAGCATTTGTCTTCGGGCGCTTGGAGTCGGGCCGCCTCATGCATGATTCGGCGGCCCTCTTCCTGTAATTACGCGCCCTGCGGCAAACGACTGCTTCCTCAAAATTAACTGTTCTCAGAAAATACCATGCAGCCAGCCTTACCTCAGCATCACTATTGTTCCAAAGCGGCCGGCGGTCCCATCTCGGCGGTACGAATGGAAATCTTCAGGATTGCAGCAAGTGCAAACGCGCGGATTTTCGATATTTCTTTCGGGAATTCCGCATTCGCGAAGGTGGCCTTCCACTGCGCCCCAGAGGTTAACCGTGTTTTCTTCGGTGATATAGCGGCGCATAAATTTGGGAAGTTCCTTTTGCGGGTCGGAAAAACGGCAGCAGCACGGCCCTATCATCGGGCTTATCGCAACCAGCAGATTTTCACTTTTAACTTTAAATTCGTCTGCAAGTTGGCCGATTGTTTTATGAATTATTTTTTGAGAAATGCCGCGCCAGCCCGCGTGAATATTTGCAATAACCCTTTTTTGAGGTTCAAATAAGATGACGCTTGCGCAATCGGCGGTGCGTATTACCAGCGGAATTTGGCCCATTTTTGTAATCATGGCATCTCCTTTTTGATTGAATTCGGGCCCATCAACTACAAATAAATCCGTCCCGTGAAGTTGTTTTTGAAAAGATACCGGCGGATTTTTTGAGCCCATAATTTCTTGAACAAGCTGTCCGTTCGTAACATCCAAATGCCTTGAAAAGACGGCGTGTCCTAAAATATCACCATGCGGCCGGAATATCTCAAACTCGAAAAACGGAAGGTTTTTGTGATGCTTTCGCAGCATAGGAAGAATGGGAGACTTATTTTGTCATCGACGATTTAATCGGCGATTCATCAGATTCCCGCTTGGCCGGGTGATACACACCCGGCACCCGCCCTAGCTTGAAGCGAGGATGACAGAAAGACAGTCTCAGTCTGACATTGTTAATCAACGATGCTGTGGATAGTATACGGCAGTTCAAGCGCCAAATCCGTCGCCGTAAAGGCGTAACCTTTTTGTCGATATAAATTGTCTCCGGCGGCGCCCAGAAAATACGCCGCGCATTGACATGCTTCATATGGACGCAACTTTTGGGCAATTAGCGAAGCTACCACTCCGGCCAGAACATCTCCGCTGCCGCCAACGGTCATTCCTGCATTGCCGGTTTCATTCAAACGCGTCGGCAAATCCGGAGAAACAATTAACGCGCGCGGTTTTTTAAGCAAAATATTCACATTCCATTTTTTTGCAAAATCTTCAACCACGCGAAGTTCCTCTTCGGGATCTTCCGGCAGCGCTCCCTCCGTTATTTCATCCATTTCCGCGCGATTCGGAGTGATTGTAAAACGCGGTTGCGGCAATTTCCCGTCCGCGTCAGGAACCGGCAATCCAAATTGAGCTATGGCAGGAATGGCTTCCGCATCAAGAACAACAGGGCACTCCGCCTTTTCGATAATTCTGGTTATGACGCGCAAACTTTCCAGTTCTTCACTCACGCCCGGGCCAATCAAAATACAATCAATCTTCAGGCCGAGCCGCGACTCGGCTACTGCATTACTGCGCCCCGCTTGGCGGGGCGCATCCTTTTGCAAAAGTTCCGGCAACACATCCATCGTCCTGCTGTTTATAAAATTGCCGGCATATTTACGCACAATAAAATCCGGATAATAACTTCGGCTAACCTCAAAATTACACTCCGGCACCAGCAAATAAACCAAATCGGCACCGCAGCCAAAAGCCCCAAGTCCCGCCAAGATCGGAGCTCCAAAATAGTGAATCGAACCGCCAATAACAAGAACGCGGCCGTTTTGCCCTTTGTGAGAATCGGGGTCGCGGCGCGGAAAGTTTTTGACGACGTCGGATTTTTTGATGACAGAAGGCATGGGGTGTTGTGTCATTCCGGGTTTGTGTCCTCTCGTCATTCTGACCCGCTCAGCGGGATCAGAATCTAGATTCTGAAACCCTGAAACGAGTTCAGGGCAGGCAAGTTCAGGATGACTTTAGGCTTTATTGTACCTTAAAACGAGCGCAATTGGCCATCTCCCTCGATCACCCACTTATAACTCGTCAGGCCTTCAAGCGCGAATGGTCCGCGCACATGCAATTTTTGGGTGGAAATTCCGATTTCGGCGCCAAGCCCAAATTGCGCACCGTCGGAAAATTGCGTCGAGGTATTCCAATAAACGCATGCGGCGTCGACGGTGTTCAAGAATACTTCTGCAACAGATCGGCTTTCTGTAATTATCGCTTCGGAATGACGCAGACTGTGTTTGGAAATGTGATTTATGGTCTCATTCAAATCGCGCACCGTTTTGATCGCCAAAATGTAATCCAAGAATTCGGTGGAATAATCGCTCTCCTTGGATTTTGTAATTTTGAGCTCGAACCCCTTTTGAGGCTTAGATCTTTTCAAAATTTCAAAACTTGACGAATCGGCACGCAGTTCCAGGTGATCGGCTCTATAAAGATTTTTTGGCAAAGCCTTCGCAAAGGTCTTTAAGAACTTTTCCGCGACGTTTTTGTGTAATAGAAGGCAATCCAGCGTGTTGCAAATTGAAATGCGTCGCAGCTTGGCATTCATCACAATCTTAACCGCTTTTTCAATGTTGGCGTCCTCGTGGACATAAGTATGAACTACCGAAGCGCCGGTTTCGATCACCGGAACGCGGGAATTTTCGCGCACAAATTTTATGAGATTCTTGCCGCCGCGCGGAATTATTACGTCTATAAGATCATGCAGACTTAAAAGTTCCAGGGTTGCATTCCGATCTGTTGTGTCGATCAATTGCACCGCATCCTTCGGTCTCGTTTCTTTTGAAAATTCGCCGACTTCATCAAGCACCGACTGAATTATTTTTACCAAAATCCGGTTTGAATTTATGGCGTCGGAACCGCCTTTTAAGATGACGGCGTTTCCGCTTTTTAAACACAAAACCGCAGCATCAACCGTCACGTTCGGGCGGGATTCATAAATCATTCCGATGACGCCGATCGGCACTCGAATGCGCTTCAACAAAAGTCCATTTTTAAGTTCGCGCGATTCAAGAATATGGCCGACATAATCTTGTAGTGTTGCAACTTTTCTAACCTCCGACGCCATTACGCGAATTCGGTCCTCATTCAAAGTTAAGCGATCAATAAGCCCCTGCGACATGTTTTTATTTCTTCCTTCGGTGATGTCTTGTGCATTTTCCTTAACTATCTCAGGTATATTTTCGACCAGTTTCTGCGCAATCATTTCCAAAATTTGATTTTTTGCCGCGGTCGACAACAGTCCAAGATGAAGTGAAATTTCCCGCGCGCGCTGCGCCAAAAAACGTATATTTTGCATGGTTGTATTATAGGGAGGGTGGAGGGTGGAGGGAAGAGGGTTGATAAGACCATCCTGAATTTATTGCTTGTCATTCCGGATTTGATCCGGAATCTAGACAGGGATTCTGATCCCGCTGAGCGGGACAGAATGACAATAAAATTGAAATTTCAAAACATTTCAGCGAAAAAGTCCAAATCCGTCCCGGGACGGGAAATGTCCGAAAGGTATTGATGGAGGGCATTTGTGTTTCAATTTCATGAGGTGCCAGCGCCAGGTTAGGAAGGCACGAAAGGCTGCGGTTCAGGGTGTGAAGTTGGCTCAGTAGTAGGGTGGACAAGAAATACGCACAAGATAAAAGCGCAAACAGGCAAATGCCGGCTGCGCCACACACGCCTTCCTAGGAAGGCCGTGGGGCTGTTATAATTTAAGCGCTTCTAATCAATTATATGCCCAGTTTCGTAGTACATGGCGGAAAACCGTTGCGCGGTCAGGTTGCCATCGGTGGCTCAAAAAATGCGGCTTTGCCGATTTTGGCGGCGACCCTTTTAACAGATCAAAAGTGCGTCATAAAAAACGTGCCAGACATTGAAGATATTCACACCATGTTGACGATTATGAAGTCGCTTGGCGCTGAATTCTCCTTTCAAAACCATACGCTGGAAATTCAAACTCGCCAGATAGAGCAGGGCAAAATTCCGGAAAATTTGGCCTGCAAAATGCGCGCTTCGATTTTGCTGCTTGGCGCATTGGTGGCGCGAACCGGTTATGCAAAATTGCCATATCCCGGAGGTTGCGTTCTTGGTTCGCGGCCGATTGATACGCACGAGGGTGTGCTCCGCCAACTTGGAGTTAACAGGTTGCCGGGCAAGGAGAACGAAGTGATTTTTGAGGGCGGGCCACATGCCGGAGAAGTTGTTTTGTCGGAATTCAGCGTTACAGGAACCGAAAATGCGATTTTGGCGGCGGCGCTTACGGAAGGGCAAACTGTCATTAGATTGGCGGCTGTTGAGCCTCATGTTCAGGATTTGTGCAGGTTTTTAAAAGCGCTTGGAGTGAACGTTTTCGGCATCGGAACGCATACGATCAAAATTAAAAACAGGCCGGACCAAAAATTGCACGGCGCGACTTATTCAATCACTCCGGATTATCTTGAAGCCGGAACTTTCGTTTTGGCTGCGGCGCTGACGGGCGGCGATGTGGTTGTGAAAAATGTAATTCCGCACGATCTTGATGCGCTGTGGAATTTGCTGAAAGAAATGGGTGTGAATTTTGAAATAAAAGGTAAGAAAGTCCATGTTCGCCCGACGGGAAAGATTAAGGCATGCAAACGGCTTCAGACAAACGTTTTCCCCGGGTACCCGACGGATTTGCAGCCGCCGTTTGTTGTTTTGATGACGCAGGCGGAGGGCGAAAGTTTTGTGCACGAAACGCTTTTTGAAGGTCGTTTTGCGTATTTCCCGGATTTAATAAAAATGAGTGCGAAAATTAAAATACTTGATCCTCATGAAGCAATAATCAGCGGACCTGTCAAGCTTGCGGGCGGCAAGGTGAAAAGCTGGGACATTCGCGCCGGCGCGGCGATGATTTTGGCTGCGCTTGCCGCGGAAGGTGAAACCGAAGTTTGCGACATCCACTACATTGATCGCGGCTACGAGCGGTTTGATGAAAAACTTCGCAAGCTGGGCGCGGATATTGTGAGATTGCCTTAGCGTCAGATTGCTTCACTCTCTTCGGTCGCTCGCAATGACATCTACCAAGCCCGTCTTCGAGATGGTCATTTCGATACGGCCATCCAAATCCGTGCGGAGAATTTTTGCGTTTGTGCCGGCAAGCCTTTTTAGCGCGCTCGGATGCGGATGATGATACGGATTATCCTTGCCAACGGAAATGACGGCATAATCCGGTGAAACCGCTTTTAAAAAATCTTCCGTGCTGCTGGTTTTGCTGCCATGATGGCCCGCTTTTAAAACGTCGGAATCCAAATCCACATTTGCACGCAATAATTTTTCTTCGGTATCCGCTTCGGCATCTCCCGTAATTAAAAACTTTTTTCCTGCATAAATTATCTTAACAATAAGGGAAGAATTATTTGTGTCCACCAGTCTGCCGATTGATTGCCGCGAAGGCGCAAGCACATCAATAATCACGCCGTCTTCAAGATTAATATCCGAATTTTCATCCGCGATAATAACCGGAATATTTTTATCCCTGATTTTTTTTAAAAAAGCTTCGGAAAGTTTACCCTTGTATCCGCCCGTAAAAACCACATTTTTAACCTTGTACCGCCCAAGAACGTAAATTAAACCCGAAATGTGATCACCGTCGGGGTGAGTGAGGAGCATGTAATCGATTGAATTGTCGAAAAAGGGGAGTGTGTCCTTGAGTTCGGTCAAAATCGAACGGTCGGGTCCGCCGTCAATCAATATATTTTCACCGCCGGGTGTTCGAATTAAAGTCGCGTCGCCCTGTCCAATATTCAAAAAATAAACATGCATCAGCGCGTCCGGCGCCGATTGAAACAGCAAAAATCCCGAAGACAATAAGGTGGTCAACGCTCCAATTGCAAATCTGCGCATGCGATTTTTATAGCATACGCAGATGAAATTTTCGTTAAATTTTTATTAAAAAAAGATGAACTCCAAAATCCACCCTAGCGGGGACGAGAGGACGAAGCGCATTCGCTACGCTCATGCGTGTTCTTTTTTCTGGAATACCAACCTGTTAGTAAAGAGACAAAGCCTGCCACAAGAACTCCCGGGCCCGTTTGCGGCAAATATATTGAAGTCATCACTCCTTTGCTCTCGTTGTCCGAAGTGTCTTTTGTCGTAATTTTAAATGTATACCAGCTGCCGGGTTTTAAATCTTGCACCTCTACCGCAGTCGTGGAGGATCCGACGGAAGTCGGTTTCCCAAAATCTTTCCCTTTTTTGTCATTACTTTGATAAAGCAGCTGATCCGCCAAGTCTCCGGAAGAGTTTTTACCGGCTTTCCATTTTAATTCAACCAAATTTGTAGTTGCGCCCTTGATGCGCGCCGCCAATTTTGTGATTTCTTCAGGGGGAGCCATGTCTTCCATGCTGGCGCCTCTGCCGGTTACCGTTACGGAGTCCGCTTGAGCCGAAAGAGCGTTGCCCGCCGTGTCCGTTACTCCGAAAACTTTCACATCATATTCGGTCATTTTTTGAGGATCGGTTGTGATGAAAATCGTTTTGCCGTCGACGCTCAAGCTTACATTAAGAACATTGAGTTTTTCATCGGTTCCTTTTTTTGTGATGGCGAAACTGCTGCGCGGAGCCGCCGGTAATTTGACCGGTTCCGAGAAACTGACGGTTATTCTATTATTAAAGTCTGCGGCTCCAGCTGTTAAAACAGGGGCCTCCGTGTCGCCCGTTGCCGGAGTTTGCATATTTTCTTGCGCTGCCGGTTTTTGTTCAGGTTTCTTTTTTGCGCCGCCCTTGAATGAACCCGTGTCGGAAGTTCCGCTGTTCACCGGATTATTAGATGCGTCCTGAATTTCAACGCCCGCTGTAACCAAATAATCAACGCCCGCTTCTTGCGGCGCAGTCGTTAAAAGCACGGTTGCTCCGGTTGAATCTCTTGCGTCAATCTCCGCTTTTTGAACTTCCAATTTTGATTTGTTTGCGATTTTTTCAATTACAAACGCGCTGGCCGGATGTTCGATCGGCAACTTTACCGCTTCGGTGAAAACCACGTTGACAGTCACAACATCCTCCGATTTTATCTCTTTTATTTGAGGAGATTGGCCGTCATCTTGAGGCATTCCCGCTGCGGCAAGTCCGCTCTCGGGAGTCGCGCCGGCTTCGGCGGCCCAGTTATTGCTTTCATTTCCGGCGGCATCAAGCGCCGTGGCGGAAAAATAATAAACCTGTCCGTTGGTCAGATTTTTGACCGTGTAAGAACGGACATTCCCAACGGGAACAACCGGCAGATCATATTGATCGTCCGTTGTTTTTACGGAATGCGTGCCGCGATAAATCTTGTAGCCCGTGACGCCGACGTTGTCGGTTGAGGCGTCCCAGGTAAGATATACCTCGCCATCTCCCGGCGTGGCTTTTAGATTTTCCACATCCGACGGCTCAAGTGCGTCGACCGGAGCTTGGGAGTAAACCACGTTCGCGTTAGCTAGCAAAGCGACTGCGACTCCGGCCATTGCGACGATTTTTATCAGTTTTGCGTTTGTGTTTTTCATATGATTTGATTAATTAAATCTTGTTATTCTATCAGATTATTGTGTAACCCTCAATCCAGTCGTCTTGTCATATATTGAGGATGTATTTTGGATTTGGTGGGAGGTAGGTTGGGGCAAGCAAGGCATGTGTTTTTTAAAGACCATGCCTAGCCTGTTAGGCCGAGGGATCATGTTTTGCGAAGCAAAATGCCGAGACTGCCGTCGAGGCAATCCCGAGGCCGTTGCGCGAGCGTACATGTTAGCGAGCGCAACATGCAGGCTTATGGTCGAAAAAACACATGCCTTGCTTGCCCCTTAATCCAAAAATCCGCATAAACCGCGTTTTCTGATAAAATGCGGAAGTATGAATCTACTGAAAGATAAAATCGCGTTCCTTGTTGAGGAAACTGTTAAAAAAGAATTTGGCGATATTGAATTTCAGGTTAAAATTGATTATCCGTCGGCTGACGCGCACGGAGATTATTCCGTGAACGTTGCGTTTGAGCTTGGGAAAAAGCTTGGCAAAGCGTCTCGAGCGATTGCCGAAACGCTGGCGCAAAAAATTAAACTTCCGGATTGGATTTCCAGGGTTGAATGCGCCGGCCCCGGTTTTTTGAATTTTTTTATTGCGCCGCAATTTTTGACGGATTTTTTGCAGGAAGTAATTGACGAAGGTGAAAAATTTGGCAGCAGTAAGATTGCCGCCGGAAAAACCGTCGTCACCGACACTTCCCACCCGAATGTCGCAAAGCCGATGGGCGTGCATCATCTTCTTTCCACCATCATTGGCTGCGCCCTTAACAAAATGTTCAATGCTGTTGGATATAAGGTTATCCGCGACAATTATCTGGGTGATTATGGCACGCAATTTGGAAAATTGATTTATGCCTACAAAACCTGGGGGAGTGAGGAAACCGTGAAGAAAAATCCGATTCCGGAACTCCTTAAATTATATGTGAAATTTCACGACGAGGTTGAAAAAGATGTTGCTTTGGAAGACCGCGGCCGCGCCGAATTTAAAAAATTGGAGGGCGGTGACAGTGAAAATCGCAAACTTTGGAAGTGGATTGTGGACTTGAGTTTGCAGGAATTTCAGGGAATTTATGATCGGCTGGATGTGAGTTTTGATTATATTCACGGCGAAAGTTTTTATGAAGACAAGATGCGGGCGATCATCGACATGGGAATCAAAAAGGGCGTTTTTGTGACAGGGGAGGGCGGTGCGCTGATTGCGCCGTTTGAGAATGAAAAATATCCCCCGTGTTTGATCAAGAAATCGGATGGCGCGACGCTTTATGCGACGCGCGATTTGGCGCGAACGAAATACTGGGAAGACACTTGGCATCCCGATCTTATGGTGATGGTGGTGGACGTTGCGCAGAGTCTTCATTTTCAACAATTTTTTGAAGTGGCGCGAATGCTTAAAATCACAAAAGCCCCGAATATTCACGTTTCTTTTGGAAGAATGAGTTTTCCGGAAAAGCGCATGAGCACGCGAAAAGGCAACATTATTTTGCTTGAAGAAGTATTGGATGAGGCCGAAGAGCGGGCGTTAAAGCTTGTTGAAGAAAAGAATCCGGATTTGAGTGAAAAACAGAAAAAGGCGGTTGCGCGGCAGGTTGGAATTGGCGCAATGAAGTATGCGGTTTTGTCGCAAAATCGCACGACGGATATTACTTTTACCTGGGACAAAATGTTGAGCCTCGAGGGGAATAGTGCGCCTTATTTGCAATATGTATATGCCAGGGCGAGGGCAATATTGAGGAAACGCGGAGAAGAGAATTTTAGGGGCGGGAAATATATTCTAACAGAGCCGCAGGAATTGGCACTGGCGAAACTTCTGCCAAAATTGCCGGAAGTTGTGGTCCACGCGGCGCAGGAATTTAAACCGAATTTAATTGCGAATTATTTGTTTGAGGTAGCACAAAGGTTCAATGGTTTTTATGCGGCGCAGGAAGTTTTGAAGGCCAAACCGGAAATTCGCGCGGCAAGATTAAAACTGGTTGAAGCCGCGACCGTCGTCATCAAAAACGGACTCAAGCTCCTTGGAATTGAGGTGCCCGAGGAGATGTAAATATAAAAATTTCTAAAAACCAACCATGAAAAGGAGCTCAACAATATTGCTTCAGGCAGTCATTGTGCTTGCCAGCATGATCCGGTTTCCCTTGACCGAGGGGAGAGCCGCAAACTTAGGGAACCTCTGAAAAACATCTTTTCTGCTGCATTTTGCAAATTTTGGCTGCAAACGTCTTATCGCTCATCGCCGTATCTAACCTGATACGTCTCTTTCGCGCTTCGACGTTTTCGCACAAAATACAAAAATCTCGCTTCAATAATCTGTTTTTCAGCATGTCCTTAATTGTGATGGCGGCACTATACATAAGGATATTTCATGCTAAAAATGATGATCCGGCCGGCTTTATTGCCGTGGGCATTGTGGCTACTTTTATTTCTATCGTAATCGCCACCGCGGTTGCTGTTTTTGAAAAACTTTTAAAAAGAAAGATGGGCGTCACCGAGCAGTGGTCGTATGGCCACAAAGGTTGAGAACTGATTTTCTCAACATATCGACCCTGGCGGGGACAAAAGAACGAAGCGCAATTCCGCCTTGTTTTAAAGGACAACTTCGCTCCGCTCTAGCGCAAGCCTTTTTCTTCCATGACAGGGAGTAAAAACGGCTTGCGCTAGGCCTCGCTTGTTGTCTGTTGGCGGAGAGGGAGGGATTCGGTCACAGGTCTTCGCCCTTAGGCTCAGCCTGCGACCCCGCCTCCTTCGTCGCGCATCTGCGCTCCTCAGTCCGGCATTCGAATCTGTTATTTTCACCTGCTAAGTGTACCGTCATTGCAACGTAACTTGGCGGTGTTTTTTGACTGAAGTTCGAACATTCTTTGAGCAAACCCCCAACTAAGGAAGCCGCCCCGCCGCCGCTCGCTAACGCTCGCCAGCCAGCCAAAAAGTTTTCTTCACATTTTTTGATTTGCGCGCGCTGGATTTTTTCTTCTACAAGGAAAAGAAAAATTTTTTGCTGGCTTCTGCTCTTGACTAGCAGGGCGGCGGGTGCGGCCTCTTTTTGTATTCGCTCCGGCATGGCGGAATTCCCCCCAAACCCCCCTTCCGCCATGCCTCCGCTCAAAAGCAGGCGGGCAAAAATTCCTTCCCCCCAACCCCCTTCCTTTTTGCCCGCCTGCTTGGGCTTCGCCCTAAAATTTTTTTGCGGGGCTACAAAATTAAAGGGTGGCGGGTGGGGTTAGTTACTTCTGCTGTTCGTATACTGGTAATGGATAGGACATCACCAGCTCATCATCAAGAAAAATCTGTACCCAGTGTACGCCAGCTTTTTCAAAATTAACGTTTACAAAACCGCTGATGATATTTGCAGGGCTTGTTTCGTTTTGTAAAATAAATTCCTGATTAGCAACTTCTGCAATGCTTTTATCAAGTTCGGGATTTTTTATTTCAATCTTTTGATTAAACTTGCCCTTGCCGTAAGTCCATCTATTAGCGATAAAAAATTGTGGAATTACACCAGTGCGGACAAAGTTATCAAATATCCCGATAAAAACCGGTTTACCGCCTTGTCCTTTGGCGACACCGTCGCACAAAACAGAAAATTGCAAAATCGGCTTACTCTTTTCTTCTGCTGCTGTTTGTATGGTATTATCTTTTGCCATATTTTTGCGATAAGTCCTTTATAAAATTCTTCTCAACAGGTACAGAAAAGGTATCGGTTTCCAAAACAGTCATAACCTGTCGGTATTCTACCAAGTTTTCGGTAAGAAGCCGCTCGTTCCGATTATTTCTCATCATATCGTCATATAGCTTATGTAGCCGCCAAACCGACTTCCAAACTTCGGGGTCAAAGCCGTCATTGCCCGGGCAGACGACATTAAATCCAAGCTCTTGGGCTTTATCCGCACCTATGGCATAGCCGTGCGAATAATAACCCTCCGTTAGATGATGTGCGATGTTTTTATGCTTTGGCACTTTCTTTTTTGAATCATTAGCGTCCTCTTCTTCAACATCCTTATCTTTCAAAAGACCGCTCATATGCAAGAGGTCAGAAGCGTATTGTTTTGCACTTTGTATTGCACGCTCATATTCTCCAAGTACTTTAAGATCAATCTTTTCGATCAGCGGCATATATTTTAGGGCTTTTTCCTGATTATCTTCAGTGATGCCCTCAATTACCTTCAGAGCGTCTTTAATTGAGAGTGCCGACACCTGCATTGTGCGGCCATAGTCATCGGGTATTAGAATGCGCGGATCGATTGGTCCAAGCTCCGATGAAGGTCCCATCAAAAGCGTGTCTGCGCCCAAAGATAGCAAGGTCGCGGCACTTTTTGCGTAGTAAGGAATGATTACATTAAATTGCGTGGCGTATTGCCTGCACCAACGCGACATATTGAAAGCTTGATCGGCAAATCCACCGGGGCTTAACAAAAAAAGATCGAGTTTTTCTTGTTTGCCAACTTCCTGTAGGAGTTCAAAGAAAATCTCTGCGTGTTGCGCGTCCAAAGTATCGTGAGAGTAAAATACAAACACCTTGGAGCCACGCTTTTGCTGGATGTTTTTAATAAGCTCAATTCGCGCCTGTCGCAAACTATTTTCAAAATTTTGGTTATGCTGTCTGCGCTTTTGATTAAGCTCAATAGAAACTGGCAAAGAAGCACCCTCGCCACCTTCTTCCGGCTTCCGGCTTCCTTGGGGCTGGCTCTGTTAGCTCCAGCTTTTTCGGTTGTTTGGGATCATTGCTCATATCGGATTTCGTTATTGGCAGACGGATAATAATATGGGTTCACCTGACGCAAATAATCATCAAGGGGGTTATCATTCTGCAGATAAGGCAATGTTTTGCCTTGATATTTATCTTTGTATGCGTCATAAAGCTCGCGGATATTTTTCTTCCCACCTTCCGCCGCCGGCTTATCCTTCTGATCAGAAGCCAAAAAATCTGCATAAGAGCAGCTAAACGCTTCGCAAAATTTGAGCAATTCTTCGACTGTAACCTTACGCTTTCCTTGTTCTATTGAAGTAACCGCCCCACGGGACAAACCGACCTTTTCTGCAAGTTCCTCTTGCGTCATTCTGGCCTTTTGGCGGAAATCCTGTATTTTTTTGTATAGATTTGGTGCTGTGCTCATATAAATAACCTTATTATGTAAGTAATGTAGCAAATTCAAACAAGTGTGTCAAGTTTTTCTACAAATATACTGGGATAACTAAATTCCCGTTAAAACTCGGCTTATTCCCCGGATTTAGTTCGATTGTGTTCCTTGCATAGCATTTGGCAATTTTCGGTGATTGTTTTTCCGCCCTCGTGCCAAGGCGTTATGTGATCAGCTTCCATCTCTGAAATATCCCATTGTTTTTTCTCTTTTTTCTGCTTTTTGCAGAATGGACAAATGCCGTTTTGTTGCTCGTACGCCTCGCGCTTCATTTTGTCGGTAAAAGCACGAATTGAAAGGTGTCTTTCTTGCCCCGTTAAAACATACGGATAAATGCCGGACTTTTTGGTAACGTCTTCGTCTTGCATTAACTCTTTAACTTCGGCTTCCAATTTTGTGGCGTTTAACTTCTCCTTTTTGAATTGGTTGTATAACTCGCCCCAATTCACGCTTGCCATCTCTTTTCGATAATTGGGAAAAGTTTTACGCACCCAAGCGATTACATCTTGAAAATAATCCCATAGCTCATCAGCTTTTTTGTCGTGCTGATGTTTCGCCATATAATCCTCTATCTTGCCGTCATTTATCCAAGAGAGTGCGGTTTCTAAATAATCCTGCCGTATTGGCGAACCGCTAACTAATTGCCCTCCGTCGTTTGCCAACAGATACGCCGCACAGTTTGATTTACTGAATTTAAGTTTTGCGTCCGAAAGCCACGGCCCGGTATAAACCGCGTTGCGAATTTCTTGGTCGGTCAATTTTTCTCCGGCAATGTTGATAATCCTGAACCAGTCCAGTCGTTCTTTGTCCGTTCCTTCGCAGAAGTAAATCATTAGTTCATACTCCAAAATTTTATCCTGTTCTTCTTTGGTTAGATTATGAAAAAAGCGATCATTCAGTGAAAAATCACCATTAACATACTGCCCAATGCTGATGGTACGCTGTTGGCCGTCCAGTACTTCGTAGCCACCATCTTCTCTAATCATCCAATACATCACATTCAGCGGAAAGCTGTTTTTGATAGTTTCTATCACGGCATTGCGTTGCTTCTCTTTGTACACAAACTCGCGCTGATATTTCGGGCGGATATCAAGTTTACCGCCATAAGCAACTACGCCCTCCTCGCGGCTGTCTTTGTAGTCGGCAATTACCTTTCTGATTTTAATTTTATGTAGATCAATTTTCATATTATTTTTTCACTTTTTTATTCCTTATTAAAATACGGGCATAGATTTCTTGGCCGCCTATTGTAAACCGCTTTCCATAGTTTGGATTGTCTTTTACATATCTATCGATACCAATAATTTCAAACTGCTTTGGGTTATATTTATCGACAAATGTAATTGGAACACCTATTACGCCCGCATAGTTCATTGGGATATCAATGAATCGGTTTACATTGATAGCGTTATAGTCATCATATGGAGGGGGTGGGATTCGAACACAGGTCTTCGCCCTTAGGCTCAGCCTGCGACCCCGCCTCCTTCGTCGCGCATCTGCGCTCCTCAGTCCGGCATTCGAATCTGTTATTTTCACCTGCTAAGTGTACCGTCATTGCAACGTAACTTGTTGGAGCTTCACCATATTTTTCTTGGGTTAAAAATTTGAAGTTGATTTTTTGTTGAGCGGCAGAGGTTTTTCCGGAATCGGCCCGAATAGAACCTGTAAGAATAGAAGGGATCGGGGTTGGCAAAATATGCCCTGAGA